>JAQQAM010000122.1 GCA_028532905.1 Spirochaetales bacterium
TTTTAGGTGACATGCTGATCTTTCCCCACAACGCGTTTTTCCTTTATTGGGGTCTGATATCCTTCCTGAATATAAAACACGACTGTGGCCGTGTTTGACTCTTCATCTTTCTCTATGGTGCTGTTGACTTCAGCATCTACATAACCCTTCTCGATATAAAGAGACTTGAGAGCCTGTGTATCCAGCCTGATGGAGGATTTATTCACCATGTCTCCCCTGGTCAGGAGAATGGTGTCGTTAAGCTCCCCTCTTCTGACACGGTCATTACCGGTAAATATGATCTCATTGACAACGGGTTTCTCCTTTACCTGAAATTCAATTACAACCGTATTGTTGTTATCATCTCCGGGGAGAACCTGGGGAAGGATCAGATCAAAATACTCCAGTGCATACAGCTTTCCCTGGATTTCCCAGGAGAGGGAGTCTGTGAACCGTCTGGAAATATATGGCCTGACTATACCGTTAAGTTCTGTTTCTGAAACAGTCTTCAAACCGGTAAAACGAATATCAATAATCTGCTTATTTGAATACCACTCTCCAGCGGTCTGTGCTGACAGGGAGACTGTTCCCAGAATACAAATCAGTAGCAGGAATGCAGTCCATCTCTTTTTTAGCATCAGTACTCCTCATTTTTATGACCACTTCAGGTCAAAGTGTTTCTTAAATCGGCCCCGCCGGGCCTATCAGTATGAATACCGCCATTCAAATCCGATCGCATTGTTTTTCATCAAATCGGTATTATGAAAGTCAAAGGCATTTCTCTTATTATAATTCCAGTACACCAGAAAAAACGGGGTTCTCATTTCAATGGTCAGATCCGGAACAACCTGAATACCATTGAAATACGATCCTAAACCATATAGTTGGTCATAATCAACAACCATACCGGCAGAAAAGTAGAGAGAATCACCGGCAAATTTACCCAGATAAATGCTGGTATCATCCAGATACTTGGTCATACTGTAGGTTGTACTGGCATCAGTTGTTGAACTTTCACGGTTCAACTGGTCGATTATAGCATTTTCCAGAATCTCTGTTCTGATGGTTACCGTATCCAGATTCAGAGATTCCTTTATGGATTTTTCCAGGGGTCTGACAAAACCGTATTGGCTGACCATACCTCCCGTTGCCAGAAGAACATTGGAAATATCCACCTCTCCCGAACTGTCCAGAGGTATCAGACTCTGACCGAACAGAGCCACAATCTCATCTTCGGGCATGGAAGGATTGGATCTGAGAATCGGGGTAAACTCATCCCTTACCGGATTTCTGTACACCAGAGTTATGGTGACTTCATCTCCATTGGAATCTGATGTATCGATTTCCGCTTCAATATTCAGAAAAGGATTAAAAGTCTCTTCATCTTCATTGAATGTGAGAGATCCCTCCAGAATTTCAAAAGTTCTGTCAAAATAGTAGATCTCACCATCCCGAATGGAAATTCCCCCGGTCATGGAAAGTGTTTTATTCATGGAATCAACAGTTACATTCAATACTTCTCCCTGTTCCGCTGTTGCTCTGACAAGCTCAACCTGTGGATTGGGAAGAACAAAAATAACATTTTTACCTGTCTCAATATCAAGATTCAACCGGAAGGCATATCTGTTTCTCCTTATTCTCTTTCTGCCGGCAATGACTGTTTTTTCTCCAAAAGAACCTACCAGTTCATCAAGAACAACACGGCCGTCAAAATTGCCCTGTTTATTATCGCCGTAAAAGCGGAACTGTCCGGTAACAGCACCGGTTCCCTGCAGGCCATAGGCGTTATAGGCAATAGGAGTCCCCGGGGTGCCCTCAACCGATATGGGCAGATCATATTCCTTGATCCCCCAGCCGTTCATTGTCATGGTTCCCTGAGCCCGTATACCGCCTCTGCCTATGGGAATGAAAAACTCATTGGTTTCTACAAAATCATTATTGATGGTTGCTTCAATGAAAGTCTCATCAATAGATGATTCCGTATAGGGAGTCAGAACAAAGAGATCCCGGGAACTCAGCTTCCCGTAGAATTCCGGATCATCCAGGGTTCCGCCGATTTGCAATGCCCCTTCCATAAGGCTGCCTTTTTTAAACACGACATACCGGTTATCCAGAGCCTTGTCTTTGGGCATTACATAGTTGATCATATTCAGACTCAGAACCATATCATCCAGGGATAGATCGATACCCTCTGTATTGATAAAGCCGTCCATTTTCATGGCAACCGGAAAGTCCTGTTTCAAATTTCCCCGGATTCTTCCGCTTGTGCTGTCGTAACGAACAAATTGTTCGGGGTCTTCCAGAAGGACACTCTCAAAAATGGAACCCTTTCTGGTGAAATCAACTGTTTTTGATGAAAAAGTGGTCAGTCCATTCCATTTTACAGGATGAATACGCAAACGACCGCTAAAGTCTTCCAGTTCCGGCACCTCAAAGTTTCTGAAATTAAAAGTCATCCCCGTATCCGCTTTGATTGAAAAACCGGATTCCAGAGAAAACAGCTTGTCTGATTCTTCCCCTTCGTCCCCATTGTTTGCAAGGGATGCAGTAAAGACCAGTGAGCCGTCTTTTAAATCAAAAACTCCCAAGCCTCTTCTAAGATACAAATTATTCCTCTGTAAATTCAGATTGGACAATTCCAGCTTCCTGGAACTGAGCCGGATATCCCCTTTTAAAGCAAAGGGGTTCTTATCCATCTCCAGTCCGGGAGCATTGACAGATGCTTCCAGAACCGGGTCATCAAGGGTTCCCTGAATGGTAATAGCAGAATCAACCCGCCCGTTCATATTCAAGACAGAAAATCTTTCGGTTCTGGCATTCTCAAGCTGAGTTGTGAGAGAAAGGCTGCCTTCACTGTAGGCGGCAAAAATATCATAACGTTCCAGATCAGGCCCTGTTCCCGGTTCTGTCAAAGCAAGAGAACCGTTATAGACACGTCTTTCCATATCATAAAAGAAACTGCCTTCTCCATTGAGTCTGGAAAAACTGTCTGCATAATCCATTGAGAAGATATTGACCACTCCCGGTGCCATAAACGCGGTAACACTGAGCTCCGGTTCCTGCAGGAGTGTTGAGTTCATCCAGCGGAATGAAGAATCACTGAGAAAGACTTCCCAGTTATCCTGTCCGTAACGTCCTCTGAGATTCAATGATGCAAGATAATCCTGCCCATCCCATCTCACAGGTGCTTCTTCCAGAATCATTGTTCCCAGCAGTCTGGAATCCCCTTGTCCGGCAAGCTGTATTTTCAGTCCGTGACTGCCGGCAACAGAAAGCTGTCCTTCTCTTTGAAGGGCATTTATTTCATATTTGTTGTCATTCAGATTCCAGTTACTGGCTATGGACACAGCCTGATTGTTGAAATCCGCAGTTCCCGAGCCCAGCAGATAGTTATTGTCCCATATAAACTCCAGAGAATGGACATCCAGCTCCCGGTCCCCATAAAAACCGCTGAGGGAAAGACTTCTGGAGCCATCTGGAGTAAAGGACTGAAACCGGTTCAGCTGGACAATCAGGTTACCCGGAGAAAAACTGACACTCCCTTCCGACTGTACAAGCAGATCGTTCAAGGAGGTATTCAGGGTATTTGATAATCCCGGTGACAGATAAGGAGACAGGCCCGCCACCTGAAAATCACTGAGTCTGAAGGAAGAGCGGATATTGAAACCTTTATCCATGGAAAAACTTCCGTCGAGCATGACTCTGTCCCGGTTATTATTGTAGGGATTCAGATCTGAGAGTACTGAAAAAACATAGTTCTGCTCGTTACTGTAGACCAGGGCTTTGAGAGTTCCGGGACTGCTGCCGTCTGCCAGCTGTAGATTTCGGGACCTCAGGGACAGGTACTCATCAATGTTTTCCAGCAGGAGAGTACCGCTGATTGTCTGGTAAGGTCCTGCCTTGACATTGCTTAAACGGATCTGCCCTTCAGGAAATCCATTCTGAAATACCCACTGGCCAACAAGATTGGCATTCCCGGCAGGTGTTGAAATCAGCAGTTTTTCTGAATTGATATGAAGATCATCCCCCTTTATATCCAGAGAAATCTTCACAGGAAAGGGGAGCTGATCATTATCAACAGTCAGATTCCCTTCATAATCATATGAAATAAACCCTGTATTCCGTTCAACTGCAAATTCGGCACTCCCGCTCATAACACTTTCCAGCCAGGGGTTGATAACTGCCAGATCTGATTTAAAGGAGATCAGTCTTGCAGGAGAGAACTCTTCGGCGATGAGAGAGACCTTTATCCGTTCATCATCAAGAGTAAAGTTCAGATCAAAAGGTTTTGTGTCCTTGATTTTAGTAATCCGCAGCTGATCATTTCCATAATTGATATTCAGCCTCTGGCTGGCGATAACAGCCAGGTTCGTATCGATCGTCCTGAAATCACTGTCCAGTGAGAAGGCGCTCAAATCATTCTGCACAGTCCCCTTCAACGCTGTATCCAGAGTAAAATATTCAAGCTGGGCACCTGCTGCGGAACTCTGGTAGTTCAATTTTCCGTCAAAAGTAAGACGGGCATATTCCCCCTGCTGTCTGAGACTGATCAGATCTCCTTTTCCGGAAGCAGTGAACTGACTGCTGTTGAAAGAGGCCTCCCAGTTCCTGATCCTGATGTACTGTGTGAAAATTGTATCCAGACCCGGAACAGCGCCCCCACCTCCGGAGGAGGATAGGGTCTGCAGAAAGGGACCATCCCGCTGATCATCCACATCCAGACTCAGACCGGAAACCGAAATACTCCTGACAACAGTATCCCCTCTCAGCAGAAGACCGGAAAGATCATGTCTGAGTTTCAGTCTCTCGATCTCCAGAACAGGTTCTGTCTCATTTTGAGTATAGACTCTGATATTCCTGATCTGTATGGAACTGAGAAAAGAAGGAGACATGGAATCATACTCAAGACGGATATTATATTGAGATTCAAGAGTTCCTATGAGTTCTGCCCGGAGAGTCTCAGCGGCTTCTTCAATTTTCTGATCAACCGACCGGAAGGAAACAACCGCTAGGAATACCAGGAGGATGAGCAGTACAAGCTGTGCCAGATGAAACAGGACAGGTCGTGTTTTCAGCATATCAACCGGCCTCCTGTCCACGCAGATTCAGCCGGAGCAGCCCTTTTCGATCGGCTTCGGACCGGTCAAAAGACTCAAAAAGAAAGTCATTGACATATTGCCTGATCTGACTGTCCAGACTCAAAGATCCCGTAGGCGGTTTTATCGAGCCCACCCGCACTGTTCCGTCATACTTAACAGAGAAACTGACTTCTATCACATCCGGAAGATGAACATTCAAGGGAATCCTGAAATCCGGATCAGGCACATAACGCCGAACTGCTGGGGCTCCCTCCCATTGGAGTTCAGACTGATCTTCAGAATCTGCTCCCGGTTCACCTGATGCAGCCTGAGCCGTGCCTGAAGTCTGTACAGGCTCTGCGGTCTGAGATGCCGTTGATATCTGAGCTGCTGAGGATGTCCGGACTGGTTCTGCAACCTGAGCGGCCTCAGACCGGGGAGGCGTTTCCTGTATTATCGTTTCTTCGGGAACAACCGGCTCGAGTACAGATGGTTCGGGAACTGGTTGTTCGGGGACAGATTGCTCGAGTACAGGCTGTTCGGGAGCAGATAGCTCAGGAATCGATGCCTCAGGTACAGATACCTCAGGTACAGATGGCACAGGAACCGGCGGCTCTGGTGAAACGGGAATCTCCTGAACCGGAGTCAGTACGTCTCGTGGTTCCAGTAAAACCGGTTCAGAGACCTTCGTGTCCGATTTACCGGCCTCCGGAGTATTCTTCAAGCCTCCATCGGGAAAGCTGTTGCGGGTAAAACTTATTCTGATGGCAGGAAAAACCTCGGGTTGCGGAGTTAAAGTGAAATAAAAAGACATCAATAACAGAACAAGGGCATGAAAAAGGAGTGAAAGAATCACAGCCCTGGGCATGAATATTGACGAATTGGAAACCATTATCTGACCTTACTCTCCATAATACACCGTGATGATGCAAAAGTTACAATCTTCACAGAGTCTTCAGTAGTACCACCTCAGTTCTGCATATACTTCGGTTTTACTGTTCCGGGGAAGATAATCCATAAAGACCGATGCTTTCAAGGGTACAGTAAAATCCAGTTCAATTCCGGCACCCCATAAACGATCCGAAGCAGTATTAAAAACAGAAGGATAACCCCTGACAAGCTCCCTGTTTCCCGTCCGCAGCAACAGCACAGTTGTATGATCTTTTCCGGCATCTCCAGCAGCACTAAAAGACCATCTGTTTTCCAGTAAATACCGATACCTTCCCGTATCTTCATAATCGGCATAACAGCTTAATTCCGTGACTCTTCGGTCATTATATTTCCAGCTGACAGCTGTATCTGCAAAAAACAGCTGTTTCAGGTCAGACTGGAGTACAGAATCTCTGAGTTCAGGAACAACAGCATAGAGATATCCCCCCTCTCCGTTGATATGCCATTTGGCACGGTTGACAGAAAAACCGGCCTTGAGGGTGGTATTTCTGTAAAAATCAAGTTCTGAAACACTGTAAATCTCTTCCGTCAGGAAGGAGTGGAGGATTTCCGGGTCCAGAGAGTCGCTTTCACTGCTTAAAAAAAGGCTCCAGGAGCCGTATTTCATATACTCCAGGGACAATTGAGGATAGTATCTCACTTTTGAAAGATCACTGTAAATATCCGCCAGTAATCCGGCTTCCACACTCCAGTTTCCCTTTATTAAAGGATACCTCTTCCCGATTCGAAGTTCCGGACTCAACCTCCACTCTCTGCCCGATTGATAATGGGTAAACTCTGATTCCAAATTGCTTGTCAGAACCATGGATGAGAGCTGAACCTGGCCTCCTGCCGATGCTGCAGCCCGCCACTGGTGCATCTCCCCTGATGATCCGGGAGCATAAACAGACTGAAAATCGGCGGCTCCTTTCAGAGTATTACCCGATAATGCAGAGATTTCACTGCTCCACTGTGCCAGAGACAAAAAGTAAGTATCTACCGTCTCTCTCCAGGCAAAATGCCCCCCCAGAGAGTGAACACTGTTATCAATCCCTGCTGATCCTTTCAACCAGTGAGGAGCATCACTCCGGTGGGCATAATTCCCCCCGGTTTCATAAAAGAATAAATCTCCCCCTCCCTTCAAAAGCAATCCGCTCCCGTAGGGATAGGAACTGAAGGCCTTCAGACTGTGATTCCTTTTTATTTCATTAACTGTAAACAAGGCCGGAGGAGTCCAGTTCAGAATTAACTCATCCTCTTCAACTCCGGATTCTTCAAAAACCAGCACAGGAAGATCTTTTCTTTTCAGTGTAACATCAAGGGATGAGAGAAATGCATCCCCTGAATACCGGATTCCTTCGGGTGAAAAAAAATCATCGGGAATCAGGACATCCGGACCCGCTGGTTTCCAGTAGAGAATATCCCTGTCCAGAATAATGGGGTCTTCTTCTGCAGAAAGAAGCACTGGCAAAGCAAGAGTTATCAGGATTAGTATAGTCAGCTTCCGCATTGTGTATTATTCTATCTGAAACACTCGAATACGCAAGGATATGTAATGGGAATATGGGATAAATTTGTCGTACTGGAAGGCCTGGACGGATCTGGAACAACAACACAGCTGGACAAGCTGGTAGCGCACTGCCAGGAAAACGGCATTCCCTGCTACAGAACATTTGAACCTTCTGACGGCTTTATCGGCAGAGCCTGCCGGGATGTTCTGGAAAAAAGAGAGACAGCAGAAACCCTGACACTGGCACAACTGTTTGCCGCTGACCGCCGGGAACACCTGAAGCAGATCCGAAGCAAGCTGGAAGAGGGCTGCTGGGTTTTTTGTGACAGATACCTGTTCTCCTCTCTGGCCTATCAGTCCCTGAATATCGATTTTGAAACGGTTCTGGACCTGAACAAAGACTACCCTGCTCCCGGCTCCTGTTTCTATGTAGAATGCTCGGTAGAAACCTCTGCTGCCCGCCGGGGCGGACGTGACAGTGTTGATCTGTATGAAAAGGAAGCCCTTCAGAGAAAAGTGGCACAGAATTATGAAAAAGCCTTTGCCGCTTTCTACCCATCGGATACAGAGAAAAGTATAAATCCATCGGGACAGCTTTACAGAATTGACGGAGAATCTTCCGTGGAAGATGTATTTGATTCTATACGAAGTATTCTCAAGCTCTAAGCCTGAATCCTTCTAAGGAGAATCCTTCTTTACTCCGATACAGAAAGTGTGAAGAAGATTCAAAAACTAATCCTGTTTGCAACTATTTTTCTCATTTTCCGTGGACCGGGAGACCTGCATGCCTATAAAATTCTCTATGCCGAGCAGTTTTACAGGCTCTACCATCAGCATCTGTACCAGTACCCCGAAGACACCATGGAGAATATCCATTATCTGGGAATGGCTCTTCGATCAGACTTTGCCAATCCTCTGAATGCTCTTGCCACAATTGAAAATGAAAAAGAGTGGGAAAAATACAGATATCTTTTTTACATGCATGTTAACCTGAGACTGGTGGACTCCTACCTCAAACTGGGTATGAAATACGATAAACGGAACGCCTATTTCTACAACTATCCCTGGAAATTCTCAAATCTGGACAGTCTGGAGACGGCGGAAGAGTGCTACCGCTACGCACTGAACTTCTGGGAGGATGCCATTGAGTGGTCCGACAAGGCGTCGGATAAGAAATTCGCCTGGATGTTTATTGAGGATATTCAGTTCTGGGAAGATGAATCCTACAGAATACAGACAGGTGACCTGAACTACCGACGGACCATCGAACGGGAACTGGCCAGGCTTCAGAAAGTTCGGGAAGACTTTGAAGCCATGAATGAAAAAACCTACTGAAACTTTTAATCAGAATAATGACATAGGCCCTTACTCAAACAGGTCCTCGGCAGGCGTACCCCCCCTGGCTGAGAGAAATAATTAGTGAGAGTGGATAGTGCCTGTGTCGAGTTCCGCAGGCCGGAGGCTGAGCCCCCTTTAACTGAAGGAAATAATTAGTAGGTATGGATAGTGTCTTCGGCGAGTTTCGCAGGCGTAGCCGAGGACCTGTCTGAGCAAGAAGGCACTATCCATACCTCGTATATTATTTCATCAGCATGGCATCGCCATACGAAAAGAACATATACCCCTTCTCCACGGCTTCACTGTAGGCCGCATCAATATAATCCTTTCCGGCAAAAGCACTGACCAGAACCAGAAGTGTGGACTCGGGTGTATGAAAATTGGTGAACATCTGGCTGACCACTTTAAAGTCGTAACCGGGATAGATAAATATATTTGTAGCATTCTCACCACGTGTCAGTTTTCCATCCTGCCAGGCTGATTCGAGAGTTCTGACTGATGTGGTACCAACAGCCAGTACAGGCCTTCCCTCTTTCAGGGCTTTTTCAATTTTGTCGGCGGTGTCGTCAGAAATGAAGAACTGCTCCTCATGCATCTTGTGATCAAGTATGCTCTCTGTCCGGACAGGCTCGAAGGTCCCCAGCCCCACATGAAGTGTAACAAAAGCAGTTTCCACCCCCTTGTCCTTCAACCGTCCGAGAATTTCATCAGTAAAATGAAGGCTGGCTGTGGGGGCGGCAACGGAACCTGTCTCTTTGGAAAAAACAGACTGATAACGCTCCGAATCCTCTTCGGAATCCTCTCGTTTGATATAGGGCGGCAGGGGAATATGACCATGGACATCCAGATAATCATCGTCCACAGGCATGGAAAAGCGCACTTTCCTGTGATTGCTGGATACCTCTTCTTCTATAACCCCGTCCACATCTCCCGGAAAAGTAAATTTCTTTCCGGCTTTCTGTTTTTTGGCCTTGGAAACCATACAGAGCCAGAGATCCTTTTCCAGTGATTTTAAAAAGAAAAACTCCACTTTACCACCGTGCTCGGAAAAAGCAAAAACCCTGGCTTTCCTCACTCTGGAATTATTGAAAACTACAAGAGTTCCCGGTTCCACAAGGTCGGGAAAATCCTGCATGTTTTTATGACTGATTTCACCTGTCTGACGGTTCATGACCATCAGTTTGGCTGTGCCCCTCTCTTCGGGGGGATGCTGTGCTATCTGTTCGGGGGGTAAATTAAAAGAGAAGTCCCTGATTTTCATTCTGTGTAATATCCATTCCTAAATGTTTATATGCCAGAGGCGTGGCCACACGCCCCCGGGGGGTCCTTTTGAGAAAACCCTGCTGGATCATATAGGGTTCGTAAAAATCCTCAAGAGAATCCATACTCTCTCCCACAGAGATGGCAAGGGTTTCCGCTCCGACAGGACCGCCTTCATATTTTTCGATAAGTGTTCTTAAAATTTCCCGGTCCAGTCTCTCAAGACCTCGTTCATCGACCTGAAGCCGTTTCAGACCGGCATGCACTATGTCTGTTGTAATAATGCCCTCACCTTCTATCTGGGCAAAATCCCTCATACGACGGAGCAGTCTGTTGGCCACACGGGGAGTCCCTCTGCTGGAGCCGGAAAGCACAAGTGCCGCATCGGATGTGATTGTGATATTCAGGATGGAAGCACTTCTTGTAATAATCTCCTGAAGTTCTTCCAGAGAATAGAAATTCATTCTCACATTGATTCCGAATCTGGTATAAAGAGGGCTGGATATCCGGCCCGGCTTTGTTGTTGCCCCTACCAGAGTAAAGGGAGGCACAGGTATCCGGATGGTTCTGGCGGAAGGCCCCTGCCCGATAATCCAGTCCAGTTCATAGTCTTCCATGGCGATATAGAGCATCTCTTCTATGGCGGGTTTCAATCTGTGAATCTCATCAATAAAAAAGACGGTTCTCTCTGTTATGGTTGTCAGCAGACCGGCAAGATCCTTTGGCTTATCCAGCGCCGGAGCAGAAGTCACCTTGGCTTCAACACCCAGCTCATTGGCCATGATTCCGGCAAGGGTAGTCTTCCCCAGTCCCGGAGGGCCTGAGAGAAACACATGATCCAGAGGTTCTTCCCGTTTTCTGGCAGCATCAATAAAGACCCTGAGATTGCTTTTTACATCCTCCTGACCCAGAAATTCACTCAAGAGCCGGGGACGGATAGGGTTTTCTGCAGGCTCTTCACCCTGATAGGGAAGTCCAGACAGTATGCTGTCATCTGACATAATTGAATATCTCCTAGGAGCTCAGCTCAACAATAGCCCGTCTTAGAATCTCCTGTTCCTTTTTATCGGAGGAGAGGGCGGCAATTTCATCACTCTTCATCAGAACTTTTACAACGGCCACTACTTTTCTTTTTTCAAATCCCATAGCCGTCAGGGACTCTATCCATTCCGCATCAGGACCGCTGTGAGCCGATGGAGTACCGGGATCGTCCCAGCTGAGTTTACCTCTCAGCTGGAGTAGAATTTTCTGAGCCGTTTTCTTTCCCAGACCGGGCAGAGAGGCCAGAGCATCAAGATTTTCCTCTTCCAGATACATCATCAGCTGATCCGCTCTCACCGCAGAGAGAATCTTGATGGCCCCTTTGGGTCCCACACCGCTGACAGAAATCAGGTCCAGAAACAAAAAGCGCTCTTTCTGACTGGCAAAGCCGTACAGGGCCATCATATCTTCCTTATGATACAGCCAGGTAAAAACTCTGGCTTCCGACCCGACAGCAGGGAGGGCACTGATACTGAGAGAGGAGGCGGTCAGCTGGTATTCCATCCCCTGATTATCAATACAGATCCAGGTTTCGCCCTTTTCGCTGACTGTTCCGCGGATACTATTAATCATGACAGGCCTCCTGTATGGGCATGACAGAGAGCGGCAGCCAGGGCATCGGCGGCATGATCAGGCCTGGGTGCTTCCTTCAATTTCAACAGCAGAGCGACCATGGACTGAACCTGATGCTTCTCTGCCCTGCCGTTCCCCACAACCGACTGTTTAATCTGAAGTGGTGTATATTCCCCTATTACCAGACCATGTCTGGCCATACAGAGCAACAAGGCCCCTCTGGCTTCTGCCACCGGCATGGCGGAAGATACATTTTTTGCAAAATAGAGTGTTTCTATCCCGGCACTGCCGGGATTGTAGGTCTTTATAACCTCACTTAATCCGTCATAAAGACAAAGAAGCCGGTCTGCCATAGGCGACTTTGAATCAGTCTTGATTACGCCATGGGCAATATACCGGCTTCTTATCCCATCATGTGTGATGAGTCCCCAGCCGGCATGAGCCAGGCCGGGATCAATTCCCAGAATGGGCTGCATTATTCCATTTCAAAATCGGCAGGAATATCCAGGTTACTGGCAACATCCTGAACATCATCATTGTCTTCCAGACGTTCAATCAGTCTGAGAACCTTGCCGGTCTGCTCATTTTCCAATGTTACAGTATTATCGGGAACCATGGTGACATCAGCACTGAGCTGATTAAATCCTGCTTCCTGCAGGGCTGTAAGAACGGCTTCAAAATCACCGGGGTCAGTAATGACTTCAATAGCACCGTCTTCATCGGTAACATCTTCAGCACCGGCTTCCAGTGCCGCTTCGAACAGGCTATCAAAGTCAACGTCTTCACCGCTGTAGGCAATAACACCTTTTCTGGCAAACTGATAGGATACTGCTCCTGTAGCTGCCAGGGAACCACCACCCTTGTTCAGGATGGAACGAACATCGGCTGCCGTTCTGTTTTTATTATCAGTCAGAGTGGAAATAAGAAGTCCCACTCCGCCGGGAGCATAGGCTTCATACTGGAGTTCAATGTAGTCAACACCATCCAGGTCTCCGGTACCTTTCTTGATTGCTTTCTCGATATTATCTTTGGGCATGTTAGCCGCTTTGGCTTTCAGTACAACAGTTCTCAGGGCAGCATTGGACTCAAGGTCTCCACCACCCATACGGGCACAGACAGTGATCTCCTTGATAATCTTTGTAAAGAGTTTTCCTCTTTTGGCATCTGCTGCGCCTTTCTTATGTTTTATGGTATGCCATTTACTATGACCTGACATTGTATCTCCTAAAAATTAAATTTGCTAAAAGTAAATCCTGTAAAAAATAACACAATGAAAAATAGGGTGTCAAGAATCAGAGCCTACTGTTCTGCACCCCTTCAGCCAGGCCAGTTGACAGGAAGGGCGGGGTGTCTCCGATCAATCTCATCAAAGAAGGAGATCAGAATGGAGTTCAGCAGATCCATCCCTTTTTCCGTACACCTCAGGTGATCATAAGTCAGAAGGAGGCAGCCTCTGCCCTCCCACAGGCTCAGAGAGTCGGGAATCAGTTCTGCTACAGAACTGCCGAATATTTTTTTAAATCGCTTCAGCTCAATTCCCCGGGACAGCCGTAGTCCCATCATAAGAAAATCCTTCAGAAATTCAGCACTATCCAGAATCTCTGTATCATCATATTCCACGATTCCACGACTGAACTCATCCGCAGCGGCTCTGGTTTTAAACCGGACAATCTTGTCATCATCAGACCTCAGCATGGAGACAGCAGCAGGACCGCAGCCCAGATAGGGCTCCATTCTCCAGTAGGAACTGTTATGACGGCTCTCTTTACCGGGGAGGCAGAAATTGGATGTTTCATACCGTCTGTACCCCCTGTTTTCAATAAGATCACAGCCTGCCAGCCAGATATTTTCATTATCTGTGTCCAGATCTCCATTCCGCTCTTCCCATTCCCGGGAAAGACGGGTTCCTGGTTCCATAATCAGGCTGTACCAGGACAGGTGATCCGGCTGCCAGTCCAGTGCTTCTGTCACATCCTGCAGCTGATCGGACTGATCCATTCCCGGCAGCCCCTGAATCAGATCAATATTTAGATTGAGTCTGCTGCGGCGTTCTGCCAGAAGATTCAATGCCCGGAGAATGGCTTCCCGGCTGCTTTTCCTCCCCGCCCTGGCCAGAAATCCATCCTGAAAACTCTGTACCCCCAGACTGATTCGATTAATTCCGCTTCTCATCCATATATCCAGATTTTCAGCAGATACATTCCGGGGATTACACTCCATAGTCACTTCCCCGGGCAGATGCCCGCCATTGAGTACTCTGATTTCTGAAAACATCTGCTCCAGAGCCAGTGGATTCACCAGAGCAGGAGTTCCTCCTCCCAGATAAAGGGAAGAGAAGCCGGAAACATTATAGAGAACAGATAATTCTCTAAGCTGCAGGGGAATTTGCCTGAGGAGGGCTTCTGAACTGCTTACATCACAACTTGAGTAGAAATCGCAGTAATCACACTTCTGAACACAGTAGGGAATGTGGATATACAGGGCGGCTCGGTATGACCCGGACAAAACAGTAACCCTCTTAGCCTAAAGGAAAGAAAAGGAACTGAAGGGCCAGTACCTGAAAAAGACTTTGCCCTGAATTCTGTCTGCGGAAAGGGGACCCCAGACATAGGAATCACTCCCCCCTCCCCTGTAGTCACTCAAAACAAAGAACTCATTTTCACCCAGGGTAATCTCTTCCACCGAACCGTCAAAGGGATATCCCGGGAGCCAGCCGCTCTGGGTATCGATGGATTTCCACTCATAATCAAGGTCAATCACATCCTGTTCATACCGGAAACTGGATGATTCGGGTGTACGGATATAGGCTCTGTGATTTACCATACGCACCGAATCTCCCGGTACGGCAATCACTCTTTTTATATAATCTGTATTTTCCCAGCTGTATCGTGAATAGGAACTGAGCTGGATTTTCTGGAATGTCATAAAACGGATGACCGGATTGATTAAATCAATCAGTTTCTGATTCTCCCTGAAATAGGGGGGCGAAACAACCACCAGATCCCCCCTGCTGATCCCCAGACCGCTCCAGTTGAACAGGGCTGTATCTGTATCCAGCAGGAAGCGGGAATAAAGCACCCTGTCTCCGGGACTGATGCCGGGTTCCATGGAAACAGATCCCACTTTATAGGCTGTTGAGAAATAATTTGAGAAAAACAGATAGAAGAAGAAAATCAGAACCAGAAAAACGGTTCTTCTGATTCGTCTTGAAGCGATGGCCTTTCTCTCCTGATAGGGGATGGCTTTTCTGGATGTCGTTGAGAACACTAGCGGATAATCCCTATTCTTGCAGCAGGCCAGTATTTGAACATGGCCTTGCCCAGAATTTTATCCTTGGGAACCGGGCCGAAATACCGGCCGTCATTGGAGTTGTCCCTGTTATCTCCCAGAGGCAATACCCAATTTTCAGGTATGTAATACCCTGTCTCTGAAGCCCGCCGCCATCTTGCAGAGGCCGCCGTATTAAAGGGCTGAATTTCGAATTTCTTTTTCTGCCGCCACATATCGATTTCCAGGGGATCTTTATAGACAACAGAGTCAATTCTGGAAGCGGATGTCCTGACAGATGCGGGAATGGAAAGTCCCTCCTCTCTCAAGGTATAGGCTTCCCCATAGGCCCTGAAGACAGGATATTCAGAAGGATCAATCATTCTTTTATTTCCATATTCTGTTCCCGACAGAATTTTAAAATCATTCTCAGCCATAAATGCGGATTCACCACGGGCCTGGATCAACAGATTACCCTGCTCCTGTATATACACATCTCCATCCTGTGCCACCTGACGCTTTATCAGAAAATGAGCCTTGGGCATACCGTTTTCATCTTTATCAATATCCACCATGGAAAGGGTCAGCATATAAATGACTCTCTGCATAATATCAAAAACAGGTCCCTGAGAGATGTAGGTAGGATTCTCAAAAATAATGACCTCTGCTCTCTGAGGAATTTTCCATCCGGGAACTTTGGCCATACCCGGGAGTAATTCGGGACCATAGAGAAGCTTATTCACAAAGATTCTGTCTTTGATCAGGAGTGTATCCTTCATGGAACCTGAAGGGATCTGGTATGCCTGAAAGAGGTACTGATTGATAAGAAGTACCACCATAGCAGCCCAGAGAAAGGCTTCCAGCCAATCCAGCACAGGATTCTTGGCCTGCTGTCTTTTCTTCTTCTTATAGATGCGGATCTTACGCCTGGTCAGCACTTTTTCAGTAAATGTAACGAGCTTTGCCGAGAATGTTTTCATTCCACTTCCTTGGTGTAAGATTTCATTGTACAAAAATTATCACAGAACTCTCCGCGTTGACAAGCCATTAGAGTCTTCCTATAATCCTGCTATGAAGCGAATTCCCATGAGTGAAGAAGAATTAAATGAACAGCAGGTTACCCTCAAACCCGTTTTGGGAATTCATCCCGAAAAGTATATCCGGATTATCTATCTGATCCTTGCCCTTTTCTTGTTTTTTCTGGTTTTTTTTCTACCGGGAATTATGAAAAACGGTACCTATTACACCATCAGCACCACCCCCGGCGGTGCTTCGGTTTATGCTGACGGAATCAGACTGGGAGCATCTCCGGGTAAATACTTTATTGAAAAAGGAAAGCGGACAATAACCGTAAAATCTCCTTACCATGAAACCTGGGAATCGGAAGTCAAAGTAAAAGGAAGAACCTTCGGAACCCTGTTCCTGAAAAGGAACCGGGATATGGCCATCGAAATGGTTTCCAATATTACCCCTGATTTTATAAGTGAACATCATCTGCTCACAGCGTCCTGGTTTCAGTCTGATGAAGGATTCTCCTCCCTCCAGCTGCCTCCCCATATGCAGGATTTATTCAAAGCCTATTACCGCAGCAGCAACCGGAACAGCCGGCTGGATGACAATCTTCTGGAAGACTATCTTGCATCCCTGCTCAGAACAGCGGCTTATGATAATTCCTATTACCAGTGGCTCGAGGCATTTGCCTTATTTGAAACTAAAGGGAAAGCCCTGAACAGCAGCAACCTTCTGACAGCCGCTGCCAATGCCGCTGCCTTTGTTGCAGAAAATCCTGAGCTGTTGAATCTTCTTACTGAATTTCATGATGTCTCCGGCGTATCGGCAGCAGCCGCGGCCCGGTCAGAACGATTAAACTTTGATATTGAAGGCGAGGAGATACAGCTCATCCCCTCAGATCCTTTAAAATTTATCCCTGTAGCCTCCTTATACAGCTCTGATGAAAACTGGACTTACTATATTGCCGACAGAGAAATCACCAAGGGTTGGTACCTCCGCTTTCTTGAAGACAATCCCCGGTGGTCTCTTCCTGAGAAGGACAAACTCATTGATGCCGGTCTGGTAGATGATAATTATCTGCTGGACTGGGAAGATAATCAGCTGACTTATG
>JAQQAM010000123.1 GCA_028532905.1 Spirochaetales bacterium
GTGTGCTCTTCCGATCTATAAGAAAACCGGTGTATAAAATACCGTTAAAAACAGGAGTTCTTAATGAACAGAAAAATCGATGTCTATTTTATTCTGCAGTTGGTGTTGGGAGCAGCCCTCATCGTATTTGGAATCATGGCCTTGAACGGCTATAATTCTGCAGGCCAGGAAGCCGTAAGAGGTCTGAACAAAATGTTCGGTAAATCCAATAATATATTCCCTTTGGTTTATGCCATTGTCCAGCTTGTTGCAGGGGCAGCTCTTGTAGCCGGTCTCTTCATTTCCCTTTCTGATGATTTATTCAGAATCATCCACCTTGTTATATGCATTTTTTTCCTGATCAGCATTATTTTGAATTTCTTCCTGTCCAATTTTATTGAACCCGATCTGGTCCGCTGGCTGGGAGCTCTTCTTCCCCAGTGTGTCATTCTCCTGTCCCTCTGGATTATCGGAGAACAGAATTAACATCCATTGCCCGCAGCTTTTGCGGGTATTTTTTTTCAATTGATATATTTCCGCTTTCTGATACACTTAAAATTGGAATACCAGTAGATTTAATTCATTACAGCGGAGTTGAATATGTCAAAAGTCAGTTTCAGAAAGGCTGTAAACTATCCTCCCTGGATAGGAAAAAATTACGCCTCTTCCGGTGATATCAGACTGCTTATTGTCGGTCGCAGCTACTATGATGCCCGTTACAGGGATAAAACCATAGAGTCCTATATCTCAGACCTGTGCAGAAACAAAGTATCAGATCCCTTTTACACAGCCCTTGAGCTGGTTCTGTCCGATTCCAGACACTGGAAATCGGGACTTGGGAGTGCTCTGAAACTGGACAGGAAAAAGTTCTGGAACAGTGTTGCCTACCATCAGTTCCTGCAGGGCATTCTCCATGATGCCTATGCCGACCCGGGAAAGGATATGTGGAATCAGGCACAGGATATCTACAAGGATATTCTGGTGGCTCTGCAGCCCGATCTTGTGGTCATGGCCGGTAAAGATGTCTTTAACCATATGCCCACACTGGGAGGACAGAACGGAAAGATCTACAGCTATCAGGGTACCAGTATGAAAACCTGGGTTCTGAACCTGGGAGCTACGGAGTGTCAGATTGCAGGCATGGCCAATCCCCGAGATTCCAACTTTAATACGGATGTATGGAAAGAAATCATCGCTCAGCTGATATCAGATTACAAAAACAGGCACAGATTGACAGATTTTACCTCTATGTAGAGGGCTGGGCGCCTCTGTAATCCCGGGGAGTCCATCCGGTATACCGCCTGAACTGGGCGGAAAACTCATACGGGCTTTTATACCCTAATCGAAGGGCTGTTTCTTTAACCGTAAAGTTTCCCATCCTCAGAAGCCTGCAGGCTTCGTCCATCCGTCTCTGTATGATGTACTGTCCGGGAGAAAGCCCCATTTTCTTATAGAAAACCTTGCGGAAGGACTCATACCCCCAGCCTCTGTTCCGGCAGTACTCTCTGAGATCCAGCCTCTGGCAGATCATCAGGTTGAAGTCCCGGCAGCTCAGCTCCACCCGGTCCCACCCCTGCTCATCCTGCAGACGGGAGCGTTCCAGCAGGGAGGCGCAGAACTGAAGTACCTCCATACTGAAATGGGGTAGTTCCCTCTCACTGGCCTCTTTGAGACTCAGCATTGTTTTGTAGAACTCCTCTTCCACTCCGCTGGCCGGCGGAATCCAGCAGCAGAACTCATCAGAGAAGACCAGTCGCATGGAGACCAGAGCCCTGTAGAGATCTTCACCGAAATCCAGAAAGCACTCCAGCCATCCGCTGTCGGGATCAAGGACTGTGGAGTGGAGAACTCCGGGATGACGCTGAAACAGACTTCCCGGCACAAGATCTATTTCCTGACCTGTGGCAGTGATATACCGCCCCCGGCCTCTGATAACATAAATCAGAGCATAGGAAGATAACCTGGTTTCAAACTCATCCACCCTGATGCCGCCTTTATGCATAAAACCGCACCCGATTCTCTGCCTGCGGGCGGGATCTCCCAGAGAACGGAAGATCAACTCTTCTTTTATTTCATCATGCCCCGGATATACCATTTAACACATTATATATACCATAAAAACCATTTTTACACCCCCTGACATGTGTTAAAACAGAAATTAACCAGATCTGAGGTGTTTAAATAAATACCAGATTCCTTAACTGAGCATGATCCGGCTTCTGATACCAGAATCAGAATGCCCCCCGGATCGTATTTTTGCCATAGGGATTTCAGATTCGTAATAAGATAATCCGGAGGCCCTGAGAGCCTCTGGAAATACCGGGCCCGCGGGCCTAGAATTAAACAAACGGACACCGGTGAAACGGTTCCTCAATCAGAAGGAGAGCACAGTATGTCTTTTTCCCCTTTAGCAGCGTCAAAACCCTGGATTCAGCCGGAGCTGCCCTCAATATCCACAGTCCCCCCCCGTTCCACTCTTTTCCCTTTTTCCGATACAAAGAGTGCCCTCACCAGAGACCCTGAGCAGTCTCCCTGGTATAGGAAGCTCAACGGAGAATGGGATTTCACCCTGAAGGGTAAACCTGAGGAAGTAAGCCCCGCAGACATACAGTCTGTCCCCGCAGAAAGCCGGAAAATAAAAGTTCCCGCCAATTGGACCATGGAAAATACCGGAGATGATCCCTGGTATACAAATGTGCAGATGCCCTTTACCTTCAGACCGCCGGAAGTGCCTGAAGAGAATCCCACCGGAATTTATCATACCTCCTTCACCCTGCCCGCGGGGTGGGACAAGCGCCGCACAGTCATTCACTTTGACGGTGTGGAGAGCGCTTTTTTTCTGTATATAAACGGTAAGGAGGTGGGATTCAGCAAAGACTCCAGAACCCCCGCCGCCTTTGATATAAGCCCCTATGTGGTACAGGGAGAGAACAGACTCTGTGCCGTTGTCATCCGCTGGTCTGACGGCAGTTTTATGGAAGACCAGGATCACTGGTGGATGGCCGGAATTTACAGGGATGTCTACATCTATTCACAGGATGAACAGCGAATCTCCGATCTTTTTGTCCGCTCTGAGCCCCTTGAAAACGGCAGGGGAAGGATGAATATTGCTCTGCACTGTGAATCTGCAGCGGTCAGTGAGTCAGAATATACGGTTTCTGCCGCCCTCTATGACAAAGAAGGGAAGATAAAATGGGAACAGAAAAGTCTGGGAACAACCCGGTTCAGAGATGTCCGCCATACAGATTCCGATAAAAGCGGCAGCAGAGAGATCCGGGCCGTAGCCGAGCTGGGTGATATTAAACTTTGGACATCAGAACATCCTGAGCTCTACACCTTTACGGCTGTTCTTCACAGACCCGACGGTTCTGTTGTGGAAGCCGTCAGCTGCCGCACAGGGTTCAGAAAGGTGGAAATAAAAAACAGGGAACTGTTGATCAACGGCAAAGCGGTTATGATCAAAGGGGTCAACCGTCATGAGCATGAACCGGAAACAGGAAAAACCGTGAGCCGGGAAGGGATGATCAAAGATATTGAGCTGCTCAAGCAGTTTAACTTCAACGCCGTACGGACAGCCCACTACCCCAATACACCCGAATGGTATGATCTGTGTGATGAGTACGGAATTTACCTGGTGGATGAAGCCAATATCGAAACCCATGATTATTATGATCAGATCTGCCGGGATCCCCGGTTCAGCTCCGCCTTTTTGAACAGAGTCCAGCGCATGGTCCACAGAGACAAAAACCATCCCTCCATCATAATGTGGTCACTGGGTAATGAATCGGGCTATGGTCCCAACCACGATGCCTGCGCCGGATGGATCAGACGCTTTGATGATTCCAGAGTCCTCCACTATGAGGGGGCAGTAAGGCCCGAATGGGGTCAGGGAACGCCAGTGCATGAAACCGGCTGGGGAGCCTTTGCCACAGATGTGTACTGCCCCATGTATGAGTCGGTGGAAGAGATGATCCACTTTGCCACGGAAACCGAAGATCACCTTCCCTACATTGCCTGTTAATATTCCCATGCCATGGGAATCAGCAACGGCTGCCTGAAAGACTACTGGCATGCCTTTGAGACAGTTCACGGACTGCAGGGCGGATTTATCTGGGACTGGGTAGATCAGGGATTAACCAAAAAGACCGAAGACGGCCGGGAATACTGGGCCTACGGCGGAGACTACGATGAACCGGTGCACGATTCAGACTTCTGCATCAACGGACTGATCTGGCCCGACAGAACACCCCACCCCGCCATGTGGGAGTGTAAATACCTGAAGCAGCCAGTGAGCTTCACTTTGGTAAACGACGCATCTCAGGGAAGATTCTCCACCATCAAAGTAAAAAACAAACAGGACTTCAGCTCCATGGACTGGCTGAAGGCAGAATGGGAACTGATACAGAACGGAGAATCCACGGCCTCCGGAATCCTCAGCCTTCCAGCTCTGGAGCCGGGAGACGAAAAGGAAATTCCCCTGCCCCTGCTGATCCCGGCGGAAGCTGAAGGCACAGAAACCTGTCTGAACATCACAGTGCTGGTGCGGGAAGAACAGAGCTGGTGTCCCAAAGACCATATTCAGGCCCAGGAACAGCTGAAACTGACAGGAGATTATTTCAGTACACCGAAGATGCTGGTTCAGGAAACCCAGAGCAGTCTGCAGGCGGCCTTTGATTCGAACTCACTGATCTTTCAGGATACATCCGGCCAGAATCTGCTGGAAGGGGGCATAGAACTGCAGCTTTGGAGGGGAGCCACCGACAACGACGGCATCAGAGAATGGTCCGGTCAGGAGGAAAAACCCCTGGGCCAGTGGCTGAAGGCCGGCCTGGACAGGCTGAAAGTGACAGAAGCCGAAACAGAACAGGACGGAAATACCCTCATCTTACGGAAAAAGTACAGAAGCAATGATGCCCTTTCTGAAATTGTTCTGGTTCAGAGGATCCTGTCACAGAATGGTGCAGTGACTGTGAACTCCCGGCTGACCATACCCGAAGACTACCCCACTCTGCCCAGAATTGGAGTGAGACTTCCTTTGAAAGAGGGATTTGAAAACCTGAAATGGTATGGAAGAGGCCCGCATGAGAATTATATTGACCGGGATATTTCCGCTTTTCTGGGAATCTACTCCCAGAGTGTGGACGAGCAGTTTGTCCCCTATATCCTTCCCCAGGAATGCGGGAACCATACCGATACCCGCTGGGTGGAACTGAGTAACGGAGAAATGACTCTCAGGGTAGAATCGGACCGCAGGTTTGAGTTCTCAGCCCTCCACTATACGGCTGAGGATCTGTACGGAGCCCGCCATGTAACCGATTTGCCTGAAAGGGGAACAACCTGGCTCAGCCTGGATATGATTCAAAGAGGACTGGGAACCGGCAGCTGCGGTCCCCAGACAAGAGACGAGTATGAAATAAGTCCGGGAATATACGATTTCTCCTTCCGGTTCACACTGGTCTGACAGACATGTAATGATCTATGAAAACCGCCTGAAAACAGGCGGTTTTTTTGTTTTCAGACAGGGAGAAAGGTACAAAAAACCCTAAGAAGCAAGCATATAAAAACACATCACGTTCACTATTAATCTTTATATATTTTTTTATATATATTTAAATATCCATTACAATGCCTTGTAATATATAAATTTAACAGTATTCATTATTACATTACTAATATATCAATAAATCAGATTCGTTTTTTATTCCCCGAAATTATCTAAATTAGTTGACATAGCATGTAATTGAAAGTTATTCTTTTCACAGGTAATAAATAAAAAATTATCTATGCCTGATTTCAGGCAGTCGGGAGTGATCCTGACAAATCGGGACGTATCTATTACGATCCTGAATCGAAATCAAGGGATTTTGTGAAAACAGTATCCCGAATTTGCTGTTGAAAGACATTTTCTGACAGCATGGAGGAGAAAATTGATGAAAAAGATTCTTGTTCTACTTATGGTTCTTTTTGTTCTGCCCATGGCAATGTTCGCCGAAGGCCAGCAGGATACAGCTTCTGATCCTGTAGCAGCTGCAGCAGCTGAATACTTTGCTGATTACCCCGGTTCCAGAATTGTTCCCGCAACAAAAGCTTTCGAAGCCATTGATGCTGGTGCCGATGTACTGATCCTGGATATCAGAAGAGCCGATGACTATGCAAAAGGCCACCTGAAAGGTGCTGTAAACGCTCCCTGGGGACCCGAACTGGCCAAAGCCATTGACTGGCTTCCCGATGATCAGCCCATCTACGTAAACTGCTACTCCGGTCAGACTGCCGGTCAGGCTACTGCTGTACTGAACATCGCCGGTTTCAAAGTGAGCTCCATCAAATACGGATGGAACCTGGGAATCGCCAAAACTGAAGGTTATGAGGCTTATGTTGAAACAACAGCCAATGCCGCTCCCGAAGCATCCGGTGTCAGAATTGATCCCGCTGTTAAAGCCGCTGCACAGGACTACTTCAACAACCTGAAATCTGATCCCAAAGCCGGAAGCAACATCGTTGCCGCTGCCAAAGTATCTTCTGATTTCGCTGATGCTGTAATTGTATCTATCAGAAAACCTGAAGATTATGCCAAGGGTCACATCGAAGGCGCCATCAATATTCCTTTCGGTGAAGGAATGCAGGCTTCTTTCGACCAGCTCCCCAAAGATAACAAAGTTCTTGTATACTGCTACTCCGGTCAGACTGCCGGTCAGACAGTTGGTGTTCTGAGAATGATGGGATACGACGCCGCCTCTATCAAGAGCGGTATGGGAACAGGCAACACCGGAGGTTCCGGCTGGGGCAACGAAGGTCTTCCTGTTGTAAAATAATCCCCTTTTACTTCAGCACTTCAATGTACTGAAACGATCCTGCGGTATGTCTGCCGCAGGATTTTTTTTGCTCATCCCTCTGATTCAAAACATTAAAAGGAATTAAATGGGCTGGAAAATAGGATTGTGTTTCCCGGGATTTACCATCAGAATGAGTAAATAGCGTTGTTCTCTGTATCATAAAGCAGGAAAAATATACCGGAGCGGAAATGAATCTGATCTACCACATTGTTACTACATCTGACTTCAACCGCCTTTCGGAAAAGGGATTCTTCATACCCCAGAGTCTTGCAGAGGATGGTTTCATCCACTGCTCCTACTCCCATCAGGTCTGTGGTATTGCCAATCAGCTCTATCGGAATTCCAAAGAACTTCTATTATTAGAAATAGATAAAACATTAACAGAATGCAGCGTTATTGATGAGGACCTGTACAATCTGAACAGGGACTACCCCCATATCTACGGAAAGCTCCCTCTTGACGCAATCGTTGCAAAATATCCCTTTGAAATGGATTCAGAAGGACTTTTTACATTGCCCCATGGAATACAGGGAGCTACCGGAAAGTAGTGTTTTTAAACCGGAAACCACTCTGATTAACTATAACTAAAGTTAGGATTGAGTATTCCGGAAATTGCCTTCAGAATGGTAATTGGACTTCTGATAAACCAATTTCTGTCTACAAGGTTCAAATGATGAAGGAATCTATGAATAACAAAATACCATTATATTTTGCTGCAAAAGCTCTAATCCTGAGAGATCATAGATTTCTAGCGTTAAAGAGATCTGAGGAAAGCGGTGACTTTTGGGAATTACCTGGAGGACGATTGGAGTATGGTGAGACACTTGAAGAAACCCTTCATAGAGAAATCAAGGAAGAGACAAATCTTGATATAACACCGAGAAGAATATTGAACACCTGGGATTTGATTGAAGAATGCAGACAGATCTCCGGAATTATATACCTCTGTGACTTAAAATCTGATAGCATTACTCTGTCGAATGAGCATTCTGATTATAGATGGTTTCATACTTCTGAGATTGACAGATTATACCCTGTATTCTCTGAACGTCTAAAATCAATTATTGCTACCGATAACTAGCGTTCTGTCTACATGTTAAAAGAAGGGAAGTATATTGAATAATGATTTAACCAGAGCAAAAGAATTATTTATGCTTTATCGTGGAGATTTCTTCCTTATGACACGAGAAGGTAAGCTTCAGGAATATAAAGAATTCAAGATTCTAAAACAACAAGAGATAGAATGGATTAACGAGATTGTTAATCAAATAATAGCATCAACAGACTTAACAGATAGTATTTCAACGTTGTCTTCAATCTATATCAATTATCAGCCAAATGAAATTATAAATTATCTTTCAGGTATAGTCGAAGCATCCATCAATTATGACTCTTTTGAGAAAGTAAGAATTGCTGAAGAAATAATAAGAATTGATCGTTCATGTAAAGTTGATAAGAACCTATTTCAAAAGCTCAAAAAAGATTGTATGGTGATACTAGAATCTATAAAATATGAGTTCAATATCAAAGAAAAATACTATAAAGATCCTACCCTAACCGGTATTCTTACAAAAGAAAAACTAGTAAAACGAGTATCTGAAGCTCTTAAATATCTTTAGACATTACTACTTAACACCAACCCTAAAAAAAACTACCGATAACCTCCTATTCTGTCCACTTCTACACTTTTGTTTACTTAACAGTGTGAGTCCTGGAATTACGAATCCGGTGAGGGTATAGATTACGATTAAACAATTCTCTCAGTATCGGCCAGGGATGAGTAGATCTGCCATTCCAGCTCTTTGAAGCTGTTGTCTTTACGGTCTCTTGGCCGGGTCAGGTTGACCGGAAGTTCCCGGGGGGATATGCCGGGAGAGCCAAACTGGAGTATCCGGTCTGAAAGGATCAGGGCTTCTGATATATCGTGGGTCACGAAAATAACCGACACGTTTTTTTCCTCCCACAACTTCAGGATAAGAGACTGCAGTTCTATGCGGGAAGGGGTGTCCAGAGCTCCGAAGGGTTCATCCATGTAGAGTATCCGGGGGTCTGCCATAAGAGCCCGGCCTAAGGCACAGCGCTGCTTCATGCCTCCGGAGAGCCGCACCGGATGGTATTCTCTGAACTCGGTCAGACCAACCAGATTCAAAATTTCATCCAGCTTTTCTTTCTGATCAGTGCCAGGGGAGATCCGGAATCCGGGAAACCGGCGGCGGCACAGGGGAAATAGGATATTCTCCTCCACCGTGAGCCAGGGCAGGAGCTGTGTGCTGTCCTGAAAGATCATCTGACCGGCGGGGAAAGGGTCTGTCAACGGATTGCCATTAAAGGAGATAGAACCTGAGTCTGCCGGCAGGAATCCGGAGAAGAGGTTCAGCAGTGTTGTTTTGCCGCAGCCTGAGGGGCCCAGGAGGGTCAGGAACTCACCCTGGTTCAGGGAAAAATCGAAATTTCTGATGATGAAGCGTCTGTCACCGTTCTGAAGGGGATAGGAAAAACTGATATTTTCACAGTGCAGGATATTCACAGGGTTTTCCCCCTGCGACGGTCCACTCCCTGTTCCAGAGGGGTAAAGACATACCGGTCCACCAGAACTCCCAGAACCATCAGGATCAGGATGCCTGCAAACATTCCGGGGCTGTCCATAAAGATCCGCTTGTTGAAAATATACCAGCCCAGCCCTCCCCCGCCGCTGATGGTGCCGAAGATCATTTCGGCGGAGATTACCGCCCGCCAGGCTCTGGCCCAGCCGATTTTCAGTCCAGCCAACAGATAGGGATAGGCGCCAGGCAGAAGAATCTGAAAAAACATCTCCCTGCTGGTCAGTCCGTTGTTCCGTCCCAGGTTCAGCCAGATCTCCGGCGTCTCTTCTATGCCGCTTTCCAGATTCACCAGAAGGGGCCACAGGACAGAGTGGATAACCACCAGGACAATGATATGCTGCCCCAGACCCGTCCAGAGGATCAGAACAGGAAGCAGAGCGATTCCCGGCAGGGGATGAGCCACATTGGCCAGAGTGTTGAACAGAGCTTTCAGAGTACCCGATAATCCTGAGAGAAGAGTCATCAGAAAGGCCAGGATGATGGACGGAATAAATGAGATGAAAATCAGCACCATTGAACTCAGGATATTCAGGGGCAGTTCACCGCTTTTAAAATCCGTTCCGGCGGTCATGATAATATCAACGAGGGAGGGAAAGACAAGGGGATGGAACAGACCGCTCCGGTATATGCCTTCCCAGCTCAGGGCCAGGAGGACGATCCAGAACAGGGAAGACCCTGCCAGCCGTTTCATGGCAGCAGTATTCCTTCAGTGCTTGTGATCTGTTCAAGATACCCTTCTGTGTTCATAAAGGAGATAAACTGATCCAGCCCCAGAATTTCAGTATCGTAGACCATTCCCGGACGGTTCATATAATCCTGCAGAACAGCTTCTTCCAGATTATAGGCTGCGGCCAGAATCCGGAGACTGTCTTCCGGATTATCCCTCATAAACTGCATGGAGCGCTCCAGAGCCTTTTTCAAAGCCCCGGGGAAATCTTTTTTCTCTGATGCGGCTTTGTCTGTCACCATGGCGGCGATAAAGGTAAAAGGCGATCCCATAGCCTCCTCACCCGAAAGGAGGACTTCAAAATCATCCAGGTCCTCTTCCATAAAAAGATAAGGGGGGGATGTGAAATGACCGTCTACCGAACCGGATGTCAGAGCATTCAGTCCGTCGGGATGTTTCAGGGAGACAAGGTTTCTGTCCAGGGCACCGGCCTGTCCCCTCTCCCGTTTCACAGCCATGGTCAACAGGATATGCTGAATACTGCCGGGCTGGGGCAAAGCGAGTCTCACATCATCGGGCAGATCATTCAGGGAACTCCACTGTCCGGCAGGAACAACCAGCCCCAAAGGAGACCGGGAGACGCCGCACAGAAGTTTCCAGGGCATTCCCTGATCCAGGGCGATCAGAAAGGGAGGAATCCCCAGGAAACCCGCATCCACATCCCCTGCCAGAACGCCTTCCCGGATGGCGGCCGTATTGGCCAGCTTGAGCCACTGGACGGTCGTATTTCCCCCCAGCTCTTCCTCCAGGAATCCTTTCTCCTTCATAATCTGCACAGGGGCATAGGCCAGGCCGTACTGCTGGGCAATGCTGACACGATTCCCTCTGCCCGAGCAGGATGTCAGGAACAAAAGAAGCAGGAACAGGGGGAGTAATGCCGTTTTTTTCATGAGGGGAAGTACATCCTTTGATCAAATTCTATCATCTGCCGGCCCTGTTCATCCAGAATTTCCAGAAAACTGTAGGCCTGGTCAATTTTGCTGTTCAATTCCGCAGGACTGCAGCCCTGCAGATAAAAGTAACCCGCCCGCTGAGTGGAATTTTCCCTGTTTCTGATGCAGGTTCCCTCAGGGAGCAGAAAGCGGCCTCTGCCGGCACCGGATATCCGGAGAACCTGATCCATTCCCCGTTGACGGGAAATAATGCCTGGCCGGCAGAAAAACATCTGTAGCGAGAGATACCGGCCGTCTCTGACAGAGGGCATCTCTTCCGGATGGTTCCAATTATACCCGGGCAATGTGGTCTGTTCAATTAAAAGCTGAAGAGGGTCGGCACCGCATAAGCCGGGGAGAAACTCATCCTCATAGGCACCACCCAGCCGGCAGGCTATCTCATTGATCAGGAATCCTTTCTTCCCTCCCAGAATCTGAAAGTAGACAGCCCCTTCCTGCAGTCCGACAGCGCCGCATATTGTCCGGCTGAGCTCTTCCAGCTCGTCCCGGCTTTGGTGAAACAGGCTGGGATACCGGTGGGACACACAGACTCCCATATAGGGGTCGTTCTCCACGGTTACCCTGTCGGTAATGGAAAAAATATGAAGGGTTCCCCTATACACCCAGCCGCTGATGGTAATTTCATCCGAGGGGTAATACTCTTCAGCCAGAATCTGCTGTTCTCTGGAAAAGGAGAGGAGTTCATCAAAATGGTCCCGGATTTCATCTGTACTGTGCACCTTGAGGACTCCCCTCTGCCCTTGGCTGTCCAGGGGTTTGATGATGAGGGGAAAAGTGAGTCCTTCAAGCTCTGAGTCCTGGAATCCGGCCTCCAGAAGACGGAAAGGCACAGTGGGTATCCCCTCTTTCACAAACATCTGCTTCATATCCCGTTTATTTGTTACCAGAGCGGCCTGACGGGGAGACAGGAAATAAGGGAGGCCCATTTTTTCAGAGACCAGTGCGGCTGTCAGGACCGGCTGATCCGTTCCCAGAGTGACAAGGGCCTGAGAGCCGAAGACTCTGGCATCCCGTTCCACAGCAACCGCATCAAAACTGCTGGCCGCCGAGGCAAAATCGGCCAGTTCCAATCCCGGAGAACGGGGATTGATATCCGACACGGCCACCTGGTGTCCCAGTTCCTGGAGTCTTCTGATGAGATTAAGCTGTGCAGGGCCACCGCCCAGTACATGTACGTTCATAATTCTTCCCGGATTACATAAGGCTGGGCATCACGATTTATCCAGCCGGTAAAAGGAAGAGTATAGTAAAAGACCAGCTTCAGGTACAGCAGAATTCTGCCGGACAGGGAAAACCGAGACGGACTGTTTCCGAAAGTGGACGTAGTGACATCTGCAGTGGAGTATTTCAGATTCTGAACCTTCATATCCGGAAGGCTCCGGAACAGCAGGGCAGAGACATAGACAAAAGTGCCCGCCCGGCCCCGGACCGCTTCAACGGCTCTTCTGCTGATTACCCGGAAACTGCCTGGAGTGATCTCAGGGGGACAGCCGAGAATCTTCCTGAAAAACAGATCTCTCATACGGCTGCCGTATTGAAGGCTCCCCTCCCGTCTGTCCCGATCCGGATGGGCATAGCTGAGGTCATAATCCCGGGAAAGACGGAGAAACTCCGGAAGGTAGGAAGGAGGATGCTGCAGGTCATCATCCATGGTCACCACAGACTCCCCCCGGGCATGCAGGAGTCCGCAGTACACAGCAGCCTGCTGGCCATAGTTCTCTTTTAAACGGATAATCCGTATGTCCGGAGCATCAGGATACTGGTGCCGGAGGGTTTCTTTCAGAGCTGCCAGCTGCCTGACTGTATCATCGGGACTGCCGTCATCCACAAAAATCAGTTCAGACTCGGATGCAAGGCCCCTGAGTACAGGCAGCAGAACGTCCATGAGGGGCTGAATGTGGGCGGCTGCTTTATAGACAGGAATGACGATGCTTACAGTGACCAGGTAAACACTCCTGCGGTTATCAGAATCAGCCCCGACCAGTACCAGGGATTGGAACTCTCTTTCAAAAAGACTCTGGACAGAAGAAATATGAGAGGGTAATTCAGGGCATTCAGGCCGAAGGCTCCGGAAAGCCCCAGCAGGGCCACAACTTTTACATAAAGAAAGGGAGAGGCCACAACCAGTACGCCGGCCAGGATAACCAGAGGGTGAAAAAGCGAAGCGATTCTCCCCTTCCCTTTTTCTACACCCGCCTGGATACCCTTTTTCAGTGCAGTCTGACCGGCAGCCACCATCAGCAGGATCATAAGCATCAGAATATAGGCCATCACAGGCTCTCCTGCATTTGAATCTGTTCCTGCTTCTGTTCGCCAACAGAAAAAACGGTTATTCCCGCCAAAATCAGAAGACCCCCGGTCAGGTAGGAGCTTTTATACTCTTCTCCCATAAAAATCCGGGAGAAAAAGGGAATAATCAGATAGGAGAGGCTGCTCAGACTGTAAGCCGAGATCAGCTTCAGATCTCTTAGAATTTCAACCCACACAAATGCCCTGAGAAAAAAGCCGCCGTACATGAGTATCAGCCAGATAAAATGACCGCTTCCGGCCATCCGGGCAGCGCCATACTGGGCGGACCACTGAAAAGTGAAAAAGAGGAAAAACAGTGCTATAATTTTCAATATATTCATCCGGTTCATCAGTCGGGGAATACTATCATTAATAGGGATATCAGAACAGTAAAGGAGCAGTAAAATGGGGATGAAAGAAGAACGGCTGGACAATTTAAAATACCTGAAAGAAAAATATCCGGATATTTACAAAAGTTATGAAGAATACGGGAAATCAATCCATACCAACGGCGGGCCTCTGGATGAAAAAACAAGATGGCTTATCAAAATTGCGGTGTCCGCTTCATCCGGATACGGCTATGCCCTCCAGACCCATATCGAAAAAGGACTGAAAGCCGGGTGCAGCCGGGAGGAGATTGAACATACCCTTCTTTTAACGGCTCCCAGTGCCGGATTCCCCACCATGATGGCGGCTCTGATGATTTTAAGGAAAACCGACGGAAACGGATAAGACACAAGGGGATAGATACGGAGGAGAGTCTGCAGTTTTCCTCAGTATCCGGAACGGAATTGCCTGTATCTTATAATGAGACAATTATTTTTTGATTGATTAATCAATTTTAGCTTTACAGCCCGGGATTTCAGGCCTATTCTTTTAGGTATGAAAATACTGATTGCCGATAAACTGTCAGAATCCGCCAAGAATGATCTGTCTGCTCTGGGAGCAGAGATTGTATTTGAACCAGATCTTACAGCGGACAGTCTTCCTGAAGCCATTCAGGATGCCGAAGTGCTTGTGGTCCGTTCCACAAAAGTAACAAAAGAAACCATAGACAACGGAGCCAGTCTCTCTCTCATTATCAGAGCTGGAGCCGGAGTGAATACCATTGACCTGGAAGAGGCTTCGACCAGGGGGATTCATGTGGCCAACTGTCCCGGTAAAAATGCCGATGCCGTTGCCGAGCTGGCCATGGGGCTGATGATAGCAGCCGACCGGCGCATTGCGGACGGCACCATGGACCTGAGACAGGGTGTCTGGAACAAGAAACTCTATGGAAAAGCCTCGGGACTCAAGGGAAGAACCCTGTCTGTCATCGGCATGGGCTCCATTGGTAAAGGAACAGCCGAAAGAGCAGCCGCCTTCGGCATGCATGTGGCCGCGTGGTCCCGGAGCCTGACCCCTGAAAAAGCGGAAGATCTGGGCGTTGAGTTCTGCGCGACCCCTGTGGAAGCCGCATCCAAAGCGGATGTCCTTTCTGTTCATCTGGCAGCGGGTAAAGATACGGCCCATTTTATCGGTTCTGATATTCTGAATGCCCTGAAACCGGGAGCCATACTGGTCAATACATCCCGTGGTGAAGTGGTGGATACAGCTGCTTTAAAGAATGCCATTTCAGAAAAAGGGATTAAAGCCGCCCTGGATGTGTA
>JAQQAM010000124.1 GCA_028532905.1 Spirochaetales bacterium
TGATTCCAGTGCCCCGCTGTTGACGAGTAATGAATTGGGACCGGATTCCGCGAGATAGCCGTCGCGCCGAACCGTGCGAACTGCGCCACCTGGTGTCGCATTCTTTTCCAAGATACGCACCACTCGACCAGCGCGGAGCCCTGACGCAGCCGTACCCCCCGGCCAGCTCGCGCATTGCCTTTTCGGGAAGAACATAGGGGTTGTCCCCGCTTATGCCTCTTTTTTCAGCCAGTTTCAGTTTGAGCCACTCCCCCATGCTCCTGTTCTGAACAACAAGATACAGGGAGGTTCCAAACAGACTGTCGGGAGTGAGCAGCTGGGAATGATTATCTAGAAAGGACTGGAGAGACGAACTCTGATAGACCTGGTAGGCACACACTTACTTAGGCAGGCCGGCGGGCGATAGTCCAGATGGAGCACAGGATGATCACATCCGTAGAAACAGCCAGAAGCCAGGTGGAAAAATCAGGGTAGAAGGTGATATTGCCGTTACGGATAACCAGTTCTGTCATAAAGCGGACCATCACCAGACGGGTGAGCCAGAACAGAAAGATCAGTACCGATGAAATAACAACAAGACGGGAATCTCCGAAGCGGAACAGACCTAAAAGCAGAAGCAGACCGGCCACCAGACTGATAATACCCATTATAAGTTCTGTCTTCTGTACAGCCGGATTTTCTGCATTGAGAAACTTCGCAACTTCCCGGGCAAATCCGCTGTTCTGAGACATATTATTGACGATCCCCTGTACTCCCAGAATCAGAAAAAACAAGGCAATTGCCAACTGTAGAAAAAAGATAGATGTTAGACCGCTATTCTGACGCCGCATATGAGTACTCCTGAGCAATATTATTAGTTACAGTATAAAGTATCACGAATTCTGCTAAATTCATAATTATCCTTTTCCAAGAATAAGGAATTCCGCTGTTTCAGCCAGAATTCACAAATTTATCCACAAGTTATCCACAACAATGTGGAAAAACCAGCAGTAATTAACAGTTTATTAAAATGATATTATTTAAATTCCGGACCAAAAAACGCCCTGTTTTTTGAAGAAAAAAGGCTGAAATAGCCCTAAAACAGGGTTTTATAATGAACTTTCAGGAAATTCTGAAATTTTACCGGATTCTATCCACAACTTATCCACAACCTCTGTGGAAAGAATTCGAACTGTCCCCCGAGAATTCCACAAGTTTTCCACACCCCCTTAGGACTATAGGGTATTAAGTGCCTGGGCAATGTTATTGCCCAGGTAGGATTAAGTAGCCAGAGCCTTTAGGCCTAGAGGTGAAAAATGCCGGAGCAATGTTACTTGCTCCGGTAGGATGTATAAACCTGATTTCCCCCCCTAGGTCTAATTGAATAAACCGCCAAGGCAATGTTATTGCTCAGGTAGTGTTTATCAGCGTCAGAAAAAAGCAAATCAAAATGCCAAGGCAATGTTACTTGCCCGGGTAGTGTAAAGAAACCCGAAGCCCTTCGGCCTCGAGTGATAAAAACACGCCTGCCCCGTACCAAAAAAGGATTGTAAGCATGCGAAGCAGTCGCAGCAGGGCGGCGACCGCAGCGGAAGCGGAGTGCTGAAAAGCCTGACCCGCCGAGCAGGCGGGATTTTGCCGCAAAAGAACAAACAGCCCTACAGACGCTTAGCGCTTTTCTGACTGTGAACCGGGTCAAATAAAAAAAATCGTAAAAAAAGGAGTGAACCTGAAAAAAAGAACTATACTGAAAGTATGCGGTATCAATTCGAGTACTTTTATATTTACAAAGGGAAGCTGCTGTTGGGAGAAACCATAGATTCTATGGAAGAGCTCCTGGAGCTGGCCGCAATTGAAAAGAGCCTGGAAGCTCCGGAAGTGAAAAGTCCGAACCTTTATTCGGAATCTTCGCCCAGAGCCGCCAGCTCTTCCAGATAGTCGGCACTGTTGGACACGTATGCCGCTCCGTTTCTTCTGATGGCTTCGATCATGGATGGTTTGAGTTCCTTCACCACCTTGGCAGGAGATCCCAGCACAAGAGACCGGGGAGGGATTTTCATCCCCTGAGAGACCAGGCTGCCGGCGCCGATCAGTGACTCTTCACCAACCTCTGCCCCATTGAGGACAACAGCGCCCATTCCGACCAGACAGTTATCTCCCACAGTACAGCCGTGAATAACAGCACCATGGCCCACCGTGATTCCCTCACCCAGGGAACAGGGCATATTATAATCTGTATGGACGACGGCACAGTCCTGAATATTGGTATTCTTTCCGATGCTCACCGCATCCATATCGGCGCGGATGACGGCATTGAACCAGATATTCACCCCCTCTGCGATGGTAATATCACCGATCAGATCGGCACTGGGTGCTATAAAACCGGCGTTCTTGTCTATAACGGGAGCTTTCCCTTTCAGTGCATATTTCATTTTTCATCCTCTCTGATTTCAACACCCCAGCTTTTCAGGTTGGATTCCAGAAAATCAAGGATCTGCTGATGCTCTTTCTTACCCCGTCCTTCAATTGTGACAGGTTCTCCTATATGGATGTGGACAGGTTTTTTCGGATAGATAAATCCGTAATCCGAAACCTTGTTTCCGGGGGTCAGAAAATCAGTTTTCAAAGCAACAGGAACGACTCTGACTCCCGCACGGAGGGCAAGTTTAATGCCCAGAGAGTTGAACTCGGAGCGACTGAAGTAGGATTTTCTGGTCCCTTCGGGAAACAGGATTATGGATCGTCCCTGATTCAGGTACTCCACCCCTTCTTTCATAATGACGTCGATATCAGCCCGCAGATTTTCTCTGGTTAGGGAGATGCTTTTTGTAGCTTTGGCAATCGGATTAAAAATCCAGGAATCATACAAGCTGTTCTTCATTACAATAGACAGAGGTTTGAAGCTTCCGATAATCCAGGGCATGACCTGGGTCTCCAGAAGACTCATATGGTTGGCAACCACAACACAGGGACCGTCAAAATGAAGATTGTTCAGGCCGGTGATTCTGAATTTGGCGCCGTAGCGTTCCAGGGCATCATGAATCAGGTCGGACTGATGAAAAAACTCGTCATTATCGAATTTTCCCGCCTGACTCAATGAGCGGCAGCGCAGTACTATGCGTAAAAGAGCCAGATGAAAAGCCAGCCTTCTTCCGAAAATAAATCTCCAGACAGACAATTTTCTGCCTTTTTCGGTTTCAAAAGTTTCAAATTGGGAAAGATCTATCATTAATTACTCCGCTTACTTATCTGACAGCCGGGACATTTTCCTCAAAAGAAAGATATCTCTGATGGCTGGGGATCATGGAAAAACTGCCGTCTTCCCAGACAGCCTCTTCCTCTGCACTCAGATCATTATAGGCCAGATGAACACTCTCCAGCTGCAGCAAGGAATCCAGACCGTCGGGCAGTGTCTCAAGACAGTTCCCCGAAAGATTCAGCCGCTTGAGCCCGGTCAGCTTTCCCAGAGGGAATCCAAGCTGTTCCAGTCTGTTGCCGGAAAGGTTAAGTATCTGCAGTTTCTTCAGGTTTCCGATCTGTTCCGGCAGAACCTCAAGCTCATTGCCGGCAGCATTAAAATACACTAATTGCCTCAGTCTGCCTATACCTTTGGGAATGGAGGATATCCTGTTGGAACTGATATCCAGTATTCTGAGTTTTCTCATTAAAAAGACTTCTTCGGGTATTGCTGTCAGATCCATGTCTTTCAGTATTAAGCGGTTCAGGGCCGGTGCCTCTGTCAGACAGGGGGGAAAACGGAAAGCCTCGGCTCCGGCAGCACCGGATAACCCGAAGGATTCCAGATGATAGAACCAGAGGGGCTTGTCCTTCATCATGGACAGTATTTTCCAGAAGGAGTAATGGGAATACAGGGTTTCGGGAGATCTGAAAAAAGAAGGGAGTTCCAGCAGACCCGTGGTTCTTAAAACTGCATCACGGATCAGGCAGTCAAAAAGCTGACAACTCTCCTCACCCACTATCTGTATGAGGCGGTCAATTTTCTCGTAGGGACCTTCGGACAAAACCTGACGGAAAGATTCTGCCGCAGGAACCGGACTATATCCTGACATCAATTAAGATCCCAGGGGTCTCCTTCCAGTTCCTCGTCTTCATCTCCATACTGCCTGTCCCAGGACTCTGAATCCATATCGTCGAATTCATCACCCCAGTCAGAATGATCATCCCCTCCCTCTTCATCGGGTTCCAGATCATCCAGAGACATCATACCGTCATCAAAGTCATCATCGGTGTCATCGAGTATAGACATTTACATATCTCCTGAAACATCGAGTTTTGTACCGGTTCAGTCGGTTAAACCGGTTATCAACTTTATGAGATTATCATAATCACTATTGTATGGAAAATCCAGAGAAACCTTAATAAATCCTGCACAGATCCGATATTCATAGTATAGGCCTTCAGCCTGAAAGCAATACACGCTGCAGCTCCCACCGGCTTCAGCAGGATTAAGGATGCATTATGAACCAATTTGATAAGATCCGCCGTGAAATTGAAATTATTGAAAAAGAGCTGGTTGAACTGAGAATGGCAGCCGGAAGAAACCAGGTTCAGGGTTCTATAAAAGAACTGAGCCGTAAAAATGACCGCATAAAAAATGCATTCAAGTCGATCTCTTCGACAATCTCTTCCTGATTCCTGATCTGAGATTTATTCCGGATCTATTGAGACTTTACCCCCCAGGAACTGGACGGCATTATTCAGGTCTTCTGACAGGGAGGATAACTGCCCGGCATCAGGTGCTTTGTAGAGAATGGAGTGTTCAAGTCCGTTTGCACTGATCAGGGGTTTGAGTCTTTTTTCCAGATCCGGATCTGTCCCTTCACTATCCGCATTATTGGCTGTTTCTGTAAAAACAGACCGTCCCTGCTGCATCCACTGCAGCACATTTTCTGTGGGGAAATCTTCTCCCAGAGCAATCTGTCCGGGCTGAACCAGACGGACCCGGATGGAGAATGTGAATGATTCTTCACCAATATTTTTAAGATATCGTTTATATTCAAGGTTGTATCCCACTGAGGAGACAAGACAGCGGTCGATATTTTCCAGAGAGCGGATTAGAAGCTCCATTGACGGGAACAGATGATCCAGTCCTTCAGAGTTTTTATCGAATTTGAATTCCAGATTATAATAACTGTCTATATACATATCCGATGTGAAGTATAAACCCTTCTGCGTCTTTAAAAAAGGGCTGCTCCTTTAAAGGAAGCAGCCCAAAATTGTCTTTGACCGATGTGAAACTCTTATGCTTCTGCAATAAGAAGTGTTTTAGGATCAAGTTTCAGATGAAGATCTTCAGATACCAGATCCTTGTGATCCTTCACAAGTTTAAGTACCATATAACCCTGATCAGCCCTGAGTGTCAGGATAACAGACAGATCGTCCATATCCTTGTTCAGATTTACGGGAATGCCCCTATCATCCAGGTAATCCGCACCCTCAGGGTAGGAATCGCTGAACCAGAGTTCAATATCTGCTTCTACAGCGAAAGCCTTGAACTTTTTAATGTCCTCGGCCGATCCGGCTGTAAAATCAAATCCGTCGATAATTACTGCATCGGTTCCCAGCTGACCGTTATCCATCATGGCCTTTACACTGGCCAGGACCTGATCTACGGATACACCTTTCTGATTGAAATTCATGATCACTCTGTTATGAATGATATCGTCATGAACCTCCATCGCGTCTTCGAGCTCTCTCTTTTTAGAGATTTCTGTAAATATATCCTCATACCAGTTTACGATATGGTCAACTCTGTTTGCGTAGGAAACGTGGATAACGTGCTTGTTGCGCATCAGCTTATCAGTAGCGATGTGAACGAGACAGGCAGTTTTTCCGACACCCTCTTTGGAGGCGATTACGGCAATATTTCCTTTTCCAAGTCCGCCCTGAACTGCCTTTTCAAGGCTTCTCAGGGGGCTTTTTTCAGTCAGTTCTGTTCTTACCATGGTTTAACTCCTTCTAGTCTGGTTCCTGAACTAAAGTCTAGTCCAGGTTTGATGGCTTTATCCAACCGGTGCTGAAAAAAACAGCACCGGCGCATCAATGGCCCGGCTGTGAAGATTTACTTCTGCTGAGCTTTTCTTTCTTCTTCGTACTTCTTGATCAGTTCTTCTGTCACACTTGTGGGAACTTTACCGTATTTGGCAAATTCCATGGTGAACTCAGCTTTACCCTGAGTGGAAGAACGAAGAACGGTGGAGTAACCGAACATTTCGCTCAGAGGAACTTCAGCTTCAACGACGCTGTAATTTCCTTCTTCATTGGACGCTACAATCATACCACGTCTCTGGTTCAGTGTACCAAAAATATTTCCCTGGAATTCTGTTGGCCCTTCAACAGAAACTTTCATGATGGGCTCAAGAATAATGGGTTTACATTTTTTGTATGCTTCACGGAACGCACCGAGAGCGGCAGTCTGAAATGCCTGGTCCGAGGAGTCAACCGCATGGTACTGACCGTCATTGATGGTCATTTTAACACCTACAACAGGAGCTCCGATAAGGGAACCTTTTTCCATACCTGTCTGAAAACCCTTGTCACAGGAGGGGATATATTCTGTGGGAATAGCACCACCCTTGATCTGGTTAACAAACTCGTAGTTTTTCTCTTCAGTCGTTTCCAGAGGCTCCATTGTACCGGCAACACGACCGTACTGACCGGAACCACCAGTCTGCTTCTTGTGAGTATAGTTGAAGTCGGCAGATGTAGAGATGGCTTCTCTATAGGCTACCTGGGGAGCACCGGTTTCCACTTCGGCACCGTACTCTCTCTTCATTCTTTCAATATATACTTCCAGGTGCAGCTCACCCATACCGGAAACGATGGTTTCGTTTGATTCGGGGTCTACATGAGTTCTGAAAGTGGGGTCTTCCTTGGTAAATCTGTTAAGAGCCTTGGCCATCTTGTCAGAGGCGGACTTGTCAACAGGTTTGATGGAAAGGGAGATTACCGCATTGGGAACAAACATGGAGGTCATGGACAGGTTCAGGCTGGGATCACAGAATGTGTCACCTGAAGCACAGTCAATACCGAAGAGGGCAACGATGTCACCAGCAGGTGCTTCGTTGATATCTTCCATGTTGTTGGAGTGCATTCTTACCAGACGTCCAACCTTGAACTTTCTGCCGTTTCTGACATTTACAAGCTCGGCACCCTTCTTGATGATACCCTGATAAACACGGATATAGGTCAGCTGACCGTACTGTCCGTCTTCCAGCTTGAAGGCCAGAGCCACAGGGGGTTTGGTTGAATCAGAGGGAAGGACAACTTCAGCCTCGTCATTGTCCAGGTCCAGAGCCTTGTTTTCAACTTCGGGAGGAGAAGGCAGGTAGCGGATAACCGCATCCATCATTTCCTGAACACCCTTGTTCTTGTAGGCGGAACCGAGATAAACAGGAACCAGTTCCTGAGCAATAACAGCTTCTCTGATGGTTGTGTGGAGGAGTTCCTCGGGGATATCCTCTTCTTCCATCATCTTTTCCATGATCTCTTCGTTGAACATGGAAACAGAATCGAGCATCATTTCCCGTCTCTCATCTGCTTCAGCCTGAAGCTCAGAGGGGATTTCTTCGATTCTGATCTGCTCACCGTCATTACCGTCAAAGTAGATGGCTTTCATTCTGATCAGGTCGATAACACCTTCCAGTTTATCTTCAAGACCAATGGGAACCTGCATCATTACAGAGTTCAGGTCCAGCTTTTCTTTCAGCTGATCACAAACTTTGTAGGGATTGGCACCTGTACGGTCACTCTTGTTTACAAAAGCAATACGGGGAACGCCATAACGTTTAAGCTGTCTGTCTACAGTAATGGACTGAGACTGAACACCACCAACAGAACAGAGAACCAGAACGGCTCCGTCCAGTACACGCAGCGCACGCTCAACTTCGATTGTGAAGTCAACGTGACCCGGAGTATCGATGATATTGATATCATGCTCTTTCCAGGTAACATTGGTCGCGGCGGACGCAATGGTAATTCCTCTTTCTTTTTCCAGCTCCATGGAGTCCATGGTAGCTCCTACCCCATCTTTACCTCTAACTTCATGAATGGCATGGATTTTCTGACAGTAGAACAGAATTCTTTCTGTCAGGGTTGTTTTACCTGAGTCGATGTGGGCGCTGATTCCGATATTACGCATTTTCGTGATATCTGCACTCATAGAAACACTAACCTCTCTAGATTAAAAAATAGCCGGGCATGCACAGTAGAATGGATAAGCGGTACCCGGAGGATCTGCAGACGAACCCCTGTTGGAGCATCGCGGCAAGTCCCTGGTTATTTACCGATCTTAAGTCATCCCGGCAAACGTCCGGATTGTTCAAGCGAATAATTGTATCGGAATTATATAGACTTGCCCTTCTTTCATCAATACCTGAACAGAAGGGAAAATCAGAGCTGATAGAGATTTAGTGATTTTTTATCAACTTTCTCATACAGGAACGCCGTATCCGCTGCCGGAGGGGGCCAATGGGGCTCTCCGGCGTCTTTACGTGTGAGAAAAATACGGCTTTAACTGAAACTTTCCCCGGTCAGATGGAGGGAGAGAGCCTCCCGGATACAGGATGCCAGCCGTTCCTCCGCCAGAGGAAGGATATTATCATCGGGAGTTTCATGCTTGCCCCGGACGGCTATAACCGAAGCCACCATAGCCGCTTTGAGACCGAAAACAGAAGCCAGGGTCAGCAGTGTGGCTGATTCCATTTCATAATTCAGAACATTCAGATGCTTCCACTCTTCCAGACTGCCCTGAAAACGGCGGGGCACATAGGAGGTAAAGGTATCGTAACGCTCCTGTCCCGGATAAAAGGTATCGCTGGAGGCGGAAATTCCCTTGTGATGAGGCAGTTCCAGATTGGATGATGCCTGCAGAAGAGAGAGGGTCAGATCAAAATCGGCAACAGCCGGATATTCCAGGGGGGCATAGTGGGTGGATGCCCCGTCCAGCCGGACCGAACCGGTTGTCACAATCAGATCGCCGGGCTTGATATTCTCCTGAATGGCTCCGGTTGTCCCGATCCTGTAAAAGGATCTGATACCGAGAACAGCCAGCTCTTCAAGACATATGGAAACAGAAGGCCCCCCGATTCCCGTGGAGCAGACCAGAACCTTGTGTCCGCTCAAATCGGCCAGCCAGGATGTATATTCTCTGTTGGAAACAAGGAAAACAGCATCGGGATCTATCATTCTGGCTGTTTTCTCAACCCGTCCGGGATCTCCGGGCAGAACCGCTGTCACGGCTCCGGACAGCATGGACTTGTTCAATTTAACATGGTACATGATTCTGTCGTTATCTGCTTTTTTTCTCATTTTAGTATCCTTTAAACAGTTCAGGCTTTCATGAGCCTTTTACCTTTTTTCATACCGGAAAAGAACCGGTTCTGCTCCTGTTTTTCATCTCTTTTATACAGCAGGCTCTATCTATTCTAAGAGCCCGTAGCCCCCCCTGTCCAGAAAAAGAACTTTTCTTGACAAAGGTCTCTTTAAAAGAACATAATTCCCTATATATGTCTTCATTTATACCATTACTGATTCCCATTGTAATTATCACCGTGGCCATAGTCATTATGGTCTCCATCCTGACCGGACGGAACAGGAAGGATATCTCGGGAAACCAGGTTCAGGACAGAAATACAATCCTGAAAGAAGCAAACAAACGGCTTGCCAGCAACCCGAAGGACACACAGGCTCTAATGGCGCTGGCAGACCTGCATTATGCCGAGAAGAACTATTCACAGGCCATGAAGACATACGGTATTCTTCTGGATCTCTGTGCCACCAATTCCAGACTGGATGAACATGCCATAAACCTGAACTTCGGACTCTCCGCCATGAAAGCCAGGGTCTGGACAGAGGCATACAAGAGTCTGGCCATTGCCAGAACCAAAGATCAGGACAATTTTGAAATCAATTCGTCCCTGGGGGTTCTTGAGTTCAGAAGAGGCAACTATGAGAAATCAGTCGCCCTTCTGAAGCAGGCTCTTGTGAAAACTCCCAACGACCATGAGTCCCTTCGCTTCTCGGGTTTGAGTCTGTTCAAACTTCGCCGCTACAAAGATGCAGCCGGTTATCTGAGGAATGCAGCCACCGGTCATCCCGATGACAAGGAAGTCCTTTTTGCACTGGCCCGGTCTCTGTATGAAATCGGCCAGCAGGATCAGTCCCTGAAAATATTCTCCCATCTGAGAGCCGATCCCGACTGGGGACCTCAGGCCGCCCTGTACAGCGGCACTGTGAACAAGCAGAAAAAAGACTTCGATAAGGCCATCATGGATTATGAGATCGGCCTGAAGCACAAGCAGATATCAGAAGATGTTCTTCTGGAGCTCAAATACAGACTGGCTGACTGCTACAACCAGGCATCCAATCTGGACAAAGCTCTTGTGGAGCTGAATGACATTTACGGCATCAACCCCAAATACAAGGATGTGGATGTTCAACGGAAGAAAATCCGGGAACTGACGAGTAACAGAAACCTGCAGACCTATCTGATGGCGCCTATATCCGAGTTTATAACCCTCTGCCGCCGGCTGACTCTCCTTCTGTTCCCCAAAACCAGAATCAAGGTTGTGGACATATCGGTTCATAAAAATGAGTTTGTTGATATTCTGGCAGAAGTGAAAGCCAGAAAATGGGAAGATCTGATTGTTTTCCGGTTCTACAGGGAAGAAGGAAAAATCGGCGATTTTTCAGTGAGAGAGCTCTACGCCCATGTGAAAGAGGTTCATGCGGGACGGGGATTCTGTATTTCTGCGGGAACCTTTTCGGAAGAGGCCCAGCAGTTTGTGGAAGCCCGTCTGATTGACCTGCTCCCCAAGGATAAACTGATGAAGCTCCTGAGCAAACTGAAAAGCAGCAGCCAGTCTATTGCAGATGCATTATAACCAGATGCCGCTCTTCATCCAGAAAAGGAACATCCACATCAACGATTGAAGTATCTCTTAAGGCGTCATCTTCCAGGGATGCAAGTTCTTCCTCTATCAGTTCCTTCCGTCCTTTATAGGCCAGTACGGTTCCTTTCTCTTCACAGAGGATCTTTCTGAGGTGCTTCATCAGATCATTCTGAAAGGGAGAAAATCCTCTGAAGGTGACAACTTCATAATGATCTGTCAGCTTCTCCATGGTCTCTTCAATGACCGAGACATTGGTCAGCCCCAGAGTCAGAATAATATTCCTTAAGAAACCGGTCCTCTTTCCGGACCGTTCTACAAGGTGAAAACGGATATGAGGCAGCATAATGGCCAGGGGGATTCCCGGTAGACCTGCTCCGGATCCGATATCGGCAACCACTGCCGGTGCCAGTCCCTGCATGGTTTTAACACCAGCCAGAGAATCCAGGATATGCCGGACAACAAGATCATCCCCTTCGGCATTCACCAGTCCGTACCGGGGATTCCAGAGTTCAATCTCTTCAATATAACGCTCCAGAAGAGCTATTCTTTCAGAATCCGCGGTCAGTCCCATCCGGGCCAGACCGTTTTCCAATATACCCATTATTAAATTCTCCTATCAGAACCTGTGACTCTATCTGGTCTGTTCTGCATTCAATGACCCTTTTTGACCCTGCGGACGGTTCAACAAAACAGTTAAAACAGCAATATCCGATGATCTGACTCCCGAAATACGGGAAGCCTGTCCCACAGAGCGGGGTTGTATCATTTTCAGTTTTTCTTTCGATTCAATAGAGATTCCATCCATGGAATCATAATCAAAGTCCTCAGGAATCAGCAGGCTCTCCATTTTCTGGAAACGGGCAATTTGCCTCTCCTGACGGGCAACATAGCCCTCATACTTCACATCCAGCTCCGCATGATGCCGCCAGTCCAGAGAGAACTGTTCCAGCTCAGGTATTTTCTCAGTCAGACCATCCATGGTGACAGCGGGATCCTTCAGGGTCATGTAGGCGGTTTTACCCACATGGGGTTTCAATAACTCTGAATCTTCCGTCCAGTTGCCGCTGACCCGCTTTTGCCGCAGCAGCTCTTTAATCTCATCAATTCCCTCTTTCTTGGCATGGAAAAGCTCTTTCATACGCTCTGTGGCCAGTCCGGTCTCCTCACAGTAGGGAAAGAGTCTGATATCCGCATCATCATGCCGGAGAGAAAGGCGGTATTCCGCCCGGGAGGTAAACATTCTGTAGGGTTCCTGTGTGCCCAGTGTGACAAGGTCATCAATAAGAACCCCGGTGTAGGCTTCCGCCCGGCTTAAGACGAGGGGATCTTTTCCCTGAAGCTTTCTGGCGGCATTGATTCCGGCCATCAATCCCTGGGTGGCGGCTTCCTCATAACCGGAAGTACCGTTTGTCTGTCCGGCCAGAAAGAGTCCCCGGTGCCTTTTGCTCTCCAGACTGGGAAGAAGCTGGGTGGGATCAAGATAATCATACTCCACCGCATACCCGGGCCTCATGATTTCAACATCTTCCAGACCGGGAAGGGTTCTCAGGAATTCCTCCTGAACCAGTTCGGGCAGAGAGGAGGAGATGCCGTTGAGATACATCTCTTCGGTATCCAGTCCTTCGGGTTCCACAAAAATCTGATGCCGTTCCCTGTCTGGAAACCGTTTCACCTTGTCTTCGATGGAGGGACAATAGCGGGGACCGGTTCCCACAATTTCTCCTGAAAAGAGGGGAGAGAGGTGGAAGTTGTCCCGGATGACTTTATGTGTTTTTTCGTTTGTATAGGTTATATGGCAGGGAATATGGGGTCTGTCGGATGTCTCTTTAAAGAAGGAAAAAGCCTGCATGGTGGCATCCCCTCCCTGCTCTTCCATCTTTGAAAAATCCAGACTCGATTTTCTGACTCTTGCAGGAGTTCCCGTCTTCAGCCGGCCCACGGTATACCCCCTGTTTCTGAGAGCAGTACCCAGACCCACAGCGGCAGGTTCTCCCAGACGGCCGGAGGACTGAGAGAAATCCCCGATAAAGATCTTCCCCTCCATAAAGGTTCCAGTTGTCATGACAACCGTACGGGAAGTAAAGCGGCGGCCTCTCTCGGTGACCACACCTTCACAGACTGTGCCGCTTTTATCTGTCAGGATATCCACAACGGTGTCCTGAAACAGATGCAGATTTTTCTGCAGCTCCAGAGTCTGTTTGGCCAGTCTGGCATAGAGATTTTTATCGGCCTGGGCCCGGGGAGCCTGAACAGCCGGTCCCCGGCTCCGGTTGAGAATACGAAACTGAATCATGGATTCGTCAATAAGACGGGCCATTTCTCCTCCGAGGGCATCCACCTCACGGACAATATTCCCTTTGGACAGACCTCCGACCGCAGGGTTGCAGGACAGCCGTCCGATGGCATCCAGACTCTGGGTGATTAGTAGTGTTGAGAAATCAAGCCGGGCCAGAGCCAGTGAGGCTTCAATCCCCGCATGACCGGCTCCAATGACAATTGCATCAAAATCCATAGTGTATCTGGTTAATCCTTATGTATCCTCATTTTCCGACACAGAAACTGGAGAACATTGTGTCCATTATATCAGAGGACGAAACCTCTCCTGTAATCTCACCCAGAGCCTGCAGAACATCATACAGATCCATGGCCAGAATATCCACAGGCAGGCCATTATGAATAGCCTCTTCCACTTTTTCAACCCCGGAAAGAGCCCTTTCCAGAAGTTCTTTCTGACGGAGGGAGTCAATAACGGCGTCTCCGGCAGCTCCTGCCGAGTCTTTGAAGATCCGTTTTTTCACCGCTTCTTCCAGTTCTGAAAAGCCCTGTCCCGTCACGGCTGAAACGGGAATTACCCCATGGGGAATATCCCTGCTGCTGATATCAGCTTTATTCCAGACCAGCAGTTCCTGCCTGCTTTCATCAGAAATCAAAGCTCTCTCTTCATCACTGAGTTCGACAGTTCCGTCCAGAACATAGAGGATGACCTGAGCATTCTCCATCAGTTCACGGGTTCGGCGGATTCCCTCTTCTTCAATGGGATCATCCGAATGCCTGAGGCCTGCTGTATCATAGAGCCTGACAGGGATTCCGGACAGGGAGATCCAGGATTCCAGATAATCCCTGGTGGTGCCATGGATATCGGAGACGATGGAGCGGTCTTCCTTTAAAAAGAGATTAAAGAGACTGGATTTCCCGGCATTGGTTCTTCCGGCCAGAGCAATGACCACCCCCTCCTGGTAGATTTTCCCTACCTGATAGGAATCTATAAGCTGCTTCAGCCCTGTTTTCATATCGGCCAGTTCGGCAAGGGGAGGCTCGGGGGCTTCCACTTCATCATCCGGATAATCCAGCTGTATGGCAAAGGAGGCGGCCATGACGGTAGCCGTTTTCTTAAACTGATTGATTCTTTTTTCCACAGTCCCTGACAGTCTGTTTAGGGCCATGGACTGGGCTTTTCCGGATTTGGAACTGATAATTTCCTGCACCGCTTCCGCCCGGGTCAGATCCATTTTGCCGTTTATAAAAGCCCGGAAAGTGAATTCTCCGGGGGAGGCCTGTCTGAAGCCTTTATTGAATAAAAGGGTAAGAATCTTCTGGATTCCCGGAAGGCTGCCGTGACAGTACAGTTCAACACTCTCCTGCCCGGTATAGCTGCCCGGAGCCCGGAAGGGCACAGCCAGAATCTCATCCAAAGCATCGCCGGACTCGGGATTACGGATCATTCCATAACACATTTTTTTTGATTCACAGGATAAAAGGTCACCACTGAACAAGGCGTCAACCGCCCCGATACTGCCCTCACCGGACGTACGGATCACCGCAATAGCACTCTCTGCCCAGGGTGTAGCCAGTGCTGCAATCCTGTCGTCAGGATCATAATTGTCATGATTCATAGTAGACTCAGAATACATTTTTTAGGGAGAGCAATCAATGAACGATCAGGAGTATAGATAATTTTTACTCCAGGGTGTTAATCAGTTCCTGAGCAAAAGCCTTTCCCAGCTCTCTGAATGATGCTGTAACCGCCAGAGCATTGTTCCGGCTTTCCACTGATTTATCCAGTTTCAGTTCCAGGAGTATTTCCCCGCTGTTCACATCAGCGACTTTGAGGGTTCCTCCTGTTTTCACCCGGTAGGAATCCCCCCGGGACTCAAAGTCCATAATCTCTACAGTACCGAATATAATGCGCACATAGCGCTCCCCGTAATAGGCCTTCAGGTCCCGGAGAAAGGCGGGTTCGGTTATCCGGCTGATCTCTCCCGGATCAAGAGACAGAACATCAACAGAAAAATCATTCTGGGACAAAGCTTCCGCCAGCCCTGTGGAGGATTCATTATTATCCAGAGCTGTGCCGGTGATATCCGTATGAAGGAGAACAACTCCCATCGGGAGTTCCCTTGATCCTGAATCGGTGAGGATACTATATTGCAGAGAGGCGGTCTCAATCCAGTTTCTCAGCTGGGAAACATCAGCACCCCTGTTCTCAAGACTGCTCAGAATAGAGTGAAACTCTCTGCTGCCGGGGGTAAAAGCGACAGGGGCACTCCCTGCAAAGGGAATGAATGGATGAAAAAACTCCACCGTACCGGATTCATTACTCACAAGGCGTCTTTCAAACTGCCCCCTGCTGCCGTCTCTGGTCCGGCCTTCATAGCGGACAAGAAACTCCACACCCGGAACATCCGCTTCTTCCACAGAACAGCGGAACAGAAAGGGGTCACTGATCATTGTATTCACCAGAGCAGCCTGAGGAGCCTGTATCTGTGTCACAGCGATCTGCCTCAGCAGGGCTGCGGCTCTATCGATGTACAATTGAGCAACCTCAAGAGACATGGGTCCTGATTTTTCTAAAGCATAAAGAGCCGCTTTGACAAGCTCTTCTGCAGCCCCATAATACTGCCCCGTACGTTCATACTCATCTGCTTTGGCCAGATAGGCATTGAGTGTTTCATCATTGCTGTAATAGGTTTCGATCAACTGTTCACTCAGCAGGACTTCGGCTGTTTTATATATGCAGAACGCCCCATAGTAATTGCTGCTCTGTTCATCCGGCACCCATTCCTGCCGGGATAAAGAAACGATGCCCTCCATATCCTTCTCTGTTTGAATAAGAATACGAAGCTGTTCCTTCAAAGAATCCTGGTCTTCCCGGGCCGCGTAAAGTTCCGACAACCCCGACAGTTCCATTACTCTGGAAAACAGTTCATCCACAGCCTTTTCCAGTGTTTCCTCTTCCCCGGCAGAAGAAACGGCTATCTTAACAAGGAAACAATTCTCCCCCTCCTGTTCCTCCAGGGCTTTGAACCACTCAGGAGCCAGAGGATCTGATTGACTACCTGTGGCACAGGCTGTAAGAAGAAGGGGGAGGGCTAACAGAATATATAAAATATGTCTTTTCAATGGGGTGCTATTCAGTTTTTTCAATCTGTTTAATCCTGGTAAAACCTGATGTCTCGTATCTGATCCAGAGAACTTTCGGGTCCTGGGGTAATATTTATGTTCAGAGTTTTCTGGAAAGCAAGGGGACCGGTCATACTGCTGTCGCTGGAAGAGCTGATAAACAGACCTCTTTCATCATTGTTCAGGGAAATGACCATTTTTCTGAGCTCTTCAGAATCTCCATCCTGTTGTATGGAACCTGTACCTGCCTGTTCGGAGGATGTGAGCGTATAAAGCAGGGCATCATTACTGTCTGAAATACGCAAGGTCCACTCATAAGGGGCATGGGCTTCAGAAAAAACAACCAGAGACGCAAGACCCTTTCCGGGGCTCAGCATCAGATTGATTTCACCGGGAAGTTCTTCTGTTCTGGCGTATACAGCCTTCCCCTCTTCCCGAGAGACCGGATAATCCGTATTGGAAATCTGTTCTTCAGGGGGTGTCTCCGGAAGGGGCTCTGGGGAGAGATCCGTTGAAACCGAGAATGTATACCACAGAAGAGGCATACCGGAGAGTGTTCCGTCTGATCCGACGACAGTATTTCCCTTGACCGGAAAATTACCTTCAACTCCCTGTTCCGTCAGAATCGTATTGCCCTGACTCTTCCAGATGAGGGTCTGCCCTGTGCGGCTAATTTCAAGAAAAACCGATTCGCCGGTCAGAACTGTATCTGCCGGAACAGAGGACTGAAACAGGGTGGTTCCTGAAAAAAGCTCTGTCCTGATAGTACGGCTCTCTGCCAGATAGGAGATGGAGAAATAATTTTCAGCATTACCCGTCCGGATGATATTGTAGCTTCCTTTAACAGGAAGAGTTTTATTAGAGAACGCCAGAGACATATGAAAATCTTTCACAGCCGGATCACCCGGAAATGAGAGGGCGGAGCTGCCGAAAACCAGTCCGTCACTTTCTGAAAAGGAGGAGCCGGAATAATGCCCCTGTGACTGGGGAACCGGTGTGCCTACAATCCGGGGGGAATCATAGGGATTCATTCTGTTCACCAGATCATCATTGAACTCGATAAAAAACAGATAGGTTCTGTCCTCAATGAATTTCCAGGGAAGATCCTCACCCTCCCCTTCAGCCACAAAAAGATCGGACTGTCTGTAAACGGAGCTGATATGATCCGCCTGGGGTGCAACAGGGAAAAGCTCAACTTTCAGAGAATAAACACCTCCCGTTTCGGGGACAGAGAAACTGCATTCCGTACCTGTCTCAGAGAGGAATCCTTCCTGAAGAACCTCATCTGCCAGGGTCCATCTCAACCAGGGATCAGAGCCGGCAGGACTGTCCAGTAAAATTCTTGCACTGATTTCATCTCCGGCACGGATGCCGGGGGGGTAGGTTTCCAGACTCCTGATGTCATAGCTGCCGCTTACTACATAGAAATACCGCTCTTCCTGAAAAAGCAGGATATCTCCATCCATAACGGAGAACGTGAGATAATAGAGTCCGTCTTCCAGATCCTGCGGAAGATCCAGGGGCATTCCCATGCCTTTCAGAATGGCGGGTTCAACATCTGCTGCGGCCAGTTCCGTACCGGAAAGATCCATTAAAACAATCTTCACAGAGGTGGCTCTGTTTCCAATTTCTGTAAAGACAATATTAATGGAATTTTCTTTATTCAGAATCGTTCCGTTTTCTACAGATTCAATCCCGTAGTCCTCGACTGAGCCCATGAGCATACTGTTTTCCTGTGAACAGGAAAAAAACACGAGAAAAATTAGGAATACTGTATATCTCAGAACTCTGATGAGCACATAACCCTCCAATGTCTATTTTAACACAGTTAAAGGATATATACACATATTCCCGTAAAAGATTTATTCAGAAATTATGAAAAAAACTGAAATTCAATCCTCTGACCAGGATTCAACCAGTCCAAGGATCACCTGTACCGCTTTTTCCATGGATTTCAGAGGAACCCATTCTCTCACACTGTGAAAGTTGAACCCTCCGGCAAAGATATTGGGAGTGGGAACCCCCATGGCTGTCAGTTTGGAGCCGTCTGTACCACCCCGTATAGGCTTCAAAAGAGGTTTCACCCCTGCTTTTTCATAAGCCTTGAGCATCAGAGGCTCCAGTTCCGGGTACTTGTCCAGCTCCTGCTTCATGTTCTGATACTGCTGCTTTTCTTTTAAAGTGACTGTTCCCCCGGGAAAGGAAGCTTCCACGGCTTTTGCAAACTGTCTGACCGCCTCCAGTCTCCGCCGGGCCCCGTCTGCATCAAAATCCCTGATCATCACAGAGACCTTTGCCTTATCCAGATTCCCTTCAATACTGTTGGGCCAGTAGTTTCCATACCGTCCGTCTGTTGCCTCGGGGCTTTCATTCCGGGGAAGAAGGCTGACAAACTGAGATGCCATGGATACGGCATTTACCAGTTTTCCCCTGGCATAGCCCGGATGGATCACATTCCCCTGAAACTCAAGATCCACTCTCCAGGCGTTGTAGCATTCAAGCTCCAGCTCCCCTTCCCGTCCGCCGTCCATGGTAAAACAGAACCGGGATTTGAGTTCTTTCACCGGAAACTTGTCCATTCCGCATCCGGTTTCTTCATCCGGTGTAAAGATAATTTCCAGAGGACCGTGTTTAATTTCAGGATTATTCAGAAGGACTTCAGCCGCTGTCATAATCTCTGCGATCCCTGCCTTGTCATCGGCCCCCAGCAAAGTGGTACCGTCACTGGAAATGATTGTCTCACCCATAAAATCTTTCAGATCTGTGATGTTTTCAGGATCAAGGGTGACCCCGTTCTCAAGCTCAATAACATCCCCCTGCCAGTTAGTATGGACTCTGGGTTTTACATCTTTACCCGGGGCATCGCTGGCTGTATCCACATGAGCCATAAATCCGAGGGAAGGCAGATCACCCTTGCCATTGGCAGGAATCCGTGCAATCAGATACCCCAGCTCGGTAAGGGTGACATCCTGAACACCCAGTTCTTTCAGTTCTTCTGCAAGCAGATTCAGAAGATCCCACTGATTGGCTGTAGACGGGGTTTTTTCCGCTGCCAGCTCAGGTTCAGAAGTGGTCCATATTTTTACGTATCTCAGAAATTTTTCCTGTACCAGATTCTGTATTTCCATTTTATGTATGCTCATTTCGCTGTTCTCCTAAAGTACTGTCATTCAGACCTGTTATTCAGATCTGATATTGAGTGATTTATATTTACCTGATTTAAAACTATGAACAGCGTTCTGAAAAGTCAAATTCCTGAAGCGGTTTTATCGTCGCAGGAGAGTACTGAGTCTATCATCTTTTCAAGAGAATCCAGGCCATAGGGCTTTTTGACGACTCCCGCAAAACCGTAATCCCTGTAATTGGCCAGTACAGAGTCGTTTGAATAGCCGCTGGAAATAATTATTTTTGCATCGGGATCCAGTTCCAGAATCCTGCGGGAGGACTCTTCCCCTCCCATCTCGCCGGGTATTGTCAAATCACTGATAACCAGATCGATTCCTTTGTCCAGATTCTCTGCGTACTTCTCTATAGCCTCCTGCCCGTTTGAAGCCGTAACAACCTGATACCCCAGAGAGGCCAGCATTTCCTTCAGTACATCCAGAATCATCTGCTCATCATCAACGATTAATATTAAACCGGTCAGCTTGCGTCGGGTACAGGGCTCTTCTTCTTCCGGAGGAGATAGGGATAATGCATTACAGGATGCCGGCAGCATGATGCGGAACAGAGTTCCCTCTCCCGGTTCTGATTCCACATGGATACTGCCATTGTGCTTTTTAATAATGGAATAGCTGGAGGCAAGGCCCAATCCGTTTCCATGATCCTTTGTTGTGAAATAGGGGTCAAAAATCCTTTCGATTTCGGCGGAAGGGATGCCGCATCCCGTATCTTTGATTTCGATGACCACAAAAGATCCTTCCTCCTCCTGCAGATTATAGGCCCTGAGAGTCAGGAGTCCCCCTTCGGGCATCGCCTGGCGGGCATTAATCGCCAGGTTCCCGAGAACCTGACTCAATTGACCCATATCAGCATCAACAGCCCGTAAATCCGGATCAATTACAGATTCAAATTTAACATTGCTTCCATGAAGGGAGAAGGTCACAGCCTCTACCAGAAAGGGAGCGATGGACATTGTCTCCAGAATCGGATCTCCCCCTCTTGAAAAAGTGAGGAGCTGCTCCGTCAGCCGGATTGTTCTGTTACAGGAATCCAGCGCCTTATCCAGATACTGGGCAGACTCATGATCCGGTTCCAGCAGCTGCTTTGCCAGTTCAACACTGAAGAAAAATCCCGTGAGAAGATTGTTGAAGTCATGGGCTATCCCCCCGGCGAGTATTCCCAGAGATTCCAGCTTCCTTGCATTCTCCAGTTTCTTCTCATTTTCTTTCTGAACTGTTATATCCCTGAACACAAAAACAGATCCCCCTCCCTGTCCCTCGGGCAGAGCAGCCCGGGAAATACTGACCAGAGAAGCTGTTCCTGACTTTGATATGAGCTTGGCACAGGGGTTCAGATACCTGTCTCCCTCTTGAAGGGGATCGGAGAGCTCCTGATTTTCCCCTTCAATAGAAAATACCTTTGTAAAAAGCATTCCTTTTGCTTCACTGAGGGTCCAGCCGGACAAGAGAAGGGCAACCGGATTCATGTTGGTAATCAGATTCTCCCGGTTCACCACGACCACAGCATCTGCAATCGAATCCAATATGATCCTTAAGTCCTCATTGAGAGACAGAAGATTCCGGGTCTGCTTCCTGACCTCTATTTTAAGCATGCAAAGCCATATCCACGAAAGAAGGATAATGATCCCGGCTCCTGCGGCAGCCAGTATCATTCTTCTGAGCATCTTCACAGATACGGTATTCCTGTCCAGATTCACCCACTTTCTGTAAAGTTCTTCCTTTTTAGTCCGGGAGATATGATCAACCGCCTTGTCCATGATCTGCGCCAGCTGTCTGTTTCCCACAGGAACGGCCACGGACAATTTATTCATATACCCGCTTTCTCCGGCAACTTTAAGGTTTACGATACCCTTCTCTTCAACCAGGTAGGAGGCATACATCTGATTCAGAATCATGGCATCATACCGGCTGGTGGAAACAGCATGAAGGCCTTCCAGATTATCCTTCACATACGAGACATTGAGTTCCGGAAAAAACTCATGCAGATAATCATTAACCGCATACCCCCGGACCGTGCAGATTTTATATCCGTAAAGATCCTCGGGAGTCTGAAAAACCCGCTCCTCCCTGGAAACGATGATATAAGGGATTTTAATAAAGGAATCTGTAAAGTACAGAGTTCTGGAACGTTCCGCTGTTTGGGCAATCCCGACAATAATAAAATCATCACCGGTCCGGGAATACTCCATCAGTTCACTCCAGGTTTCGAAGTTATAAAAGGAAAACTCAAAATCCAGAACATCCTCAATCTCTTTGAGAACATCCACCAGAAAACCGGTATACTGGCCCTCATCATCATAAAAAGCGTTAGGCGGTGCTGAATATCCGAACAGAACATCCAGTTTTCCCCGGTGCTCTTCAAGCCAGATACGCTCTGTATCCGTCAGAAAATCAGTCTGTCCGGAGCCGCAGGACAGGGTCATAAAAGAAGTAAGGGAGAGGAGAATCAGCAAATATACGGAAGGTCTGCCGTTCATTACAAGTATTATAAGTTTCCAGGCCGTCAAAATCAATAATAAACATTTGATTATCATGCAGTCAGAATGCCCGAACCGCAGCTGTATTTTGTTTACATAAAGGGACATAAAAACAGAGATTTTACGTAGGGCAGAAGTCCTGTAAAAAAGCAGGAACCGCATAGTTGACATAAATATAGTGATTATATATTATACCGTCATCCTGTGCCCCGGTAGCTCAGGGGATAGAGCAGCCGCCTCCTAAGCGGCAGGTCAGACGTTCGAATCGTCCCCGGGGTACTTTTTTTTAGCACAGGATGGACATCTGGAGGCGTAGCGAAGATGGTTATCGCGCCGGCCTGTCAAGCCGGAGATCGCGGGTTCGAGACCCGTCGCTTCCGTAAAAGAGCTGAATGTTTGCGGTCATTTCCGTTAACCTCTGAGCATCTTTTTTTTATTCATAGGGTGTAGTGCAGCCTTAAATGCCACTGCCATGGAGGCGTAGCGAAGATGGTTATCGCGCCGGCCTGTCAAGCCGGAGATCGCGGGTTCGAGACCCGTCGCTTCCGATAATACATAATAGAGAAAGATCATCCTCAACAGGGTGATCTTTTTTTTGCGTTCACAATAAACCCGGGTCTCGAACAGCTTTGAACGCGCGAATACATGGAGCGGAAAGGAGCCAGGGATGGCGACTGCCAGTGAAAAGCTGGGCCTGAAAGGAATCAGCAGGATGCTGATGACTGGAAGGGAGACCCGTCGCTTCCGTAATAAAGCTGAATTCATAAGCATAGAGGTCATCCTTTAAGGTTGACCTTTTTATTTGCCCGAATAACAGGGTCTCGAACCGAAATGAAGCGCGCCCGCATAGGGCGGTAGTGAGGCACGACGCCGAACGCCAGCGAAATGAGGGCCTGCGTTTTTCTGGATGAGGATGGAACGTTCGGGATTGAGTGGCAGCGCGGCGATACGGGCGAACAGTATATGCCGAATTATCCGAAAGCCGAATTCGGAGCACCGCCGTGGAGTACAGCTGAAGAGCCGGTGCAATCCACCACGGCCCTGCTGCCAATTCAGCTGAAGCATTTGAAGTCGGCCAGTATGACGTTGGATGTAACGACGACTACAATTACGAACAACGGCTGGAACCTGGCGTTTGAGCTTTGGCTGTCGGATGAAGATCCAACGAAAGAAAAGGCGCAGCCGAAAGCGGAATTGATGATTTTTCTGGGTTGCAAGCCGATGTACTGGCCGTGGGAGCCGATGGGTGGAATGCTGAATGACGGACACAATACGTTTACCCTCTATGAAACCAGCGACGAATGGCAGAACTGGGGGCTGTA
>JAQQAM010000125.1 GCA_028532905.1 Spirochaetales bacterium
CTCCCTCCAATGAGGCTCTTGTCAGTCCGCTCAGCCACTAGGATCTCTCCAAGCAACCGGACTCAGCTACCGGGCGCTTCGGCACTTACCCGGACGGGACTCTCACCCGTTGGACTTGCGCAGCTTTCACGGCGCACCATAATCTGAATATAGCACATTTGGATTAATTGTGAATATTAATAACTTTTTAACCGAAAAGGCATCACTCCGGGCCGAATTTATTATACTTTAAATATGCGAGGAGTCTTATGAACCGGAATTTCCACCTGATTATCAACCCCGGCCGTTACCCCTGGTTTTCAAAAGAACTGAGCAAACTGATGCGCTATGTTCATGGAGCCACCATTGTGGAGAGTAAAAGCCCGGAGCATTTCAAGGAGCTGATCCGCAACTTTGTGGCCTCCGACAATCCCTACCTGCTGATCTGGGGGGGAGACGGCACGGCCAACCTGGCTCTGAACTCCCTTATGGAAGAAGCCAGTGAGGAACGGCGTAAGAAAATTGCCGTGGGTTTTCTGAGAGGAGGCAGCGGCAATGGAATACAGGACAGCTATGAGGTTCCCAAGGGGCTGTCCGCCCAGGTAAAAACCTATCTGATCAGCATGAAGGAGAACCTGACCCAGAAAGTGGATCTTTTGAAAATACAATACGACGACAAAGAGCGCTACGGTCAGCTCTTCGGCACAGGGCTGGATGCTAAAATACTGCAGGAACGAAACAGCAACACCCGAATGACAGGAGATAAAGCCCCCCACCCCGGTTTCATCCCCTATGTGATACCGGCAGTCCGGATTGTCTGGAATGATGCCCGTCTGACCAGCGAGGTTCAGCACCTGGAGATGAAACAGGGGCATTTCGCCTTCCGGGGAACCCGGACCAATGCGGAGTTCCCCTTTGATGAATACCAGATCGCCACAAGAGCCCCTTTAATTGAGCTGGGAGTGCGCCCCTACTTTGGGTGGTACTACAAAATATGTCCGGATGTGGTCTGTAATGACGGCCGTTTTGATGTTTACCTGTTTAATGTAACCAGCCCCATGAGTATTCCCTTTCAGATGTTTTATCTGTGGAACGGACTGTATCACCGTATAAACCAGTGGAATGCCAAACGGGGTCTCCCTCTGATTGAACATTACAAAATAAAAGAGATGACCCTGAAAGCCCAGCCGGGAAGACTGTTTCATATTGACGGTGAACTGAAACAAACCGACGGGGATATCAATGTGAAAGTGGAACATAAGGCTCTGAACTTCCTGGTTCCCCGCAGTTTTCACGAAAAATTCCATCCCATTCATGAAACAGAGTAATCTGCCGCCTTCATTCTGAGACAGAATTACCAGTATACTTCTCATATTAAGGACGGGAAATGAGAAAATACAGGATTACCGTGGATGATCAGGGCAGACTGGTACTGCCTGAAACCCTCAGAAAAAAATACGGACTGCATGAAGGAGCAGAACTGCTTCTGGAGGAAGGGAGAGACTCCTTTCTGATTAACAGCTCCCTGGACAGGCTGGGCCGGATTTATGTTGAACCCACCAACAGCTGTAATCTGGACTGTGCCACCTGTATCCGCAACTCATGGGATGAGCCCCTGGGTTTTATGACAAAAGAGACTTTCGCCGGAGTTCTGGAGGCTCTGAAACAATGTGATCCGGTACCTGAAGTATTCTTCGGAGGCTTCGGAGAACCCCTCTCCCATCCTGATCTGCCGGAAATGATCTATGAGGCGAAAGAACTGGGAGCCTCAGTGGAACTGATCAGCAATGGAATCCTTCTGGATGAAGCAATGGCCGGAACCCTGCTGGAGCTGAATCTGGACCGCCTGTGGATATCCATTGACGGAGCAAAACCCTCCAGCTATGAAGACGTTCGTCTGGGGAATGAGCTGTCCCGGATTATAAGCAATATAAAAAAACTGAACAGCCTGAAATTCAGCAACAGGGGCAGCAAACCCGAACTGGGCATTACCTATGTGGCTATGAAACGGAATATCAGGGATCTGCCTGATATGATCAGGCTCAGCTATGAGCTGCGGGCGGACTATTTTCATGTGTCCAACCTCCTGCCCCACAGCCGGAACATGAAAGATGAGATTCTCTACACACCCGAAAAAGAGTCCCGCCAGTGCTCCATTCTTTTCCCCCGAATGGATGTGAATGAGATCAACAGAGAAGAGATACTGGCTCTTCTGTCTAAGTATGAGTTTCATGAACTCTCTGGTGATGAGTTCAACAATCCTGTGAACAACTGTGCTTTTGTAAAACAGGGAAGCGTCAGTGTCCGGCAGGATGGTAAAATCGGGCCCTGCCTCCCCCTGCTCCACAGCAATGATCACTATCTGAAAGACAGGGAAAGAAAAGGGCATGAGCTTTTTTTCGGTTCCCTGGATTCAGAGAGTCTGCTGAATATATGGGCAGGGGAAGAGTACAGAGAGTTCAGATCCAAAGTTCAGGATTTTGATTTCTCCCCCTGCACGTCCTGTACCGGCTGTGACTTGTCCGACAGCAATGCGGAGGACTGTTTCGGCAGTCTCCCCGTCAGCTGCGGCGGCTGTCTGTGGGCACAGGGTTTTATCCGCTGCCCCTGATTTTTTGGAAAGGTATAGAGAAAAAAAGCGGAAAGGATTATTCTTGTATTGACCGGATACGGCAGAAGTTGAGGAAAATGAAATGAAAGAAATAAATCAGCGGCGGAGCATCAGAAAATATACTGACAGGCCTGTAGATAAAGAGACAATAGAACAGATTCTGAAAGCGGCCATGCAGGCTCCCTCCGCAGGAAACCAGCAGCCCTGGGAATTTCTGGTGATACAGAATAAAGAAATGCTTCAGAAACTGTCCGGGTTAAGCCCTTATGCCACTCCCCTTTCGGGAGCTGCCGCTGCAATTATCGTAATTAAAAAAACAGACCATATGGCCTTTGCCGAATATGCTGACCAGGATTTGTCCGCCTGTACCCAGAATATCCTTCTGGAAGCCTGCCACCTGGAACTGGGTACCCTATGGCTGGGAGCGGCTCCCCTGTCTGAGCGGATCACATATATCCGGAACCTTTTTTCGTTGCCTGAGAATCTGGAGCCCTTTTCCGTCATTGCCCTGGGTTATCCCCCTGAAGGGAAAGGCAACCGGTTTATTGACCGCTACGATGCGGATAGAGTCCATTTCGAGAAACTGTGATTTTCTCCAATGAAAAGAAGAGTCCTGCAAATCATGTTTCTGTTTAATCTTCTTATAGCCGGTCTTCTCGTCTATGCCTTTGTCATGGCCACCAGGCTGCCCGGCTCCAGACCGGAAAAATACCTGAACAAAGACCCCCATCAGGGTACTCGGGTGCTGACCATCGGGGATAGCATTACCCACGGAGCCATGAGTGCCAATTATGTAAAACTTCTGGAACATAGATTTTCCGGTCAGGAGTACAGTTTTATCAATGCGGGAATCAATGCAGAACTGGTCTGGAATGTTCTGCAAAGGGTGGATGACATTATTGCCTGTGATCCCGATTATATTACCATACTGATTGGAAGCAATGATGTGTTGGCAACCTTAAGCGAATCACGGATGAAGAAGTATATACGGTATCAGGGAATCCCCCGGGAGGCCGACCGGCTCTGGTTTGAAGACAATCTGAGAGAGCTGATTCTGACACTGAAAAACAGCACCACCGCGGAAATTGCCGTCCTTTCCCTGCCTCCTGTAACCGAAGACCCCGGGCATCAGGGATACCTGAGTGCCGCTGAATACTCACGAACCGTAAAAAGCCTGGCAGAAGAAACAGGCATTCACTACCTGCCCCTTCATGAGGAAATGGATAAAATTCTGTGCCGGGATGTACAGGTCCGGCAGGAGGGCATACCCTTTGCATCCCACAATATGGTTCTTGGGATGGCCACTGTGCAGCGTTATATCTTCCGCAGAAGCTGGAATCAGATTTCCGAAAAGAACGGTCTTTACTTTTTAACAGACAACATTCATCTGAACGAAAGAGCCGCGGATATGATTGCCGGACTGATCGGAGACTTTCTGGTCAGTCATCCTCCATCAGCTCGTTGATTTCATCCCAGGCAGCCAGTTCGCCGCGTCGCAGATTGTTCAGCAGTTTATAGTGGTAGATCAGGAGGCTGACCTTTTTGTCTCTGAAACTTTCCTGACTCTCCCCTGCCGGCAGATCGCCGTCGGGAACATCGGGAGAATTCAGCACTTTTTCCAGTTCCGGAAAAAAACGTTTTGAGTCGACCGTCAGAAAATCTTCAAAATCACTCAGAAGTATGGGATTGTACCGCATTCCCCTGAGAACTTCTGCCGTTTTACTGATTTTATCCGGATCATCGCTGATGATCAGATCCTTAAGAGCCTTATCAAGATCCATAGCAGCCTCCCTGTTGTATCAGTTTAACCGGACCGGACTATTCTGTCTCAGCCGGAGTAACACCATCTTCTGTTTCAGCATCTCCCGCTTCAATTGTTCCTGTCTCCCCTTCTTCCGACTCAGCTTCTCCTGCCGCGGCATCTTCCGCTTCAGCATCGTCCTGTGCAGGCTGTTCAAGGGGATCACAGTCGGCACAGAGATTGGCATCAAAAAGGAATATCTGGTTCATATTCAGCTTGGCGCCGCAGTTCACACAGTTCCTTTTATAGGGAAGGATTCTGTCTCTGAAGAAGTAAATTGCTGCTGCAACCACAGCCAGGGGCACAATAATCCATTTGACTTCAAACCCTTCTTCCCTGATAACAGTTGCACCGATATACACAATGAAAATCAGAATGGCCTGATATAAAGTGGCACTTCTCTTCTTTGTTCCCCGTTCACGGTAACGCCTTTGAACCAAATTCAGAATCAGCCATCCCAAAAAGACGTAGTAAAAATTATCGGCTATAAAATCAATCATTTATTCACTCCAGGGCAGGACCTGTTCATTCCGGAATCTCCAGTGAGGCCGCTTACCAGTTTGTGTAGATTATACGGGAGAGTCTGGTATTATCCAAGACAGAAGGATCGGAACTGACTCCCACATTTTCAGATTTAAGAAAGGAGGCCGCCGGAATATACACCGATTCGGCCTCACTGAACTGAAAACCCTGAATCAGATAATCCAGTGCCGTTCTCCCCTCCCCGTCCAGGGCTGTCAGAGAGACTCCGTACTTCTTAAGCTCCCTGAGAGTTCTCAGATCCCCGGTAAAGGCAGCATAATGAACAAGAGAACTGCCCAGCCGTCCTGTCTGAGCTCCGTCCCATCCGGCATCCAGCAGTACAGTCAAAGCCTCATGAGCCCCGGAGGCAAAGGCCCCGAAGAGAGCCGAGCTCTCAATAAAATCAGCTTTATTGTCCGCACCTGATTCCAGAAGAAGTCTGATCAGAGGCAGGTTATTCCTGAAGGCCGCATACCACAGGGCAGAAAGACCCATTGTGTCAATCTGTAAGGGATTGGCTCCTTTTTCCAGCAGAAGGGCGGATTTGAAGATATCATCGGCAGAGGCACTGAGCATCAGGGCGGTCACCCCCTCGGTTGTGGCGGCATCGGGAGACATCCCTTCATCAATCATGGTTCTGATCTGTCTGTAGTCACCGTACATGACTGTCTTCAGAAAGTCATTGTACATCCACCGTGACTCCCGCAGCGCCAGGGCAGCGGCATAATGCTGTCTGCGTATCCATATTTCACTCAAAACAGGGTGATCGTAGTATCCGTTGAATATGACAGCTCCCCGGGATTCCAGTTCAGCTGCAATATCAAAACGGCCGTTGTTGACCGCCAGCTGCAGGGCAGTATACCCCTCAGGGGACTGAGTGTTCACCCGGGCGCCGGCCTGGAGTAGGATCTGAAGGATATTTCTGTTTCCTCTTCTGGCGGCATGCATTAACGGAGTCAGCCCCTCCGGATCTGTCCGGTTGGGATCCGCACCATGAGAGATCAGCCAGCGGACTTCCCGGCTCCTTTGTTCATCACACATAATGAGCAGGGCGGCTGTACCCCTTTCAACCGGCTGATCCACGGAATTTCCGGCATCCAGAAAAAAAAGAGCATCCTGATGCCGGGAATCCCGGAGAGCGGCAATGAAATCTTCTTCAGGGGTCGCAAAAAGAGGTGATATCAATATAAAAGAGAGGATATATAGTAAAAATCTCTTCATTTAGGCTCCATCCTCGGATATTTACAAAAAAGTAGGCGGAAATTACAAGATTTCCCGTCTGACTGCTGTTTAACTCCAATTATACTGTAGCTGGAGAAATCTATGAATTCAACAACTTTAACTATACACGATGGGAACAGAGTCATAAAAGAGATGATTCAGCCCGGAGAAACATTGCTGGATATAATTCGCGGTGCATTTTCAATCGAAATAGAAGCCCCCTGTGCGGGAAAGGGGACCTGCGGGAAGTGCCGGGTCACAGTTGTTGAAGGAGATCTGCCCGAGCCGAATGCCTTTGAGCTGAAGTCCCTGAGTCCTGCAGAGCTGGAGAAAGGGGTCCGTCTGGCCTGCCAGATCATCCCTGAAAGTTCATTGACCGTCAGAGTTCCTGAAACCGGTACGGATGCGAAGATAAAAGAATCCGGCGGCCTTCCCTTCACCGGGGAGGTGGATCCCTATCTCAGGCGTCTGGCTCTTCATCTGGATGCGGGAGACCTGTCGGATCAGAGATCCTATGAAACAAGACTGCTTGAGGCTCTGCCCGCAGGCACTGTTCTGGGTCATGGGATCAGGAAAAAAATGGCAGAGCTTCAGAATAAATCTGTCTATAACATAACTCTCACCCTGTGCGGTGAAGAAATCACCGATATCAGAGAATCTGAGGGGGAATCTGCCTCCTATGCTGTGGCAGTGGATATCGGTACCACTACAGTGGTGGCCTATCTGATAAACCTGGACAGCGGAGAGAGAGCAGCTACAGCTTCGGCCATGAATGCTCAGAAAAGCTTCGGCGCCGATGTGATCTCCCGTATTGAATACATCGGGGAAGATCCGGAAAAGCTCTCTGAACTGCAGGGAAAAATTGTTAAGCAGCTTGAGTCCCTGACACATCAGGTTCTTGATAAAGCCGGAATCGGGCCGGACGACCTGCTGGGAATTGTCGCCGCGGGCAACACAACCATGATGCATATTCTCCAGGGGCTCTCTCCCCAGTCAATTGCCCTGGCTCCCTTCCTTCCCGTCTCTGTTGAATCCATGATTCTTCAACCACAGGAAATCGGATCAAATCTTCCCGGGCATATGCGTTTCATACTGCTCCCCTCCCTGGCGTCCTATATCGGAGCCGATATTGTGGCGGGAATACTCTCCACCGAAATGGCAGCATCAGAGGATCTGTCCCTTCTGGTGGACATCGGAACCAATGGCGAGATTGTTCTGGGAAACAGGAAAAGGATGATCAGCTGCTCAACGGCGGCGGGTCCTGCCTTTGAGGGAGCCAATATCCGCTGCGGTGTGGCCGGTATTCCCGGTGCTGTCAGTGCCATTTCCGGAAAAGGGTCCGAGTTTGCCTGGGAAACCATACCCGGGGCAAAAACGAATGGTATATGCGGCTCCGGAATCATCGACATGACAGCCTATCTTCTGAAAAGCGGTCTGGCCGACTATACCGGACGGATACAGGATGAATCTGACTGGGGAGAAAACCCGCCCGCCGGCAGTGAATATCTGCAGGAAACAGAGGAGGAAACCCGCTTTGTCTGGGGTGATCCGGAACAGGAACTGTTTTTCGGACAGAAGGACCTCAGGGAGGTACAGCTGGCCAAGGGCTCCATCGCAGCGGGCATTAACACACTGATAAAAGAAGCTGGATATGAGATGGAAGATATAAAGAATGTTTATATTGCCGGCGGATTCGGTTCTTACATCAATAAGGACAGCGCCCTGGATATCGGTCTCCTGCCGGAGCAGCTGAGAGGACGGATCAAGTCGGTGGGTAATTCCTGCGGCGGCGGAGTGGTCCGCTGTGCCTTAAGCCGGGAGGAACTGAAAAAAACAGAACAGATCCGCAGCCACTGTGAATATATCGAACTCTCATCCAATCAGAATTTTCAGGAAGAATATATGATGAGTATGTATTTTCCTGAATTCGATTAATGGACTATACTAAGCTCAATATGAACGGCAAGGCAAAAAACTATATATCACCATTTTATGAAAAAGCTCTGGAAATCGCCGAGGTCTATAAAAAGGCCACAGGTGTTGAATGCTTTGTCATTAACAGCAAAGGATTCAGACTCAGCCCCAAAGGGGCAGATGAAGCGGTCTGTCCATTCTGTAATTCCCTGAATGATATTTGCGGCATCAGTTCTGAATGCCGGCAGGCTCATCTGTACGGCGGGTACCAGGCTGAACGCTTCGGAGGCAGTTATATCTACTTCTGCCCCATAAATATGCTCCACTGGTCCTCTCCCCTGATGGAAGAGGGAATTATGACGGGTGCCCTGGTGGCAGGACCAGCCCTTATTATCGAACCGGATGAACTGATTGAAGAACTGAATCAGAAATTTGATCCTGCAGATATCAAGGCGGCGGGACTGAGGAAAAAACTGGATCATATTCCCATTGTCACAACTGAAAAAGCCAAAGCCCTTTCGGAAATGCTTCTGATCACCGCGTCTCATCTGATTGAAGGAGACCACTCCCAGCTGACCTCCCGGAAAGAGAACATGGAACAGCAGGCTCAGATTTCCGAATATATCCAGTATATTAAGGCCATGGAGAACAAGGATGCCGAGTTTGCCCAGTATCCCATAGAAAAGGAACGGGAACTGCTCCATCTGATTCAAACGGGAGACTCCAAGGAAGCCCGGTCGGTTCTCAATGAAATTCTGGGGGTTGTTTTCTTTTCATCAGGGGGAAAATTCGATGTTGTCAAAACCAGAGTTCTGGAACTCCTGGTCCTCCTGTCCCGTGCGGCGGTGGAAGGCGGTGCGGATGCAGAGCAGATATTCGGTATGAATTACCAGTATCTGTCGGAGATAAACAACTACAATTCCATTGAAGGCATTGCCGGCTGGCTGGCCCGGGTCATCGTCCGTTTCTCAGACCTTGTTTTTGACCTGAGGGATGTGAAACATGCCGATGCCATCTATCAGACCATTCAGTACATCAACAAAAACTACGCCGAAAAGGTGACACTGGATGAAGTGGCCTCTGCCGTTTATCTGAGTCCCGCTTATTTCAGTAAAATATTCAAGGAAGAGATGAAGTGCAACTTCAACAACTACCTCAATCAGGTCCGTATTAACAAGAGCAAGAACCTTCTGGTCAACAGTAAGTTTTCGCTTGTTGAGATTGCCGGCATGGTGGGATATGAAGATCAGAGCTACTTCACCAAGGTCTTTAAAAAGATGACCGGACTCTCCCCGGGTAAATACCGTGAAAAGCGTGGTAAAATTGACCGGGACACCAAAGAAATTCACGGCTGACAGCAAAAATACTAGTATTTTTATATAGATTATTTTTTACCGATATTCCGGAAAATTACCAAAATTAGACGTTTTTTTCCAATACGGCTGACTCAGCTCCTATCATACTTAAATCGTTCACAAAGAAGGAAGCGAGGTGAGAATCCTCCACGATCCCGTCACTGTGAGCAGGGACAAACCTGAATCATGCCACTGGCAGAGCAATGCTGACCGGGAAGGCTCAGGAGCGGATGAACTGCAAGTCAGGATACTTCTTATGAACCGGTCTACAGGGCGGTTCCGCCCAGCCGTATGCCGCATTTCGCACTTCGTGGATTAAGTCGAATGTCTTAAACAATTTACTTAATGAAGAGCCCGCTACAGAGGTTCTACCAAGGAGAAACAATGGCTGATTTAGAACAGATTTCCGAACTGATGCAGAAAGGTAAAGCAAAAGAGGTTAAGGACCTGTGTGCAGAAGCACTGACAGAAGGTGTTGCTGCCCAGACTATTCTTGACGATGCTCTTCTGGCTGCCATGAATATTGTTGGAGTGAAGTTTAAAAACAACCAGGTTTTCGTACCCGAAGTGCTTATTGCCGCCAGAGCAATGAATGCCGGTCTGGAAGTACTGAAACCTGAACTGGAAGCCGGCGGAAGCAAGGCTGCTGGAAAAGCTGTACTGGGAACAGTTAAGGGAGACCTTCACGACATCGGTAAGAACCTGGTTAAGATTATGCTTGAAGGAAAGGGTCTGGAAGTTATCGACCTGGGAACCGACGTTGCCCCCGAAAAATATGTTGAAACAGCAAAAGCGGAAGGCGCTAACATTATTGCCCTGTCTGCTCTTCTGACAACCACCATGACTCAGATGGAAAATGTTGTTAAAGCCGCTGAAGATGCTGGAATCAGAGATGATGTGACCATTATGATCGGCGGAGCCCCTGTAACACAGTCTTTCTGCGATTCCATCGGTGCCGACATCTACACACCCGATGCCGCTACTGCTGCAGAAAAAGCTTTTGAAGTCTGCTCATAATTTTAAGTTGGCTTTAAAGCCTGAATAAACTACAATAAAACTCCGGATGATTCCGGAGTTTTTTTTATGTCCGGAGAAGCGGCTTACCCCTTAAGGACAAGCAATAAGGAGCATACTTATGAAAATCACCAAAGAAATATTCGGCACCCTCCCCGACGGAAGCCAGGCGGATCTGTATACCCTGGAGGGAGAAAATGACCTGACTGTCAAAGTGACCAGCTTTGGAGGCATTGTCACATCCATCCGCTGTCCCGACAGAAAAGGGAAAGTGGAGGAAATCAATCTTGGATTTGAAACCCTGGATGAATATATCAATACCCGCTACTACTTCGGCGCCGCCATCGGCCGCTTCGGAAACAGAATAGCCGGGGGGAAGTTCACTCTGGAAGGAAAAGGCTACAGCCTGAAACAGAATAACGGTCCCAACTGCCTCCACGGCGGTGTGGATGATGCATTCGACCGGAAGAACTGGTGCGTCACCCCCTTTGAGAAAAAGGACGCCATCGGACTGGTACTGACCGCCTTCAGCCCCGACGGAGAAGAGGGATTTCCCGGCAACCTGAGTACAACCATGACCTATACCCTCACCGCCCGGGGGGAACTGATCTTTGACTACAAGGCAGTCACCGACAAGGCAACCCCTGTCAACCTGACCAACCACAGCTATTTCAACCTCAAGGGTATGGCAAACGGCTCAGTTCGGGGCCATGAGCTGGAACTGGACTGTCCCTGGTATCTGCCTGTCGATGAGAACCAGATCCCCACAGGAGAGATCCTCTCTGTAAAGGGAACTGTCATGGATTTTACTTCAAAGGAAACCATTGGCACCAGAATTGACGATGTGGAGGGCGGCGGATACGATCACTGCTATATCCTGTCTCCCGGAAAGGGAGTGAGAAAATACGGAACCGTCCATGATCCTGAATCCGGAAGAACCATGGATGTCTTTACCGATCAGCCCGGAGTCCAGCTTTATACAGGAAACTTCCTGGACGGTGTGAAAGGACATGACGGTGTGAGCTACGGGAAAAATGCGGGCTTCTGCCTGGAGACCCAGCTCTACCCGGACTGCATCAACCAGACCCAGTTCCCCAGCTGTGTACTGAAGCCCGGCGAGGTGTACACCCACACCAGCTCCTATCAGTTTTCATTGAACTAGGAACATAAGGGGTTCCTGAAGGAACCCGAAATAATCCGCAGGAGCTATTTGCCCTCACCGCAGCTGAGGGTAAACAGCTCTTCATAAAAGCTGACCATCTTTTCCAGATTCTCAGTACTGATCCGTTCATTGACCCCATGCATCCCCTTAAGCTCCTCTTTGCCCAGCTGCATGGGTGAAAAACGGAAAATATTGTCCGTCAGATCCACGTAGTTTTTACTGTCTGTCCCTCCCATAACCAGGTAGGGAGCCGGAACGGCTTCAGGGAAGACCTTCCCTATGGCATCACAGACATTTGTAAAAAAAACTGAGTCCAGAGAACGGATCAGTATGGGTTCATTGGGCCTGAATCCCCTGTCAATTTCCACTGTTATGTCCGGGTTGTCCACAACCTTCTCAATTCTGTTTTTAACCGTCTCGATGGTCTCCCCCGGCAGGATTCTGAAATTGATAACACATTCGGCCCGGTCAGGCAGGACATTCTCTTTATATCCCCCCTTGATGATGGTGACCGACTGGGAGGTGCGGATCATGGCGTTTGTCGCATCCCGGGCACTTAAAAACCGCATCAGCAGCCTGCCGAAGAGACCCAGGTGATTGAATATGATTTTGTGTATGCCCTTGCTGTGGGGAGCCAGAGCCGTAAACAGTCCTTTGGCACTGGTGGTCAGCCTCACAGGAAAGGGATTGTTCTCGATCCTGCCGATGGCTTCGCTTAAGATGCCGATGGCCGTATGCCGGGGGGGCATGGAGGAGTGGCCTGTTGTTCCCCGGCAGGAGAGTTTGAGATTCAGCATCCCCTTCTCTTCCACCCCAATCAGGGCTACCGGTTTATCCACCATATCAAACTGTCCGGTGGACACCACTCCCCCCTCGTCCATAAGGAAGGCAAAGCGGATGCCCCGTTTCTCAAACTCCCGGGCTAAAACCGCAGCGCCCCGTTTCCCGGAGACTTCCTCATCTCCCCCCCAGGCCAGGTATATAGTTCTCTCGGGCTGGAACCCCGCTTCAATCATCTTTTCACAGGCTTCCATGGCGGCGCAGATCTGATTTTTAATATCGATGGTGCCCCGTCCCCAGATAAATCCTTCTTCATCAATATGACCGCTGAAGGGGGGATGGTTCCACTCGCTCTCATCATCTACAGGCACCACATCGTAATGGGCAATGACGATGGCAGGGTCAAGGTCTTTGTTTTTTCCCTGCCACACATAATTCACAGCATAGTCGCTGAACACTTCCCGGCTCATGACCCGGTGGCAGGCCGGAAACAGTCTTTCCAGTTCATCCAGGACCCCTCTGAACTGGGAATCATCGTATAGACTTTCGTCGTTATAGGAGATGGAAGGGTATTGAATCAGTTTAGACAGTTTTTCAGCTGCGGAGAGTGAGCTGCCCTGAGATATGTCTGAAGATTTAAGGATTGTGGAAGCGGAAGATTGCTGGGGCATGGGAGAGTCCTTTCATATGGGATTTCTTAAATGGTATCCCCAATGTAAGAGAACTTCAATTCTATTTTTAACAAAGATAGGGAAAGAAACTTTCCCATGCTGTAAAAGCCCCGGATAAAGTAAATTCTCAATAAGAAACTTTTTCTCCAGGGCCCTTGAATTATCAGTTTCAGTCCATGTTATACAGAGAAAGGATTCCAGGTCCATCCAGGTCTTCAACAACCTCAGATTCAATGTCTATTACAAGCGTTTTGCGGCTGTCCGGGCTGTACTGAGGCCATTCAGGAAAACCGGAACCATTGGGATTGCCGGTTCTGGCAAAGTGAGCCAGGGTTGCAGACCATTTTCGGGCAAGTTCTTTATTATCATCACTGGCTTCATGCCATGTGGGAAAAATCATATCCCCCTGATGGTTTAAGGCATTGAAAACAAAAGCAAGATCACTGCCGTGGGTCGTTCCGAAAGGAGTATTACCGGGCACTTCAAAGGAGTAGTTCCATCCTCCGACTCCAGCTATTGTGGAATTCTGTGCGGCTCTTAAACCGGAAGCTCTGAAATAATCATACCAGACCCGTATCATCCTGTCTCTGGGCGAACCTTCCGGTACAAGATCATTCAGGGCTGCAATATATTCAGACGGATCTCCATCGGCAATAGAAATGCCATAGATATAGGTCATAATATCGTAGGATTCCGGGGGAATGGCATCAACGAGAAAGGTACCTTCTTCCTTATTGTTGCCTATGAGAAGGGGGACACCCTTATCTTTATTGGCCAGAATTGCCCGGGATGGCAGCACAGGAAGAATTTTACCGTCAATAGCACCGCCGGTGCTGATCAAACCGCTCACCTGAAGATCTACCAGATCGGCAGCAGAGGTCTGTCTGAGAATAGAGAGAAGCTCCTCCCCTTCTGCATCAAACAGACTCTCCAGAACTGGAATGTTATTTGTTGGTGTACCGCTGATTTCACCGGGGCTTGAGGCTATTGCTTTATGAAACAGCCCCTCTGCGGAAGGAGCCGCCAGCAGTGCCAGCACGGAAGCTCCTCCGGCACTTTCACCAAAAATAGTCACATTACCGGGATCTCCCCCATAGGCGGCAATATTGTCCTTTACCCAGCAGAGGGCTGAAATCTGATCCTGGAGCCCCAGGGAGCCGGAACCTTCATATTCATCACCAAAACTGCTCATATCCAGAAACCCCAGAGGTCCGAGCCTGTAATTAACAGCCACAACGACCACATCATTCTCTCTGGCAATAGCACTGCCGCTATATTCATTGGCAGACCCTTGAATAAAGGCTCCACCGTGTATCCAGAACATGACCGGACGTCTGCTTTTATCGGCAGCTGGAGTATAAATGTTCAGATACAGACAGTCCTCATTGAAATCACCGGGAATATCTCGCCCGGCCAGGGCATCGAGATAGGGGGTTCCGTAGGCTCTGTCAGGATATTCGGTTGCCCGAAGATCTTCATATTTCTCATTCAGAGGCTTGGGGGGCATCCAGCGGAGTTCGTCCACGGGAGGCTGGGCATAGGGGAGCCCCAGGAAAATCTGCAGACCTTCCTCCTTCAGACCGGTAACAGAACCCAGCGGAGTGTCTATTGTGACTGTATCATCATTTGTCATCGGCTGCTTTTGGTTATCCGTACTCTGACATCCTGTAATGAACACGGCAAGCGTTAAGAGCAGGACCTGGTATCCCTTTGCATTTATTTTCATTTTTTTTATCATTCGTGTATCTCCTGTAAATCAAACTTGCACGGTCTAGTGCTTGTGATGTGCTTTAATTTAATTTGAGAGACAGTGTTTGAACATAGTTTTTCCAAAGATTGCACAGATACCGGAAATGTGAGACCGCACCGGCATTACAGAAAAGCGGAGGATGGGATTCGGGTGAACAAGAACCTGATCAGAAGAGTCTTAGGACGTCTCTCCGGGAATCTCGCTGGCTAAATATTTCGCCATCTCTTCCACCGGAACAGTAGCGCCGTTATCAATCCATTCCGTCAACATAAAGAAAGTCCCGCCGAAGCGGTAAGCAATATTATATTCACTGTTATTGATCTTATATACCTCAACTATTTCCGGATGTTCTGTCATAAAATCGCTGTACATATAGTATACCTTGGTATAGAACAGATTATTTCTATGAAGGGCTCTTATCTCTGTAAAATAGGATTTGAAAAAAGAAAAGAACATTACACCGTAAGCCTCAGCGTTCACCGGTGCTGTTTCAATCAGTCTTTTTGTAAAGGCTTTATCAATCATACTGATCTTGTAATTGATAACATCATCTTTGTTTGTAAAGTGTTTATAAAATGTTCTGCGGGCCACACGGGCATACTCAGTCAGCTCTTTGATTGTAATTCTGGAATAGTCTTTTTTATCCATCAATCGAAATAAAGCATCCGAGATCATGTCTTTAGTCTGGGTGTTGTGTTTCTGATTATAAGTCAAAGCTGAATCTCCCTCTACTATATTAGTGGATTCAGCTTTGACTATCAAATACGTATGTATTTTATTCTTTATTCAGAGGCGCAGAGGATTTTAGAAATTAAAAGCAGAGTAGATACTGATCCTGTAGGTATTCTCATTCTGGTTAAATCCGCATTGCACAGTAAGAGGCGGTGCAGCCGCTTTTCTGAAGTTGAGGGATAAACCAAATCCAGGGCCATAAAAAAGATCCCCCTCTGAACTGAAACCGTTCAGATAACCGGCACTGTACGTCAGGGGAAGAGTCATATAGAGCCCCCTGGTCTTGAAAAGGAGAAAATCGATTCCGGCAACCAGCTCATAGACTTCCTCCGCCCTGATGGTCTCTGCCAGAATCAAGGAGCCGGGAGAAGGGGCATTTATTATGTCACCTCTGTAAAACTGTGATTTTCCCTGTAAAGAGTACTGAATACGTCTGCCCCACAATCCGCTCCAGGAAGTGTCGCTGGAAACCAGATAAAAAAGGTCGGTATTGCCGATGTCCAGCCCGAAATTATAAGTCCCCCGCAAATCAAAACCTTTCCGGAAAAACTCTTCCTGTGTGGTCAAGTCCAGACCCAGATCTATGCTTGTTCTGATCCCTCCGTTGTTCTTCCTGTCCGCATTGCTGTAGACTCCTCCGTTTACTCCCACCGTAACCCAGAATGGATCTGCATCCCATGTGGAGAACAGACCTCCTTCCATGATCATTTTATCAAAGGATTCTATATCCCGGCCCTTCAAATCTGTAATGGTCACTTCCTGGTTGTCGTAGAATATACGGGCTCCGAGGTCAAAAGGGCTGCCTCCGATGTATTTGTTTGTAAACCTGATTCCCCCGGACTGATAGGATTTACTGTAAGTCCCTCCTGCGAGCAATTCATTCCCACTGCCGAGGAAGTTCATCTCATAAAGATAAATGCTGCCGGAGAACTCATTGTTGGCGTATCCCACAAGCGGAATGATAATAAAACTGAATCGCTCATCTGCATAAATCAGAAGGTCAGCCTCCTTATCCTTGATGTCCAGAGTTACAGAAACCGTTTCATTAGTGAATAATTCCGATTTTAAAAGCCGCTGTTCAATTTTATCCAGTTTCATGGGAGAGATCTCATCCCCTTCTTTGTACTGGATGATATTGAGAATAGTTTCCCTTTCTGTTTTTTTCAGATTGCCTTCAATCTGAATGGATTCCAGCGTTAGAGCCGAAAGGCCCGTACACGGAATAATCAATAAGAAAAAAATAATCTTTTTGAGCATATTGAATCTCCTGTTTAATTCCATTTTTCAGCCTGTCTCTGTACAGTCCGCTGTACCGGACGGCATGTTTCCTTTATTTCTGCTCGTTGCAGTTAGAACAGGAGCCAATTTAATTCAGGAAAGGGATTTAGAAAACAGATTCCAGCGAGTTTACTCACTTCAGACAAATGTGTGCCCGCTTAAGTGCCTTGTTCAAAAAAAACTTGACCCTAGACTAAGGCGAGGGTTTAATCTGATTTCAGAAGCAATTGAAAAAGGGATGATTCATTGTTTTCAAAATAAATATTGTTGTTGGATGAATAGATATCGATATAAAAGTCTGCAGCGTGTAATTGCTTCTGCTTCAGGTACCGGCTTACAAGGGATTCCCGTTTGGAGTAATCCTCTGAACTTCCGGTATTGTGAAAGAGGCAGAGATAATCTCCTGCGGGAAGGATGGAGCAGTCCTTCAGATCAATGGCTGACTGATCAGGACCGGTGATCTGGATGCAGAGATTCAGATTGTCTCCCATTTTGTGAATCACAAGGTTACGGCTGCTATGGAGCCTGGGATGTTCTTTATGAGCAATCAGATGAGAATAGAACTCCGGAACACTGATCTCAAATGCATATTGAGAGTTCAGCGGCATAACCGGAAGAACATATCTGATGTCAAAGTGTTGAATAAAGATCTGTTCCCGCTGATCTCTGTAGCTTTGTACCAGTGTCTTCTGATCCTGAATCTGGGACTGTATGGACATAAGTTCCCGGATCTTATGATCAACAAGGGCTTCCATATTGTTCAGCTGTGCTTCATAAGTTTCAGGATTTTTCTGATCTATGTAGTGGATGATCTGTTCTATGGGCATATCAAGAACCCGTAGAGCCAGGATCTGTCCCAGTCGGTTGATTGCCCTGAAACCATAGAGTTTATAGCCTTTCTCCGATACGGCAGAGGGAACAAGGAGACCCTTTTTATCGTAAAAACGGATGGTATGTTCCGACACATGAAATAATTTGGCAAGTTCGTTTGTATAGAGGAACTGATCTTTAATGGGATCCTCCCGTAGTTGATTTAATCCTTAGTATTATACAAGCGAACAAAAGGACAGGAAAGAATGGAAATATTCTGGATACTGATATTACTAATTTTTCTCTATGCAGCGGCGGCACTATACAGCCTCTTTTTCCGTTTCACCATGAGCAAAAACCCCTTTTCTAAATCGAAACTGGAGACAGTTCAATGGGAAGGATTCAGTTACATAAAACAGAACGGCCTTCCCTATCACAGTCATTTCTACAGAACGAACCGGTACAGAGTCAAACTTGAAAACTGGACATTCCGGACAGAAAAAGAGACAGAAGCTTTAAGCGTATCGGTTCCCCATTGCTTTAATACAGCAGGAAGTCCTCTGAAAGATTATGAAGGCCCCGTGTATTACAGCTGTACACACAAGATGGAGAGAGAAGACGGCTGCCACCTAGTCATTATGGGCAGTTTCTACAGAACAGAAGTGTATATCAATGACAGACTGGCAGGGAGTAATGAAGGGGGATATCTTCCCTTCCGCATTCCTCTTGACTCTGTAAAAGCATGTGGAGAAACAATTAATATCCTGATAAAAGTGGATAACAGAGTGACTGAGGATTCCGTCCCTTCCCTTGTTTATCCCGGTCATGCCATGGGTTTTCATCCCTACGGCGGGCTTCATAAGCCGGTCTATATGGAGTATATGCCTGAGGCTTATGCCTTTAAAGTTCACGCACACCCCCGGATGGAAAATGATACAGGCCATGTCCGCATTGACAGTCTCTTCCACAGACACAATGGAATGAATAAAGCAGAAAACGGAAAAGAATCAGAATGTACTCTGCAGGTTTATGATCCCTCAGGGAAGATCTGTTTTCAGGGTACTAGTCCAATTGTCTGGAAAAAAGAGATCGGCGCGGCCGATTTCTACTTTCAATTGGCCGATCCCCTTCAGTGGAATCACCGGCATCCTGCCTTATACAGGGCTGTTGTCACAAAGGACAAAGATGAAGTGGAGATCCGTTTCGGCTTCAGCTCCCTGAAAGTGGAAGGAACGGGTTTTACACACAATGGAGAAAAAATAATTCTCAAAGGCGCCTGCCGTCATGAAGAAGAGATCAGCCGCGGCCTTGCTCAGAGCCACTCTTCAATGGAGAAGGATTTATCTCTGGCCAGGGAACTGGGAATGAATTACCTCAGGCTCAGCCATTATCCCCATGATCCCTGGTTCCTGGACCGCTGCGATGAGGAAGGGATTCATATCTGGGAGGAGATTCCCCTCTATCAGTCGGGACTCGCTCCTGTAAAGTATATTGCCGATAAATCCTCCCTGCGCCGGGACAAAGGCATTAAACGCATACTCAGACTTCCCGGTATGATCAGACGGACCCGACAGCTGACCAGGTCATCTGTTTTGTCACAGGCACATGACGATTTAATCAGGATGATTGAGCGTGATTTCAACCATCCTGCCTTAGGATTCTGGGGCATAGGCAATGAGTGCTGGAGTCTTAATCCCGCGGGTGCTTCTGCCTTGAAAAAGCTGAAAGATGTGGTTTCCCAAAGAGATCCGGACAGGATTGCCGCCTATGCCGCCATGACCATTCCCGGACTGACCATTCCTTTCGAAAGGGCATTTAAAGTCATGGATTTTATCAGCATAAATGAGTATTTCGGCTGGTATTACGGATCCATCAATGACCTTGACGGTTTTCTGAATAAGCTGCACAGAAAGTTTCAGTCCAAGCCTGTTATGATTTCAGAAACAGGCCCTGACTGCGCCTTTGGGGAAAGGTCGGAAAAGACTATACCCGAAAAAGGAGTGAGTGAAGAGTATCAGGCTCATTACCTGAAGGAGCAATACAAAATTATGAAACACAAGCCCTTTTTTGCAGGCCTGTCGATCTGGGTTTTAAAGGATTTCCTTTGCCCCGAATACGGTACAGATAATTTTGTACCCTTCTTTAATCTCAAAGGACTGTTCAGCGCTGATTACCACAGGAAGGCTGCTGCAGATACGGTAAAAGAAATATATAGGGAGGAAAAAGATTATGACTTCATCAAGAAATAAACTGTCCTGGATTACAAAACTGGTTTATGGCAGCGGAGATTTCTATGGCGGTGCCTCGGCAACTGTCATAGCCATGCTCTTTCTGTTTTTTATGACCGATGTCGTGGGTCTGAGGCCTCTGGCTGCGGGATTTGTAGTGTTTATGGGCCGTCTTATCGATGCTGTAACGGACCCTCTGATGGGCCGTATCAGTGACAGAACCCGAAGCCCTTACGGCAGACGCAGCCCCTATTTTCTCTTTGCCTCCCTTCCTGTTGGTCTCAGCTTCGGGATGCTCTGGATCAAAGCAGGTCCTCCGGAAAGTCATCTGACCGTAGTCTATTATACGGCAGCCTACATTCTATTCAGTCTGGCCTTTACAACTGTTATGGTTCCCTACGCGGCTCTGGCTCCGGAATTGACAAACGATTACCATGAACGAACGTCTCTGATCAGCTTCAGAATGGCCTTCTCCATTCTGGGAGCCCTCACAGCGGCTGTCGTTCCGAAAACCCTTATAGACAGGGCTCCTTCCCTGTCACAGGGATATGTTCAAATGGGACTAGTCTTCGGTATTCTGTTTATTTTTATCTGGCTCAATCTGTTCTTTTATATGAAGGGAAGAGAATCAGCACCGGTCCACAGGGATGAGGAGAAATTTGTGCCCGCCCTTCTTTCGGCACTGAAAAATAAAGCCTTTCTTTCCCTGATCGGTATATACCTGTTCGCCTTCATCGTCAACGATATTCTGAGTACAAACTTTATCTATTACCTGACGTATTACCTGAAGAAACCGGATCTGTACACTGTCATTATGGGCAGTCTTCTGATTGTCGCCGTCCTGTCCCTGTCTGCCTATGTCAGCCTCACGAAACGTGTGGGAAAAAGAAAGACATTTATGATAGGCACAGCCTATTGGATGCTCATCCTGTCGGGACTGTTTCTACTGTCAGACACGGTTTCCAGCACGGTTGTAATCGTCTTTGCCATTCTGTTGGGAATCGGTACAGGAGTCAGCTATGCCATTCCCTGGTCCATGCTGCCCGAAGTCATTGAATTGGATCAGGTTGTTACAGGAAAGAGACGGGAAGGCTTGTACTCGGGAGTCATGACTTTCTTAAGAAAACTCTCTTCTTCAGTTGCGGTACTGGCCATCAGCTTTCTACTGGAGGTTTCCGGATATATCTCATCCACAGAATCAGCCAGTGTCGAACAGCCGGATTCGGCAATTCTGACCATTCGTCTTGTCATCTCTTTACTGCCTCTGCTCTGTCTCAGTGTTGCTCTGTTCAGTGCCTGGAAATTCCCCATTCGATTTAACAACTACCACTACATCCGTATGTTTCTGAACAGCAGAGAAAACAGGGATGACCCCATCACCGGGGATAAGAAAAAAATGATGGAAGAGAACCTGTCCCTGATGTCAGGACGAAAAATCTGTCTGGAGGAAAATCTGTAATGACTGTACATGACAGAATTGAAGAGATGCGGAGCAGAGCTGTCAAATGGTTCTCCACTATGGCTTTGGAAGAGAAAGGAACCGGAATCTATACAAACTCTGCCTATAACAGGGAACTGAAACTGGAAGATATGTACTTTCCAGCCACCTACAATGCCGGAAACTGTCTGAAACTACTGGGAGAATATGAAGAGTTAAAGGATGAGGATAAGGATCAGATAGCCGCCTTTCTCAACAGTTATCAGAGAAGAGACGGAATCTACAGAATGAAGGGAATGAAAGAAGAGGATCTGACGTACCCGGATTTTGAATATGATGATTTTCATCAGACCAATTATGCCATGGGTCTTCTGGACAGTCTGGACAGGGACTGCCTCTACTCCTTCGATTTTCTGAACAGGTACAACAGCATCAGGAAACTGGACCGCTGGCTTGGAAGACGGGATATGAAAGCTCCCTGGACAGAAGGAAACTATGTGGTAAACCTGGCATCCTTTTATATTCGTATGATCGAAAAGGGAAACAAAAAGGAACAGCGCCGTTATAAAAAACTTCTCAACAGATTGCTGCTCTGGCATGAAAGTATGCAGGATACCGATTCAGGGTACTGGTGTGAAAAGGGGACCGACCCGGTATCCGCCATGGCCGGAGCATCCCATAACTTCCACATTTACTTTTATCTGAACCGTCCTGTGCCCCATTACAAAAAGATTATAGATCACTGTCTCACCATTTTAGGGGATGGTGTCTCCAGCGCCTGTCTGGACATCGATGTGGTTGATGTATTGTGCAATTTCTACAAATACGGTTACCGGCAGGAAGAAATCAGGGACTATCTGGAAACAAAACTGACAACCCTGCTGGATTACCAGAATGAAGACGGAGGCTTTTCAGATACAGACAAGGGAATCAGGACCTTCGACGGCTGGTCTGTCTATGAAGAGCCCCAAGGAATAAGCAACTGCTTCGCCACCTGGTTCCGCTGTGCGGCTATCGGTATGATAGACTCAACTCTCAACCCTGAAAATGCACAGAAATGGCATTTCCGGAAAGGCATCGGCATGGGATATTTCAACAAAGATTATATGAAAGGGGGCTTCCGGGATGAGATGCTGCCGCCTGGTCCTCCTCCCAAAGCGAAAAAAGCCTGGCTATCGGCCTCATCCGCTAAAAAAGAAATGAATCTCGATGACAACAGCGGTCTTTCGACAGAGGAGATTTCATCTGTTCTTATTGAAAAAATGAGCTCCTCAGATCTGTCTGAATTTGATTCTGAAAAGATTTTCGCTTTCAAAGTGAAGAATAAGAACGGATTCTTCGCTATTGCCCTCTCATCAGAAGGAGTCAGATCAGTCCCCTATTCTGATAACAGTTATGATGTACTGCTGACTATTTCGATCGGGAATCTTCTGAATATAACAAAAGGCCAGATGAAACCGGTACTGGCTTATGGAACGAAGAAATTGAAAATAAACGGAGATATTACTCTGGCTCTTAAACTTCAGAATTTATTGTAAAAAACTTCCTGATATCCAAGGATAGTCACTCGCCACAGGAACTGAAAAAACGAGCATCAGGTTTCCTGAAGAACGAACTCCAGAGATCCGGTACTGATAAGAGACTTGTCCATCTCCTTTTTCAGGTAGACTCTGAACATTGTCATATTGTTCTCTTCCAGAACCTCGATTTTACCGTTATGCCGCTTAATGACAATATCAGACACAATGCTCAGCCCAAGGCCGGTTCCTTTTCCGCTTGCTTTGGTTGTATAAAAGGGTTCAAAAATTTTCTGTCTGAATTCCGGACTGATTCTTTCACCTGTATTCAGAATTTCGATTACGACATATTCATCAGCCTCAGAGGTTCTAATAATGATAAGCCCCTGGTCATTTTTATCTCCTCCTGTTGCATGATAAGCATTGTTCAGAAGATTCAGAAAAACCTGGTTTATCTCGCTGCCGTAACAGACTATTTCTGGAAGATGGCCGTATTCCTTTTTTATTTTTGTGGATGGATTCATATTTCCTTTCAAGATTTTCAAAGCCTCATCCAGACTTATATTCACATCAAAGTTGCGTTCCAGATTCCTTTCATTTTCGTTTCTGGAAAAATCAAGCAGACTGTTTACAACTCCCAGAATTCTTTTTAGTCCATCCTTGGAATCAAAAAGGATATCGTCAATTTCCGCTTTTATTTCATCCAGCTCTTCGGTTTTATTACCCACCTTATAAACGTCATTGATGTAGCGTTCCAGGAACCTGTGATTGCTTTGAATAAAACTGAGAGGATTTTTGATTTCATGAGCCATACCTGCTGCAATCTGTCCTATACTTGCCAGTTTTTCCTTGTGGATCAACTGAAGCTGTGTACTGTTCAGCTTGACATACGTCTCCTCCATCTGAGACAGAAGTTTCATCTTTTCATCATACAGATTGACCAGCATTGTTATATCATTGATTGTTATCAGAACTCCCAGCTGATCCTGAATTTCCGTACTGATTGGTTTGACTGTAATACTGCAGTTCATTTCTCCCTTTTCTGATTTTATCAGAGCTTCAAAGGTGGAGCTTTTCTGATTATAACTGTGTTTGATAACTTCCCAGATTTTCTCAATATTCTGAATTGGCTGTCCCAGAACAGATTTCTGTATCCGGAACAGTTTTAGAGCCGCAATATTGATATCAATTACAAGATCGGATTTATCAAGAATAATAATACCCTGATCCATCTCTTCCACAATGATATTTCTGGCGATGGGAATGATATCCAGGAATCTGTGCCAGTAAATACCGATAAAGAAAAACAGGCCCGATAGAGCAAGGGCTATGGGAGTAAAGTCTT
>JAQQAM010000126.1 GCA_028532905.1 Spirochaetales bacterium
CGCTCTGCTCCAGAATCACGAAGTCGTCAAAGCCGGCCTCTTTCAACTTGATGGCCATGCCCAGGCCGGAAAATCCGGTGCCGATAATGGCGATCTTGGCGGTTTGTTTCATTGCTGCACTCCTGTGTGGCCTGAAGGGCCTTGCCTGTTGTTGTCGGTGTGGTCATCATGACCGGTAGACACATGTATACCGGTCAAAGTAGACACCTGTATACCCACTCGCACAGGAATGGCCCTGAGTGACAGGTTGTTGGCCCAACGCCCAAAGGAAACACGACTCGATGCAACGACTTGCCGGCGGAAAACTGAAACTGGTCCAGGCCGCTCTGAGGCTGATTACCCAAAGCCGCAGCCTGACCTCGCTGGGCCTGCGGGAACTGGCCCGGGAGGCGGGGTTGAACCCGAACACCTTTTACCGGCACTTCCGCAATCTGGACGAATTCGGTTTGCAGGTGCTGGGGTATATCGCCGAGGACATGAAAGCTGGCGTGCGGCAGTTGCGGCAGATGGCGGATTCCTCGGAACAGGCCTCCCACGACACCGTCACTTTTGTGTACCACTACTTTCTGGCCAACCCCGCGGCAACCACGGTGGCTGTCAGGGAACTGCACGGCCCGTCGCCCCCATATACAGCCGGGCATTGATCCCCAAAAGTTTCCCGTAGGCTTTCTCCCGGATCAGACCGTGTACTTCCTGATAGTCTCTGGAAAAACGGCGCTCATGATTCACAAGAACTGAAGATTCGGAACCGTCCACCAGAGGCAGCAGAGCCTCCGCCTCTTCCAGGGAGTTGGCCAGGGGTTTTTCACACACCACCACAGGAATCTTCTGTACCAGAGCCTCTTTTAAAATCGGCATATGGCTGTCTGTATCCGAGGCGATGTGGAGGATATCCGGTTTCACACGGTGTATCATTTCGGCAGTATCTTCAAAGACCGGACAGTCGGGGCAGCGCCCGGCAAAGGCGTCTCTCTTCTCTCCGTCAGGGTCAGAGGCTCCGCACAGGGCGGTATCGTGATTATATTCAACAGCTCCCAGGTGGCTGGCGGGTTTTTCTCTTAAGGGATCATCTTCCAGAGTGACCGCGATGCGACCCAGGCCTGCAATGGCACAGTTCACAGTGTTTTTCCTTGTCATAAAGGCTCCTGTTCTTATAATCGGCGTACCGGCGCCCTCTCTTCAAAGATAAATGACACGTCCCCTCTCTGGCAGATTGATCTATTGACCCCTCCTTACGCCCTCCCTATACTGACTCTTATGACATGGGAAAAAACACTGGTACTGGTAAAACCCGACGGGGTAAAAAGAGGACTTATGGGCGCGGTCATGCAGCGCTACGAACAGGCAGGTCTGGTCATAAGCGCTGCCCGGCTGATTTCTGCAGATCAGTTGTTGGCCGAAGAACATTACGGAGAGCATAAAGGTAAGAAGTTCTTCCCTCCCCTGGTAAAGCTGCTGCTCTCAGGTCCGTCTCTGGCTCTGGCTGTCGAAGGAGTTCATGCCATTGAAGTGGTGCGGAAAATAAACGGCGACACCGAACCCCGGATTGCCGCTCCTGGAACCATCCGGGGAGACTACACCCATATGAGCTACACCCGCTGTCCCGAACTGGACGGGGTCATCTGCAATGTGGTTCATGCTTCGGACTCTCCGGAAAGCGCCGAGAGGGAACTGGGCCTGTGGTTCAAAGACGAGGATTTCGTCAAACCCTACGATACGGTTCTCAAGGGCTTTATTTAGGCCGCAAAGCTTATTTCACACAAAGATCCACAAACTCGAATTTCGTCACATCAAAGAGCCCTTCATCCGTCAGCTTCAGCTCCGGAATCACTGGTAGGGCCATAAACGCCAGGGTCATAAAGGGATCCACATCAGGATTGACCCCCAGAGTTTCGGCAGCCGTTTCATGGAGACTCTTCAGCAGGCGGCTCACCTCTTCCGCACTCTGGTCGGACATCAGCCCGCCGATGGGCAGGGGCAGAATACCACTCAGCTTCCCCCCTGAGGCCACAGAGATGCCCCCTCCGGTTTCTGCCAGAGCATTTACGGCCACAGCCATATCTTCATCACTGTCCCCAATGACAATCAGGTTATGGGAGTCATGACCGATGGACGAGGCCACAGCGCCGCCCTTGAGGCGGTAGTTTTCCACCAGCCCCAGACCGATGGTCCCTTTACCGCCGTGCCGTTCGATAACAGACATTTTCAGAATATCCAGATCGGGGTGGATTCTGAAACAGCCTTCGTCGTCCCGCTCCACCTTGCGTACCGCATTTTCGGTCACCAGGGAATGGGGCAGAATCCGGATCACCCGGGCCACATCCGATTCCAGGGGCAGCCGGAAATCGGCAGCCTCGATTGTTCTGACCTTAACCGTATTCACAACGGCATCAGACAGACGGGGGGTCCGGGAAAACAGGGGTTTTCCGTTTTCACCCACCAGTTTGCCCCGTTTGTACACCTGCTTCACAGTGATGGACTTCAAATCATCCAGCACAACAATATCTGCATCATAACCGGGAGCCAGCGCCCCCTTCCCTTTCAGACCGTAGCACTCTGCTGAATTGAGGGTGGCCATCTGAATAGCCCACAAAGGATCAATCCCCAGCTCCACAGCCTCCCGGATATTGTAATTGATATGGCCGTCCTTCAGGATATCCTCGGGCTGCTTGTCATCGGTACAGAAAGCACAGCGCCTGAGATTGACCGCCTTGACCCCATTGATCAGACTTTTCAGATTCCGGGCCGCCGAACCTTCCCGGATCAGTACATACATCCCCCGACGGAGCCGGGAACGCATCTCTTCGGGAGTGGAGCACTCGTGGTCGGTCTTAACCCCTGCCCCGATATAGGCATTCAGTTCTTTCCGGTCCACCATGGGAGCGTGGCCGTCAATGGGCATATTCCGTTTCAAAGCCATCTCCATCTTGGCCACAACCGGATCAGAAGCCCCGATAAGGGAGGGGTAATCCATCATCTCACCCAGCCCCAGAATCCGGTCCTCTCCGGCCAGAGTTTCCAGGTCTTCCGCTCCCAGCACTGCTCCGGCATTCTCAAAAGGGGTGGCCGGCACACAGGAGGGGAGCATAAACAGACAGTCCAGAGGCAGCCCTTCTGAGGCCTCCAGCATATAGCGAATACCATCCAGACCGGCCACATTGGCTATTTCGTGGGGGTCCGCAATGACCGTGGTGGTTCCCCGGGGGACAACCAGAGAGGCAAAATGCTCCGGGGTGGTCAGGGAAGACTCAATATGAACATGGGCATCGATAAAACCCGGTGCCAGAACAGCCCCTTTCAGGTCAATCTCCTGTTCCCCTTCATAGGCTCCGTACCCCAGAATCTTTCCGTCTTTTACGGCCAGGGAGTTCTCGATCAGCTCTCCTGTAAATACATTGACTATCTTTGCATTTCTGAAAACAATATCCGCTTTTTTTCTTCCTGCGGCGGCATCTATAAAGGTTTTTAAGTTCATACCCTACTCTCCTGACCAGACTCTACTGACATTCTTATCATCCTTTTAGTATAATACGCCCTCTCTTCCTGACAAAGGGAAAAGAAATATATTTAATTGATCGATCAGTCAAACACACTGTATAATAGATCAGAATCTATCAAAACGTCCCATACACCGGGACAGATCCAAGGAGCCTTCATGGAAAAGTTTTTCAAACTGAAAGAAAACGGAACCACCGTCAGAACTGAAGTTCTCGCCGGTCTCACCACCTTTCTCACTATGGCCTACATTCTTATCGTCAACCCGCTCACCCTGGCCGATGCGGGAATGGATTTTGGTGCAGTCTTCACTGCTACCGCCCTCTCAGCCGGTATCGCCACACTGGTAATGGCCCTTGTGGCCAAACTCCCCTTTGCCCTGGCTCCCGGTATGGGACTCAACGCGTTCTTTGCCTATGCCGTCTGTCTGGGAATGGGTTACTCCTGGGAATTTGCCCTGACTGCCGTATTCCTTGAAGGGATCATCTTCCTGATTCTGACCTTCCTGAATGTCCGGGAAGCCATTATCAATTGCATCCCCACCAACATCAAGAAAGCCATCTCCGTTGGTATCGGACTCTTTATTGCGTTCATCGGACTGCAGAATGCCAAAATCATCGTCAACAATGACGCCACTCTGGTCGGTCTGGGAACCTTTTCAACCCCCGAGTTCACACTGGCAGTTATCGGCCTGATTGTTACAGCCATTCTTCTGGCCTACAAGGTGAAAGGGGCTCTTCTGATCGGAATCATCGCCGGAACCCTTGCCGGATTCCCCCTGGGTCTTACCTCCGCTCCCTCGGGCTCCTGGGCACCCCCTTCTCTGGCACCTATTTTCTTTAGATTCGACTTTTCACAGATCTTCACAGTAGATATGTTTATCGTCCTGTTCACATTCCTTCTGGTGGATATGTTCGATACCGTGGGAACCCTGATCGGTGTCTCCACAAAGGCCGGTATCCTCACCAAAGACGGCAAAGTGCCCCGAGCCAAACAGGCTCTTCTGGCAGACGCCGTAGGTACAACTGTGGGAGCCTGTCTGGGAACCAGTACAGTAACAACCTATGTTGAATCGGCAGCGGGTGTTGAAGAAGGCGGAAAAACAGGTCTTACAGCCCTGACGGCGGCCATCCTGTTCTTTGCAGCCCTCTTCCTCTCTCCCCTGTTCCTGATGATCCCCGGAGCGGCTACTGCACCTGCCCTTATTCTGGTGGGACTGTTTATGATTACTCCTGTAAAAGATATGGAGCTCAACGACATGACAGAAGCACTCCCCGCCTTCCTGACCATGTTCATGATGCCCCTGACCTACAGCATCTCCGAAGGTATCGTTTTCGGTATCCTCTCCTACGTGCTGCTCAAAGCCTTCACCGGCAAGGCCAAGGATGTTCCCGTCCTCACTTACATCGTAGCCGTCATCTTCCTGATCAAGTTCTTTATCTAGAGTTTGTCCTTCGAAAGGTGAATCAGGCCCCGGTTTGTCCGGGGTCTTTTTTACGGTACAATGCCGCCTGTCGCCGGCACCGCACTGCTATGGGCTTCAGGGTTACCGCCTGGGGAGGCCCTCTATATCGCTGTTATGAGATACAGTCTGTTTTATGTGTTCAGGGCAATATGACTGGACAACTTAAAGACAAAACGCTTTAAATCGCACAAGGGAATACGAGCTTCAAAACAGAGTTCTCCCTGTTCATCATAATTGGAAAACGCCGCAACCTCTTCCCCGCCTTCCTGATCTTTATACAGCTTCAGACCGGTACTGCCGGTGGACTCTCTTAAATGCCCGACAATGGTGCGGACACTCTTTTTCGAACCTGAGAGACAGGTAATATACG
>JAQQAM010000127.1 GCA_028532905.1 Spirochaetales bacterium
CAGCCCATGGCTCCGGCTGCCGCGCCGGATCTCATTCCTGAGAGGTGGATCTCTCTCAATTCACGAGGACCTATATTTGTGGATTTTCCGTTATGCCCTCCCATGGTGGCTCCCTGGGCACAGAAATGCTTGAGAACAACAGCTGCCTTACTGCCGGGCAGAAGGGGGGAGGCGTTCCGGCCCTGAATCCCTGTTACGGCTTTTTCGCTGAACCGGGCGGCCAGTAGGGGATCTTCCCCGTAGCACTCCTCGCACCGTCCCCAGCGGGGATCCGTGGCGATATCCAGAGTGGATACCAGAGCCAGATGACCGCCCCGGGCCCGGAGTTCTTCGGCTATAACGGAGCAGACCTTTTCATAGAGTTCCGGGTTCCATGTGGAGCCTATCCCGATGTTTGTGGGAAATACCGTTCCCTCCAGAGCCTCATGGCCGTGGGGACATTCGGCAGCCATCAGGACGGGTATCCCCAGCCGGGTATGTTCAATGGCGTATTTCTGGAGGGCATTGGCTGTGCGGACACTCTCTTCCGGGGAGATTCCCATGGTGATGTGGCTGTTCCAGCCGTCTGCCCGGGAGATGCCGTACAGAGCGCCCAGTCCGTCTCCGAAGGCCACTTCATCTTTGTAGGCCTGAGTAATTTCCGGTTCTCCCTCTTTAATGACGAAGGCGTTCCATCCCAGCATCCGCTGGTTCATCTGTCCGACCTTCTCTTTCAGGGTCATTCTGCCCAGAAGGTCTTCCACTCTCTCCGGTATGGTTCTGCTGCTGTCTTTGTAGATCAATTTCTTCCGTTCCTCAGTTCTCTTGAATTGTTTGGATGATAGGCGTGGGGATGGCTGTAGGGATGTCTCTGATCCAGATCGAAGCGGACGATGTAATTCCACAGAGAACCTCTTTCAGCATATTGATCCGCTCGCCGGGTGGCGGCACTTTTTTTCTGCATATCCTTCTCCACTGATCAAATCCTCAGGCTGTTCCGATGCAGAGCCTTTTTAAGGGTATCTGGAAGAATAACACTCCCCCGTCTCAGGGCAAAATGGATGAGTTTATGAAAAAGTGCAGGATTTTAAGATTGTATTTTTACCAGCATCTGCCTGAAGGGCTGGCGGTTACAGATGGTATTCGTCAATCAGTGCTGATATCCGCCGGCCAGTGTTCTGCATCAGGGCCAGGAGTTCCTTTTTCCGATGGTCCGTAAAGCGCAGACTGGGAACGGTGATGCTGATGGCGGCAATAATCTCTCCCTCTCTGTTTAAGAGGGGAACGGCAATACAGTTCACACCCTCTTCATGCTCTTCATTGTCAAAGGAGACCAGGTCTGTGGCAATGGTGTCCAGTTCTCTGTTCAGGGCATCTGATGTACGGATTGTTGCAGGGGTGAAGGGTTTCAGTTCAATATCCTTTACAATCCTCTCCCGCTCATCCTTCTCCTGACCCGCCAGAAGCATCTTCCCCAGACCCGTGCAGTACAGGGGGGCATGACCCCCCGCCTGGGACTGAACCACAACCCTCAGGCTCCGGCTGGATTCCCATTTGCTCAGGTAGCTGATCTCATTGTTATGGAGAACCGCCAGATGCATGGTCTCATTGAGATCGTCATAGAGTTCGGCAAGGAGAGGGTCCGCCAGATTTTTCAGCCATCCCCAGGCGGTTCCCGAGTCTGTAAAACTTTCCATTTTCCGGGACAGGCTGTACTGCCCGCTCTCTTCATGGTGAAGGACATATCCCAGCTTCACAAGGGATCCCAGCATCCTGTAGGAACTGCTTCTGTGAATATCCAGAGCTTTTGTTATGACCGAAGCCCGGCAGGGACCCTGGGATGCCAGAGTCTCCAGAAGGAGCATGGTTTTTTCTATGGTCTGGGAGCTTTCCATCTCAATATTCCTTGTTTATAAATCCTGTTGTCTCTCTGAGAGAGACAGCTGTCTTAAAATGTTGACATATAAAAGAACTGATGTCTATAGTGGGTTTAACAATATAAACACAGAAGGACCCGATGAATAGGATATTTAATGATGATTTGAAAGGCAAACTGGCTGACTCCGGAGTGATCGCCGTTATTACCATTGAGGATGCCTCCCAGGCGGTTCCCCTGGCAAAACTGCTTGTGGATGAAGGAATCTCGGCCATGGAGCTGACCTTGAGAACTCCTGCGGCCCTGGATGCCCTGGAAGCCATTACAAAGGAAGTTCCCGAAATGAATGCCGGTGTGGGAACCGTTCTGCAGCCCTCTCAGCTGGATGAGATTATCAAACGAAAGGCTCTTTTTGCCGTAGCTCCCGGCTGCAATACCAATGTGATCGATGGAGCACTGGAAAGAAAGTTTCCCTTCGGTCCCGGAATCAGCACAGCCTCTGAAGTGGAAGCGGCAGTGGAAAAGGGCTGCCGTGTTCTGAAACTGTTCCCTGCCGAGCCCCTTGGCGGCGTCAGCTACCTGAAGTCTCTGAACGGACCCTACGGGTTTCTGGATCTGAAGTATATTCCCCTGGGCGGACTGAATGCAGCCAATATGGCTTCCTGGCTGGAGAGACCAGAGGTTCTGGCTATCGGCGGTTCCTGGATTGCTCCTGTCCGAATGATCAATAACAAGGACTGGAGGGGTATCGCGGCCAATGCCCGGGAAGCCGTAAAGATTGTAAAAGAGGTAAGAGGATAATAATGAAAGATGTAATTGTAAGCTACGGCGAGATTATGGGGCGTTTCTCCCCGGATAACAACAGACGCTTCAGACAGACCATGCCCGGTAATCTGAATGTCACCTTCGCAGGAGCCGAGTCCAGTGTGGCGGTTTCCCTCAAACAGCTGGGTGCAAACACCCGCTATGTAACAGCCCTCCCCAAACACAGTATTGCAGATGCCTGCGAAGATGCGGTAAGACGCTTCGGAGTAGACACATCCTATATCCTCAGAACAGATGAAGGACGCCTCGGACTCTATTTTATGGAAACCGGTGCCAACCAGAGACCCAGCCAGGTCATCTACGACCGGGCTGACTCCTCAGTTGCCGTCACCCCCGGGGATGCCTACGACTGGGACAATATTTTTGCCGATGCCAAATGGTTCCATATCAGCGGTATCACTCAGGCCATCTCCAAAGAGGCTGCAGAAGCCTCTATTCTGGCGGCATCCAAGGCCAAAGAGGCGGGTGCCACTGTCTCCTGCGACCTGAACTTCCGCAAGAAACTCTGGAACTGGGAACCCGGTACGGCTCCCCGTGATCTGGCCGAAAAAACCATGCGCCGTCTCCTGAAATATGTGGATGTGGTCATCGGAAACGAAGAAGATGCCCATGATGTGCTGGGGATCAAAGCCGGCGAAAGCGATGTGGAAGCCGGAGAACTGGATATTGCCCGCTACCCTGATGTGGCCAAACAGATTCAGAGCCAGTTTCCCCATGTGAGCCATGTGGCCATCACCTTAAGGGAATCCATCAGTGCCAACCACAACAACTGGGGAGCCATGCTCTATACCTGTAAAACCGGAGAAGCCGATTTTGCCCCTCTGGACGGGGATGAGTATAAACCCTACCAGATTAAAAACATTGTAGACCGGCTGGGAGGAGGGGATTCCTTCTCTGCAGGGCTGATTTACGGTCTGTCCGGAGAGTTCAAAGACTCACCAAAAGACGCACTGGAGTTTGCCGTGGCAGCCTCCTGTCTGTGTCATTCCATAGAGGGAGATTTCAACTACTCCAGCTATGATGAAGTTATGTCACTCAAAAACGGGTCGGTAACAGGACGCGTTAAAAGATAGCTTTTTTTCATTCTCCTTTGGGGGCTGCCTTGTTCCGGGGCAGCCCTTTTATTGAATTCTGTTCAGAAAAAACCGGACTAAACCCAACCCTGATGCCTTAAATAAGCGGCTATCAGGGCGGCTGTGAACGCGGAGCTTACTGTAGTTGCTGTTACGACTCCTGCCCCCTTGGAGGAGCTGTGTCCCTGATTACGGGCCATAACATAATAGGATATTGAACTGGGACAGGCAGCCATTAATAACAGAGAGCCGGTTGCTTCAGGTGTCAGGTTCAGCAGCAGCGAAGCCAGGAGAGCCAGTGCTGGCATAACCAGAAGTTTCAGAACAGTGGTTGCAGAAATTTCACTGTAATCCCCTTTATTCATATTGAACTGGAGGCTTCCTCCGATGGATATCAAGGCAACAGGCAGAGCTGCCTGCCCCAGCATTGTAAGGACACTGATCCCCAGATCGGGTACTTCAAAGGGGCTCTGCCAGATGATAATTCCTGCCAGCAGAGACAGCATAACAGGGTTTTTAACCATGGACAGAGCAAAATCCCTGACCGCATGTCTGCTGCTTTTGTCTGTATCTGTTCTATTCAGCATTAGTCCTGAAAAGAAAATTGATAAAGGCATCAGGATGGCTGAGAGAATGGCAGCCCTGGCGATTCCTGCTTCTCCATAAAGAGCGTCTCCGAAGGCATAACCGATTATGGCATTGTTTCCGAATGTGGCTCCGGTCATAAAGAAGCCTCTTACCCCTTTTTGTATTCCCATAAACCCTGCAGCAAGCCAGGCGATGGTAATCGTACCGAAATAAAAGATCAGAAGACTTAGAACCATGGAATAGGTGAAACTGCTGTTCTTATCCATCTGTGCAATGGTTTTCAGGATCAGGGCAGGCAGCAGCAGGTTGAATACAAGTCCTGACAGATAACCGCAGGAATCGTCGTTTATGATTCTTATTTTTTTAAGGAAGACCCCAGTGAGAATAATGATAAAGGTCGGTGCAATTGTGGTGATGCTGAATAGTAGTATGTCCATGATTTGAGAGTATAGCTTTTATGACTCTTTTTACCTATGGGTTCCTGTTTTTCTTCTGCAGAAGGGATCTTGAAAAAGGATAAGGATATTGACAGTATTTTTGTTATTAAATATATTGAAAAAGGTATATAAATTTTATCAAATATAAATCCCGGAGACATTAATGAAACCTCAGTTTAAGCCCCTGGCTTTGAAACCGTCATACAATATCAAAGCCCAGAGAACCTTCACTGTTATCAGAAAGTATGCCTTTTTTTTCACCCTGCTGGTTGCCCTGGGCGGCCTTTATGAACCCAAATTGGGACTTCTTGTTATCCCGGTTATGATCGGTCTTGTGCTGGCTTCCTTTTTCAAGGGACGCTTCTGGTGCGGTAATATCTGCGCCCACGGCAGTCTTTTTGATTCACTGCTCCTCCCAGTCAGCAGGAATGTCCGGATACCAGGATTCTTCAAATGGAAAATTTTCTCCCTGGCTTTCTTTACTCTTTTTACTTATAAGCTTGTGTCCCGTTTCATAATGATTGCCGGTCTGTACGGCAGCAGCAGTTTCTGGGACAAGATCGGACTGGTTTTTGTGAGCAGTTATCTTATGGTGACTGTATCAGGTGGTCTGCTGGGGCTGATCGTCAGTCCCCGGACCTGGTGTAATTTCTGTCCCATGGGATTTATGCAGAAAGCCTCCTACTCTGTAGGCAGAAAGCTGAAAGTGACAGAATCCACAGATGAGAAGATAACCGTATCAGATCAGAATCAGTGTCATAAATGCGGGAAGTGTGCCCGGGTATGCCCCATGCAGCTCTCTCCTTATGATCATTTCTCCGACAAAAACCAGTTTGACAGTGTGGACTGTCTGAAATGTTCCACCTGTGTGTCCCACTGTCCTGCCGGAATCCTCAACCTGGCCAACCAGAGTACAGCTTCCTTTATGGCAAAACATATCAATAAGAGAGCCGGTGAGAACCGCAGACGATTCGACACAGTTCTGGCCGCCAGCCGTCTTCTGGCAGATGATGTAAGGGAGTTTACCTTCCAGCTGAAGGATAATGATATCTCCTTCACACCCGGTCAGTTTATTCTTGTCCGCATTCAGAATGAACCTGAAATGTTCAGGGCTTTTTCCGTGTCACGCTTCAACAGTGAGGCCCGTCAGATCAGTGTTACTGTTAAAAAAGCACCCAGGGGATTCGGGACGGATATCCTGTTTAATCAGTTTGAAGACGGTATGGATGTGGTGCTGGAAGGTCCTGTGGGAGACGAACTCATTCTGGATGAGGATTCCCGGAAAGCCGTCTTTGTTGGCGGTGGCATCGGGATTACTCCCTTTCTTCCTCTGGTGCAGGATGCTGTAGAAGACGGAGCTATTGACGAAGTCAAGCTGATCTACGGTGTGAACAAGGAGAATGAGATTCTCTACAGAGAGGAATTTGAAGCCCTGGAAAAGAAGCATGACAAGTTTGAGTTTATAAAGGTTGTCGCTTTCGATGATAAGTGGAAAGGGGAAAAAGGTTTTGTCACCGATGTGATGGAGCGTCTGGATCTGGATGACCGGGTGATCTATATGTGCGGCCCGAAACCCATGATCAATGCTTCTTTGAATAAACTGGAACAGCTGGGGGTTGCCGAAGAGGCAATCCGTTATGAGAGTGCCTGATCTAATCCCTCAGGCGGAGCCGTTTTCATCTGCTTCGCTTTTTCTTTTATAATCATCCGGCATCCGGCCAGCAGCACAAGCCCTCCTGCTCCCTGGAGCAGGGTGATCTGCTCTCTGAAGAATAGATAAGAGAACAGTCCCGTCAGGAAAGGGACCAGGAGCTGCACCGATGCCGCAGTAATCAGACCGACCCGGGGAAGAAGGTAGTAATAGAGACCCTGGCCTCCGGCATTGCCCAGGATACCCGACCCCAGAAGGACAATCCATTTAGTCAGGCCGGGATCAGCGATTACAGAATCGGTATCCAGCAGGACCGCCGGAATCAGGATCAGGGCCACTGCCGTGAAGACGAGGGATATGGTGATCAGCGGAGGGAGTCTGTCTTTGACCATGCCCCGGTTAACAACACCTACAAATGACCAGGACAGAGCCGCTGCCAGTGCAAAAAGGATTCCCCTGTTAAATGTGAAGGAGACTCCCTGATTCTGAAACAGAATGACCACGGCTGCTCCGGCTAGAGCCAGGACAATGGCTCCCAGAGTCTTTCTGGATTTCAGAAGTTTCCGTTCGGCTGTAAAGAACAGACCTCCCAGAATAATAGAGAAGATGACCTGCGACTGGTAAAGGAGAATACCGAAGCCCGGGTCAATGAGAAAAAAGCAGTAGGTGTAGTTGAGCTGGAACGAGAGTGTTGCCAGAGCCATAAGCAGTACGGGAATCAGCATTCTGACCAGCTGTCTTGCCTGATCTTTTAAAACCAGTCTCAGATCCCTTCTGCTGAGGACGACAGTCCAGAGGGCCAGGCTGGAGATTGTGTAACGGGCCCAGACCTGAAAAATCAGGGAGAAATCATTCTTAACATAGGCAATGGTTATTGGTGTCAGAGCCCAGAACAGGATCATGGCTCCCAGTGCGGGTAATGTGGTATTCATGACCTGTATTATATCAAATAAGACCCTTTGTGAGTATGCAGATTACAGGAAGCAGTTCGTCAGCCCCCTTTCCCGGGATGAAATCTCCATCCGCCTCATACCCTACTATGCCTGGTCCAACCGCGGCCTCCATGATATGTCGGTCTGGCTAAAAATGTGCAGTTAATCGTAAGAATCTATTGTTGAATGTTGACAAAATGTCGTTCATACTTTCCGGGAGCCTCAGGGCTCCCGTTTTTCATACAAAGCGTTTCAGATTGAGGGAGGAACAGAATTGAAAAAGAAAAACGTGATCATATTACATACGGACCAGCAGCGCTATGACAGCCTCGGCTGCAGCGGCAACCCCCTGGCCCGAACACCCCATATAGATGCTCTCGCATCAGATGGCGCGGCCTTTTCCAGGCATATTGCCGCCAATCCGGTGTGCATGCCCTCCCGGGCCAGTCTCCTCACCGGGCTCTATGTCCCCGGCCACCGGGTGACCAATAACGGTATTCCCCTATGGCGGAGAACCACAGGCCGGACCGGCAATGAACAGCATCAGGCTGTGGAAGATCTGATCGGCTCCCGGGTCAGAGGGCATGTGCCCACTCTGGCAGACCGGCTGACCGATGCCGGCTATTATACATCCCTTATGGGCAAGCTTCATCTGGAGCCCCATCTGGCGGATGACAGATTTGAGTTTACCGAAGCCTATAACAGCTGGAAAAATCCGGAGATGGAGTACTGGAAAGGTCCCTATTACGGCTTTCAGAAGGTACAGCTGATTCTGGGGCACGGCGAGGCCCCTTGCGGATATAACCGGGGGCACTACGGCCGCTGGCTTCTGAAGAATCATCCCGAGGCGGAAGAGATGGTCAAACCCCGGCAGGATGCGGATACCATGAGTTCCAGTGACCGGGGAGACATCTATCTCTCCAAACTGCCTTCCGAGCTGCATCACTCCCTGTGGCTGGCTGATGAAGCCTGTAAAGAGATCGATGCTGCTGCAGACAGGGACGAGCCCATGTTCCTGTTTGTCGGTTTTCCCGATCCCCACCACCCTTTTACGCCTCCCGAAGATGCGGCCCAGGATTTTCTGGATCTGGAATGTCCAGAGTTCTCAGTGCGGGATGAACGGTGTGAGCAGAAACCTTCCATTGTTCAGGAGACCCTGAAACGAAACCGGGCATCAGAGCGGGATATAGAGACAGCCTACCGGTATACGGCGGCCTCTGTAACCCTTATAGACAAAGCCGTGGGTCAGATCACAGAGCGCCTGAAAGAGAAGGGCATGTATGAGGATACCATTATCATATTCACATCGGATCATGGCGATTTTCTGGGGGACTTTGAGATGCTGGCCAAGGATAATCTCCCCTTTAATGCTCTGGTTCATGTTCCCTTTATTCTTAAACCCGCAGGACCTTCTGATCTGCCGAAGCAGATCGGCACACCCATGAGCAATACCGATGTGGTTCCCACATTAATGGCAATGCTGGGGCTTGATATCCCTGAAGACATCCAGGGAATCGATATTTTTTCCGATGACGCCGAACAGAATCATCCCCTGTGCCACTGCTACGGCCATCATGAAAGCAAAAAGAATCTGACGGTCTATGATGAGCGCTACCGGTATACCTTCTTTCCTCTGACAGGGGAAGAGGAGCTGTATGATCATCAGAATGACCTGAAAGAAGAAAATAATCTGGCCTTTGAGCCGGATGAAACTACTAAAACAATACTGCAGGAGAAGAGGACGGAGGTGCTGGAACAGCATGCCTGTCTAGAAACGGGGATTTATAATCTCTACTCCCTCTGGTAAAGACTCTGTCCCCCTGATTCCACAGGCGGAAGGAAATGTAGGAGAAAAACTTGAAAATCTGGATTGAGAGCGTTGATTTTGACAACTACGGAGGCTGGTGCCTGGACAGTCAGTATATACACAAGATGGGGTCTCCCTATCTGCTGGCACCCTATCAGAACGGAGGCCTACCTGCCGGGGATGCTGTCACGACGATCTCTGTTCCGGAAACCGGCAGTTACCGCCTCTGGGTCCGCTGCCGGAACTGGATCAAAGGGCACGGACCCGGCCGTTTTCAGGTAGCCCTGGACGGCAGGTCCGGGGAGGCTGTATTCGGCAATGCCCATACCGATGCCTGGACCTGGGAGAAGGGTGATCTTTTTGAACTGACAGCCGGAGAACATACACTGTCCCTTCAGGACCGAACCGGCTGGTTTACCCGCTGTAATGCCCTGGTGTTGAGTTCCGAAGCAGATTATGTCCCCTCCAATGATCCGGAGCTTATCCGCCGGGAACGGCTTGAGAGCAAAGGACTGAAACCGGAAGCCTCTGAGGGCGGCAGCTATGATTTTATAGTCGTGGGAGGAGGCCCCGGAGGATTTCCTGCTGCCCTGCAGGCAGCCCGTCTGGGACTGAAGACTCTTCTGATTCAGGATCGACCTGTCCTGGGAGGCAATGCGGGGCCTGAGATTGAAGTGCCCATCGACGGTGCCAATTCCCGGCAGCTGAATGCCCGGGAGACGGGTATTGCCGAAGAGATCTTCTGGAAGGTCAGAAACTCAGGAAAGGATTACGACACTGTTTTCCGTCAGATGGCCTCAGAAGAGGAGCATCTGACGATTGTTGTGAATCAAAGGGTTATTGCTGCTGAAACGGCTGCCGCCGGTTCCGGGAAGTCCATCCGCGCTGTTACGGCCCGGAATACTATGACCACAGAAGATACGGTCTACCGCTCCGGTCTTTTTCTGGATGCCACTGGTGACGGTTGGCTGGGGCATTTTGCCGGTGCGGATGCCATGTTCGGACGGGAAGGGGCTTCCGAGTTCGGTGAAACCATGGCTCCCGAGAAAGCGGATCATCTGACCATGAGCGGCTGCTTAAGAGGTCCTTTCCGGAGTGAGAGAATCAGGAAAACCGACAGGGCCGTTGCGTTTAAATGTCCCGGCTGGGCCGAACCCTTCTCCGATGCCTTTGAGTCCTACAGAGAGATTCCCGATGTGCGGGACTTCTACTGGTGGCTTGAACACTCCAACGAGCTGGATGATGTTGCCTACCCCGAAGAATGCCGGGACGAGCTGATCAAAATCTATGTCTCCTACTGGGATTACATTAAAAACCGCTGGAGCCGGAAGGAGGAAGCGGATAACTTCGAACTGGTCTATATTCCCTTTATTAACGGGCGCCGGGAAGGCCAGCGCCTGACAGGTCCCTATGTGCTGAGTGAAGCCGACTGTGCCGGTGGACGGGATTTTGAAGATACCATCGCCTACTCAGGCTGGCCCATCGATCTGCACCATCCCAAAGGGGTTTATTCGGGGGAGGAAGGCCCCTATTTCAGCAATATGGATGTCCCCCTTGTGAAGATCCCCTACCGCTGCCTCTATTCCCGGAATGTGGACAACCTGTTTATGGCCGGTCGGAATATTTCGGTTACCCATGTGGCCTTGGGAACCGTCCGTGTGGAGGGGCAGTGTGCCATCACAGGTCAGGCTGCCGGCGTTGCCGCCTCTCTCTGTCGAAAATACGGGACATCCCCTGACGGAATCTACCAGGATCATCTGAAGGAGCTGCAGCAGCTCTGTCTGAAAGAAGATCTGTATCTGCCGGGTGTTATCAATGAAGACCCTGAAGATCTGGCTCTGCAGGCGGAAGCAAAAGCATCGAGCATCAACAAATGGGAGCAGTTTAAAAGAGAGAAGGGCGAACCCTGCGGCTGGCCCCAGCTGGGAGGCTGCTGGCGGGCCATCTTCTTTCCCCTGGAACAGACCCTGCGGATCGACAGCCTCTGGATCAGACTGCGCAATGATGCAGATCAGCCCCGGCAGCTGAAACTCCATGTCTTTCAGGATGATTCCCCCGGAATGTTCTCATCCGATTATCCTGTGGGAGAAGCACAGGCGGAGATCGGCCCCCATGGGGAAACCTGGGTGGAGTTTCCGGTGAACAAGGACTTCACCATGAAATATGCCTGGGTTTATCTCGACCCGGCAGAGGATGTTTTCATTCAGAGGCGGGTGTCCGGGAAGCTGGATACCTACCTGGCCTGGAAGCATGACTTCAACCTTCCCTGGACCATCCCGCCCCGGCATCAGTATTATGCCTTTTCTCTGGAAAAACCCCTTGTGGAGTTTGCCGACGGCGGACCGGGCAATGTGAATAACGGCTGGAACCGGGTCATCGATCCGGAGCACTATATGTGGATTTCAGAGCCCAATGATGATTTTCCCCAGTGGCTGGAGCTGGATTTCGGTTCGGAGAAGGAGTTTGATACGGTTCATCTGGTTTTTGATACTGATCTGAATGTCGCCTCCATGAACGGGAAACGGTCTACTAAATATCCTCCCCGCTGTGTGAGCGATTACAACCTGGAGGTCTATGACCGGTCCGCCGGACAGTGGGTGACGGTTGTCGAATACCGGGACAACTGGCTGCGCAAAAGAGTGCATTCCTTTCCCCTGCAGAAGGCTTCCCGTCTGAGAGTGAAGGTTCTCAATACCATAGCCGATTACAGTGCCCGGATTGTTGAGGTCCGGGTGTACAAGGAACACTGATTCTCTGGTTTATTATCCGGTTTGTCACTTGATGACCTCCGGTCCTTGCAGATGCTTTTCCTGTAAAAGCTGTACAGCCATGAAGTAGAACCATGAAGTAGAGCCTCTTTTCAGTTTTATAGCCATATTCATGGTGATCAGAGATGAGAAGGATTATAATTTAAGGGGAACAGATCTCTCTGAGCCCCCCCTGCAGCTTGTGATTCTTCGTATTCCAGGATAAAGGTCTGTTCGGATTTGACTGCCGGGTAGAAAAGCTCCCGTCAGTATCAGGGAGGCACAATTATGAAATATAATTGTACGAAAAACTTAGCCCTGCTATTTATCATTCTTCTATTATCGGGATGTTTCCTTTTTCCTAAAACTGCGACAATCAGAGTGTATAACAATACGGCAGATGAGGTGGAAGCACTTATCAGTATTGACGGGGCAACTCCCGACTCTTTGGGGATTCCGACTCCAGAATCTTTTGAAGAGTTTGAAGTGGAGTTTCCCACAGGTACAGAATCCCTTTCTGTGGATGTTGTCATATCTGGTATTTTGAAACTGGAGGAAAATTCTAATTTTACACTGACACCTGATGATATAGAAATCCTCTCCATTGATCCTGATGCCGGTGCCATAGCTTTTGACAATTACGGGTATGATAATCTTCCCTGGGTCTGGCTGATGCCGAATGATCCGACTACTTATTCAACCCGTGCTGAAGTAGAATCTGATGCCGCCTATGCCATTGAAAATCTGGGGGCAGGTGACTATACAACCCTAACTTGCAGACCAGGTATATATTATGTTCTCATTCAGGCTAATGACGGATATTATTACCAGACGGAGACGGTTGTTGTTTCAGCAAATGAGCATGGTAATGTGGATTGTAATCTTAGCTATGCTCATCCTTCTTTGTCATTCTAGAGCCATGGATTCAGAATCTGTATCGGCAGAAAATCAAAATCCCTGGTATTTCTTGTCACAAGAATGGATCCGCTGGTATAGGCAGTCGCTGCAATAATGCCGTCTATAGAATGAAGGGTGCGGCCCTTCTTCAGGGATGAAGCACTCAACTCTCCCCATTTCAGAGCAGTCTCTTCAGTGATTTCCAAGGTCTGATAACGGAAAGCGTCCTGAATCCGGTCAAACCAGAGTAGGAGATCATTTTTTTTCCGGCTGTCAGGTATCTTTT
>JAQQAM010000128.1 GCA_028532905.1 Spirochaetales bacterium
AATCGGACATCAGACAAAGGTCAAACTCCCGGAGGGATTCTGTGAGCAGGGCTGAATGGTCCGGATCGAAATTCCGTATCAGTTCATAGAAGGCCTTTCTGATATTCTCCTGATCCTGATCATCCTCCAGACCGCCGTAACTGTAATAATGGTCAATCTGAAAAGAGAGAATCTGAAATGTTTTATCCGGTAATTCCGGATCAAGCTGTACCGCCTCTTCCCGCAGAGCCGCTTCATCCTGGAGTCCTGTGAATATGATTTTCTGAAGGAAACTGCGGACCTCCGCCCGTCTGGAGATCTCACCGGCAGCCCGGTTCCGGCTCCGGGACCCCAGCTCCCCGGCAATTTTGGACAGGCTCTGTTCCAGATACACCGTGTCGATGGGTTTGAGTAGATAATCGCTGGCGCCCATTTTCAGAGCCCTCTGCACATAACTGAACTCGTCATGACCGCTGATAAACAGAAAAAAGAGATCCGGATACAGAGCTCTGGCTTCTTCCATCAGATCAAGACCGTCTTTGAAGGGCATTCTGATATCCGAAATAACCACATCCGGCGGGTCCTGACGAATCAGATCCAGAGCCTCCTGTCCATCGGAGGCTTCCCCCGCGACAAGACAGCCGGCACTCTCCCAGTTTACTTCATTCCGGAGTCCGGATTTGATAATCTCTTCGTCATCCACTAAAAGGACTTTCAGCATTCTTGAATATTCTCCTTCCTAACCTCTTACCGGCAAACGGTTTACTCTTCTGCCGGTTTCCCTTTTGAACAGCCTTAACTGCGGGCTGTTTCGGGGATTTTCAGTGTCACTGTGGTCCCCTCTCCCGCCCGGCTGTGTATGAGCAGTCCGTATGGGTCACCATAGTAAATTTTCAGGCGGTCATGGACATTTTTTATCCCGTAGACTGTTTTTTCCTCAGTCACGTCGCTGTTCCGGACGGTGCCCTCCAGAGCCTGACGCACCTCCAACAGACGCTCCTCGCTCATTCCCGCACCGTTATCGCTCACTTCCAGAATGATAAGCTGATTCACCTTCCGGGCACGGATGGAAATCAGGCCTTTCCCCTTTTTCATTTTAATACCATGATACAGGGCATTTTCAACCAGAGGCTGGAGAATCAGTTTGAGGGTCATACAGTTCAGTACCGATTCATCTACATCCATCTCGTAAATGAATCTGTTCTCATACCTGATTTTCTGTATGGTCAGATAGCTTTCGATATGGGATATTTCGGCACTGATGGGAATCATATCCTGCCCCCGGCTGATACCCGTCCGGAACAGGGTGGTCAAGGATGTGACCATGGCAATGATATCCTCATTCCTCCCCTCCCGGGAGAGCCAGTTAATGGAATCCAGGGTATTGTACAGGAAGTGAGGATTGATCTGAGCCTGCAGGGTCCGCAGTTCCGCCTTCCGCAGCTGTATCTGATCTTCTTTGACATTCTCCATCAGATTATCAATCCTCTGGACCATCTGGTTGAAACTGCGTCCCAGATCTCCCAGTTCATCACTGGACAGATCGGACATTCTGACTGAAAGATCCCCCTTTTGAACCAGAAGCATCAGCGACCGCATCTGATGAACCGGCCGGGCAATGCTGGATGAGAGGAGGGACGCCATCAGGATAGAGAGAATCATACTTCCCAGAATCAGAACAAAAAGGAGGGAACCAATCCGGCGGCTGTCCCGGGTCAGTTCCACCAGGGAGACCACACTGGCCAGTTTCACATCATTCAGTGTCAGATCCCGGATCAGAACCATTTCCCGGTTCCTGTCCAGCAACTCCTGTTCAATCTCTTCATTATTGGCCAGACGGATCAGATATTCCGAATCGGGAGCCTGGTTTATGGAACTGGTGAACCCCGAACGGTTGTACTGGATAAACAGGTAGCCCCACTCCCCCAGACGGTTATGAAGCATCTCTTTCAGAACCCGCTCCTCAATATCTATCAGAATGACCCCCAGACGGAGGGAGGACTGCCTGTCTTCCACAGGTATAGCCAGGCTGAACAGGCTTTTTGCATCCGTATCAAACACGTAGGATTCGGGGTGAGGCGGAAAGACAACAGGAGGAATCGGATACTGCAGGACCTCCCGGTACCAGTACTTCCTGCGGAAATCCTCTTCTTGAAGAATTCTGTCGGTGCTGATCAGGGTCTGCCCGTTTTCACCGATGACGGCAATACCGAAAAGTTCTTTCCTGTACTGGAAAATCGCCAGCAGCTCCTGAGCGGCCTTGGCATTCAGGGCAAACTGTTTATGTTCAGGGTTGAAGTTACCCTGCAGAGCTTCCTGAATAATGGCATTCCCGGCGATGCTGTCGGCAACGGACAGGGTCTCCTGCAATAGGGCATCCAGCTCTTCCTGCACTCTATCTATGACCATCTCCGCATTGGCCTGGGTACTCTTGTAAATCATATTATAAGAGAGCCTGACACTGACGATGGACATCAGAACAAGGGGGAGGAGGGACAGCAGAAGAAAACTGAAAAGAAGCTTTGTCCGGAATGATCTGTTTTTAAACCAGCGGGAGAAACCTGTCATATCTGCTGTATTATGTGCCTCCCCTCTTCCATCCTGTCAAGGAAGAATATATCCCGCAGACTGGAAATTCAAAAATCGTTAGAAAATCACAAAAAACAAAAATAAATTCAAAAGATTCAAAATCGCCAGGTTCGGGATTGTGGCTTTACCATGGGCTTAAGTTAAATAATCCAAAGGAGATTTTCAATGAAGAAAGTATTACTGATTGCCCTTCTGGCACTGATGCTGATCCCCGCCGCCGTTTTTGCGAACGGACAGCAGGATGACGGAACAATGAAGTTCGGTTACACCACCATGGATCTTGCCAACCCCTATTTCGTAACCGTAACCAACGGTGTTAAAGACAGAGCTGCCGAACTGGGAATTGAAGTGACTGTACACGATGCCAAATCCGATGCGGCCAGCCAGGTAACAGCAATTGAAAACTTTATTGCCCAGGGAATGGACGCTATTATTGTCAGCCCCATCGACCCCAAGGCCTGTGAACAGCTGATCAAAATGGCTCATGAAGCGGGAATTCCCTTTATCAACCCCCATCAGATGATTGAAGGCAATGACGCCAATATCAACCTGAAAGATTTTGACTACGGATTTGCCGGCGGAACCATTGCCGGTGAGTGGATTGCCAATGAAATGGGCGGAGAAGCTGAAGTTGCGATCCTCGGATTCCCCCAGATGGAAGCCCTGATCGAAAGAGCAAACGGAATCAAAGCCGGTATCCTGGCTAAAGCTCCCAATGCAAAAATCGTTTCTGAACAGTCCGCCAACACTCCCGAACAGGGAATGCAGGCTGCTGAAACCATCATGCAGGCTCATCCGAATGTAAAAGTCATCTGCGGAACCAACGATGCCGGTGCCCTTGGCGCCATGGAAGCTGTTAAAGCCATGGGTATGGCTACAGATGACTTCTGTATCGTCGGTCTGGATGCCACAGGTGAAGCTCTTGCCAAGATGAAAATGGATGACAGCATCTACAGAGGAACTGTTGATATCGATCCCTACGGAACAGGAAAACTGATCATCGATATCTCTCTGGAAGTTATTGAGAACGGACCCATTGCTGAAATGGTCAAGATTCCCATGATTCCTGTAACTGCTGCGAACATCGACAAGTACTGATTTCAGCAGCTGATTGATTCAATAAGGGGCTGCCCTTCAGCGGGCAGCCTTTTTTTAAAAACTGTTTATCAAGGAATACCAAGTAAGGAGTTTCAGGTGAATAAGGATAATATCCTGCTTGAACTGAACAAAATACGAAAAGAGTACCCCGGTGTACTGGCACTGGATGATCTGAGTCTCTCTTTCAGAGAAGGCGAGGTTCATGCCATCTGCGGTGAGAACGGTGCCGTAAAATCGACTCTCATCAAAACTGTTACCGGTGCCATCAGACCCACTTCCGGCGAGATGATTTATGCGGGTGAAGTGGTTGATCACCAGAGTCCCATTGCCTCCATGAATGCAGGAATTTCCTGTATTTATCAGGAGTTCAACCTCATTTCCGAACTGACAGTGGCTGAAAATGTATTTTTCGGCAGAGAAATCATGAAAAACGGTTTCATCGACTATGCCGCTATGCAGGAAAAAACCAGGGAAATTCTGGTTGATCTGGGTGTGGACATTGATCCGAAGCAGCAGGTCAAGGAACTGACGGTCGGTTTTCAGCAGATCGTAGAGATAGCCAAGGCCCTCAGCCAGAATGTCAGAATACTGATTATGGACGAACCCTCCGCTCCCCTGACAAACAATGAGCTGGAATATCTTTTCAAAATTGTAAAAAAACTTAAAAGCCAGAATGTGACGGTGATCTATATCTCCCACAGACTGGAGGAAGTATTTGAACTGGCCGACAGGGTCAGCATTATTAGAGACGGACAATACATTTCCACCCTGGAAATTAAAGATACAAACAGAGATGAACTGATTCATCTTATGGTCGGAAGAGAACTGGGAAATGACTTTCCTGAAGACAGCTGTGAAAAGGGAGATGTGGCTCTCAAGGTTGAAAACCTGACCACTTCCCTCCTCAAGGATATCAGCTTTGATGTGAGAAAGGGAGAGATTCTCGGACTGGCAGGACTTGTGGGGGCAGGACGGACCGAAACCGCCCGGGCTGTCTTCGGCGCCGATCCCATTGAGAAGGGAACCATAACCCTCCTGGGGAAAGAGGTGGTCATCAAGAACCCTGGTGATGCTATCAACAAGGGAATCGGACTGATTCCCGAAGACAGAAAACAGCACGGTATTCTGGCTCAATTGAGCATAAAAAAGAATATAAGCTTCAGCTCTCTGGGAACCTTTGCCAGGGGACTTCTGATCAACAGTAAAAAAGAGACGGAGCTCACCAGGGGAATGAAGGACAAACTGCGCATCAAAGCCCCCACCCTGGACGTACCCGTCAGCTCACTGAGCGGCGGAAACCAGCAGAAAGTGGTTCTCTCCAAGGCTCTGATGACCGATTCGGACGTTCTGTTCTTCGACGAGCCCACCCGGGGAATCGATGTGGGAGCCAAACAGGAGATCTACCGGCTTATGAGAGATCTGGCGGCCGAAGGCAAAGCCATTGTGATGATTTCTTCGGAAATGCCCGAACTCATCGGAATGTCAGACAGAATCATGGTTCTCTGCGAAGGAGAGCTGGTCAAGGAGCTGGCCCCCGAAGAGTACAGCCAGGAAATCATATTAGAATACGCCTCAGGAGGAAGTAATAATGAAATCGCCCGCAGCTGAAACTATTAAAACGGCAGATAAAGGCACTCTGGACAGGAAGAAAATCGTTGATGGTCTCTCCAGATTTGCCATCCCCATTGCACTGGGAGTTCTGATTGTCATTTTTTCAATCATGTCCAGTTCATTTCTCACAAGCAGAAACATCATAAATATTTTCCGTCAGGTTTCCATTGTGGGAATCTGTGCCGTGGGGATGACCTTTGTCATCCTTACAGGGGGTATCGACCTGTCTGTGGGGTCGGTAATCGGCGTGGCTGTTGTTTCGGCCTCATCCTTGATGGTTGCCGGGGTTCATCCTGTGGCCGCCAGTATTTTTGCCCTGCTCATCGGTGTGGTTCTGGGTGTGATTATCGGTTTCTTCATTAATGAAGTGGGCGTTCCCCCCCTTATCACCACTCTGGCCTTTATGACCGCCCTCCGGGGTGTTGCCTACACAACAACCAAAGGTCTGCCTGTATACGGTTTCCCCGAAAGCTTTGCCTTTCTGGGACAGGGATATATCGGAGGGATTCCCGTACCTGTGATCATCATGATACTGGTGTTTATCGGGGGATACATCCTGCTGAACAAAACCAAATTCGGCCGTTATGTCTACGGAATCGGGGGCAATGAAGAGGCGACCCGCCTGTCGGGAATCAATGTTAAACTGACCAAATACAAGATTTACATTCTGGAATCCTTTCTGGCTTCCCTGGCGGGAATCGTACTTCTGTCCAGAGTTAACAGCGGCCAGCCCAAGGCGGGACAGGGATATGAGATGGATATCATCACTGCCGTTGTTCTGGGAGGCGTCAGTATTGCCGGAGGTTCCGGTAAGATCACAGGTGTGATTACAGGTGTTCTTCTGATGGGTGTTCTGACCAACGGTATGATCCTGATCAATGTGGATGAATACTCCCAGTGGATTGTAAAGGGTGTCGTTCTTCTGGCTGCGGTCAGTCTGGATCAGATGTCCCACCGGACCAGGGATTAAAAGGGATATCCCTTTTTTCATAAAACTCCTTATCCCCTGCCGTCGGCGGGGGATTTTTAGCAGTCAATACTGTACAGTTACTTTGTATACGACTATTATAAGCCAATATGGAAATAACAAAATACTGCAATATATTCACCCTGCCTTCAGAAACTGCGGAGATCAAACTTCAGTTTGGTTTATTCAAACAGGATATAAACAAAAATATTAAAAGTTATATCAAACATCACGGCGGTTTATGGATCGGCGGCAAATTCACTATTTCTGACGGACGTTTCAATTTCTCAATGAACAGTATTAACAGAACGATTCACCCTTCCGAGTCTGATCTTTCATTCTCAATGTCCGAAGTAAAATCGGTCTGGAGAGATTTCGGCTGGATCAGCGGGATTCTGAACTTTGAATTTGAAGATAAAATTGTGAAGCTGCGCTGTTTCGGAGCCAAATCTGTGGCGGAAACAATCAGTCAGGAGTACATGCTTTGATCTTCTGGGGTATTCGGAAAAAAAGACTGCAGGGGGGAGCTCTGGATGAAATGCAATGCCCTGACTGCCGAAAAAGAGAACTCACAAAAAACGCAGTAATAAGATACATCCACCTGTACTGGATTCCCCTTTTCACCTTCTCAAGCAGTGCCGAACTGGAATGTGCAGTATGCGGTAAACTGATCAAAGGAAAAGAACTTGGCAGTGAGATGAAAAAGGACATAAAATCCGAACTCATTACTGCGGGACAGATCCTGTCAAAAAACTTCGGTGTACTTCTGCTGTTAACAGTCATTTTTCTTTTTGCACTTTATGTCAGCTTTTCCTGAGTCCTGAACAAAGCCCCGCCGGGAAAACCAGAAATTGATAGCCTGAATGCAGAGTGGATGATAGAATGGGATCATGTCGTATTCCCGGCTGTTGAAATCAGCAGTGTGTATTTTCCTTTCAGTATTTCTGGTCTCCTTATTAAGCTCATGTGAAAAGAAAGAACAGCAGAAGAGTCCGGAGGGGCTGCAGTTCTTCTACTCTCCTATGGATCTGAGCAATCCCTATTTCCGGACACTGACAAATGGTATGAAAGACAGAGCCAACGAACTGGGTATAAGACTGACAATTTCAGACGGAGAATCCAGACCGGATAAGCAGATTCAGGACCTCGACAGGGCACTGGAAGAGTATTACGACCTGGTCATCTGCAGTCCCCTTCAGCCGGCGGACTGCATCCCGCTTGTGAAAAAAGCCCGGGAAGCAGGGATTCCCTTTATCAATCCGAACCAGACCATTCCCGGCAGCGATGCCCATATCAATCTGGATGATTTTTCCTACGGCCGGCTGGGGGGGGTCATTGCCGGAACCTGGATATCTGAAATGCTGCCCCCCGACAGCAAGGTTCTCATTATCGGATACACCCCCATGGAGGCACTGCAACACAGAAGCCGGGGCATCAAAGCCGGCATTCTGGAAAAAGCTCCGGAAGCCGTTATTGTGGAAGAGGTCTCCGCCCTCACCCCTGAAGCGGGAATGGTGGAAACGGAAAAAGCTCTGCAGCGCCATCAGGACATACGCGTGATTGCCGCCGTGAATGATGCGGCTGCACTGGGAGCCATGACGGCGGTAAACTCCCTGGGCATCGGGACGGAGAATTTCTGCATTGTGGGCCTGGATGCCACATCAGAATACCTGCAGAGGATGGACAGCCCCGGTTCCCTGCTCAGAGGGACTGTGGACATCAATCCCTACGGGACAGGGAAGACCGTAATAGATACGGCCATCAGGGTTCTCAGGGAAGGGCCCCTGGAAGAGACTGTTTCCATTGATATGACTCCCGTATTCTGGGACGGCCGCTGATCAATGAAACCTTCTGTACCGGTGAAGCCTTCTGTACCGGTGAAGCCTACTGTACCTGTGAAGCCTTCAGTGCAGTGAATCATTCAGCTCCAGTGGAGTAAGCGGTCCAGAATTCTCTCTTCCTCTTCATCCGATTCAGCCCCCACCCACAGGAATATTCCCTCGGGACGGACCGCAGCCATAAAATCCTCCAGTTCATCCACAGCCACATCGGCGATCACCGGCATTCCGGCATCCTGCAGTTTTTTAAACAGGGGAACCCACTGCATAATGGGCTGGTCCTCCCCCACTCCCTGAACCCATTGAATGGCGTCAATCTCAGGAACAGAGAGAATGGAATCCAGATGATTGGCCACGCCCTTTCCATCCAGATGAAAGATATTGGTGTCCATGGGTTTGACCTCTTTCTGCAGGATGGGCAGACAGTACTCATCAAAGAGCTCATTGCCTATGAGGGCGGAAAAATCATTGCTGGGGATATGGAGTTTGCCGGCCGAAGGAATTCCCATCCAGTTGGCTGAGGGCTGACCGGCGGCACTGAGGATACTATGAAAATGATCATAAATATCCTGAAACCCCTCGGTTCCCAGGCGGATCAGCTCTTTCAGCAGGCCGGGATCAAGATAGAAATCCATGCAGACCCTGTCATTTCCTCTCCAGGAAGCCACAAAATCCATACCCGGGTGGAGGTCGGTATACCCTACAATGTATTGTCCTTCGGCATACTGAAGAGCACAGTCGGTCATCTCTTCAATTTTTCTAAAATATTTATTGTTTTGATCCAGACGGATTTTGGACAGATCCTCTGCACTGTCTATCACCGGATGTGTCCAGGAAGTCACTTCTCCGTATACCAGTTCCTGCCCGTTGAATGCCTGAAGAATATCCGGCCCCAGATTGGGATCAAATATGGGAAAGGTTTCACCCCGGAATAATTTGCCTTCAATACTTTTGCGGAAAGAGTCCACCTGGTATTCGGTGTCAAACCAGCGCTCCTTCAGGCCGGGCCATGTTTTTCCTCCGCTATTTTCGTGGTCAAACTGGGCATTATGCCGGTGGAAACGAACCGGTACCCGGTCAATTATCTGGTTTTCATACCAGGCTTCTATTCTCTGCATGGACTGTTCAAAATCCGGTTTTCCTTCCAGTTCAAAACCGGACCAGTTTCCCTTTAACATAGTCATCTCCCTTTTGCGTTCATTTGCACGCATTCAGAGTACACCTGTTATTTACAGTGGTCAAGGGAAACATTAAAAAATGTTATTTCAGAAAATCAGAGAGGAGGCTCTGGACGGGTTTCAGCTCCCTGAAAAACAGTTCTGTTGCCGTCACATAATGCTCTCTTACCGGTGAGAGACCGCTTTGAATCATGGCATAAAGGATTTTAAAGGCATCAGAACCCTGTTTTTCAGGATTCTGTCCAATCAGAGCATCACAGAGTCCCTCATCCAGTGCCCGGGAGAGTTCCTCATTGTAATCGTACCCGACAAGGGGGATTCTCTTTTCTCCTTTCAGAGTCCTGAGAGCCTGTACAGCACCAAGAGAGGCGGCGGCTGTCAGTGAAATGACCCCCTGTATGGAACTGTCTGAGTACAATGCATCCGAAAGCTGCCGGGCGGCTGTATCCGCATCATCGTAACAGTAGCGGAGTACTGTTTTCTGCTCCGGATTCATACCTTTCAGAACATCCATGACACCAGAGATTCTCTGTTCGTGAGCCCAGAGTCCCCTGTAACCGCTTAAAACCAGCACGTCCCCAGAAGGACTTATTTTTTGAATCAGTTCTCCCCCCAGGCGGCCGCTCTGGTACAGATTCTGACCCACAAAACAGCGTCTTCTGCTGCCGGGAAGGTCTGTATTAATGGTGATATAGGGAATACCCGCAGCTCCCGGCAGGGTTAATGACGGATCAAAATGTCCTGAGGGAACCAGAAGTACTCCCTTCAGACTATTCTCCTGCAGTTCAGATTTAAGAATCTTAATAAACCCTGAGGAGTCCTCGGGATTATAATGCACAACATCCAGCTCAATCAGAGGATCATTCTGCTCAGTCACCGCCGACAGGAGACCGGCTTTCATAACATCATAAAAAAAGGACGGATGCTCGGGGAAAAGGGCAAGGATTCTGATCTTATCTTTCAGTATGGTAAAACGGGAAATTTTGTCATCGATATACCCCATGGCAGAGGCTTTATCCAGAATGGCCTTCCGGGTTTTTTCACTGATCCGCCCCCGGTTATGGATGGCCCTGTCAACGGTTCCTCTGGAGATATTCAGAGCATCGGCAATGTCCTGAAGAGTTACTTTACTGTTCTTTTTTGACGGCACCCGCCTATTATACTGCCCCGCCGGGTATGGGGCAAGGCGCAGATCAGCCGGGCACTTACTCCTTTTTCTGCATCAAAGGCAGACTGACGGTGAAGGAGGTGTTTTCACCGGGGGTGCTTTCAGCGGTGATTTTTCCATTATAGGATTCAGCAATATGCTGACAGATGGAAAGCCCCAGTCCCGTATTGGTTTTGGTCACTTTGGTGCTGTAAAAAGGGGAAAAAATCTGGTCCAGAATATCCCCGGGGATACCGTGTCCGTTATCAATGATACTGATTTCAGCCTGGGGAAATCCTTCTTCAGACCTGTTCAGAGTACTGCGGATAATGATTTGTCCCCCCTTGAGCACCGCTTCAAGAGCATTGCTCAGGAGGTTCAGAAACAGCTGCTTCAGTTTATTTTCATGAGCCTCTATTTCAATATTGACTGGACAATAATCCTTAATCAGCTGGATTTTATTCTCCTTGAATTTGTGGCCCAGGAGGATGCACAATTCATCCAGCAGATCATGCAGATCAAGGGATCTCAGAGGACGGACACCCACCCGTGAAAAAGAGAGAAGGCTGCTGATGATCTCCACGATTCTGGTCAGTTCCGACTGAATATGATTGACGCAGTCTCTGGAGTTCTCAGGAAGATCATCCATCTGCATCAGGTCCAGGTAATTCTGAATAATCCCCAGGGGGTTGTTCACTTCATGAGCCACACCCGCGGCCATTTCGGCGGTGGATACGAATTTTTCAGCCTGCTGCAGATACTCCCTGGTCTCATAGTCGGAGGAGATATCTTCCAGAAAGACAAGCATCCCGTGCCCCGGATCACCCTCCTCCCCCAGAGGGCTGACTCTGATTTTCAGCAGCTTGTTTTTTACGAACTTGAGTTTCTGCCAGAGCCCGGCTTTCCGTTCTGTGATGATCTTCTCAATGTCCTCAGCATTCTCCAGCTTCAGATCCCTGAAATACTCATTTAAGGGCTGCCCCTTGATCTCTGCCGGATCACACTCCAGGATTCTGGAAGCCGCCGTATTCAGATCCTGTATCTCATTGCCGGGAGAAATAATGATCAGTCCCTGGGGTATGTCATTGATGATCCGCTGATCGTAGCGGGACATAAGCAGAACCTCATGATCCACCTGCCGGGAAGACTCATCCCCGTCGATGGCAAAACTGAAGGCCAGGTTGACCAGTCTGGTTCTGTCCACCCGGCTGACCTCTTCTGTCCCCCTCCTGTGTCCCTCCTTAAGAATGGTCACCCTGTCGGAGATTCTGAATATTTCATCAATATTGGAACTGACATAAATGACCCCTTTATCCTGAGAGCGGCATTTCCTCAGCATTCTGTAGATATGCTGCTGCTCCTCGGGGGAGGTTTTCTGGGCGATTTCGTCGAGAATCAGGATATTGGCTTCCTGTGCCAGGACTCTGAGAAACGAGAGAACCTGCCGCCGGGCGGGAGTCAGAGCGGTCACCCTGGTAAGGGGATCTTCATCAAAACCGTACAGATCAAAAAGATCCTGACAGCGTTTCAAATACTCTTTTCTGACTTTACCGGAAATGAGACCCGGAAACCTGCCCAGATAGACATTGTCAAAAAGAGTACCCGTCGGAATAAGAGTTTCACTCTGGTAGACCATACCGATTCCCTGCTGAACCGATGAGGACGGGGTGAATCCGTTAAAACTTTTTCCGTTGATCCGGATGCTCCCCCCCTGTAGCATCAGGGAACCACTCAGAATTTTGACAAGGGTAGATTTACCTGAACCGTGATCACCTGTCAAAGCATGGATTTCACCGGGGTAGAGATCAAAGTCGATCCCCTTCAGAGCCGGAACATGACCGAAATTGTAACGGATATTCCGCATTTCAAGGATGGGCATCCCGGTCAGACCTCAATTCCCAGTTTTTTGACCTTGTTGTAAAGGGTCCGTCTTGTGATTCCCAGAAGATCGGCGGCCTTGCTTCTGTTGCCGCCGGTTCTCTCCAGAGCATCCAGAATAATCTCTTTTGTAATACTGTCGGAAGCTGATTTAAGAAAAACGCCGTCGTCCTGTGAGTCATAGCCCTTGTACTGTTCCGGCAGAAGACCGGTGGTGATCTCATCCTCATCACAGAAGATAACCATTCTCTCTATGGTGTTTTTCAGTTCTCTGATATTACCGGGCCAGTCATGCTTCAGAAAAAGAAGTTCCGTTTCCTGATCAAATCCGCCTATGGTCTTTCCGTATTTCTGATTGAAATCCGACAGAAAAAGTCGGGCCAGAGGAAGGACATCTTCTTTTCGGGAGCGGAGAGCCGGCAGCTCCACCTGAATCACCGACAAACGGTAAAACAGATCCTCCCTGAAGAGACCCTCCTGTATTCTTTCTTTCAGCTTCCTGTTGGTTGCCGCAACAATTCTCCCTTCCATTTTTCTGGTGTTGTGGGAGCCGATCCGCTCAAACTCCCTCTCCTGAAGCACACGCAGAAGTTTGGCCTGGGTTTTCAGGCTCATTTCTCCGATTTCATCCAGAAAGAGAGTTCCCTTTCCCACAGCCTCGAATTTCCCTGACCGGGCTTCCACCGCATCCGTAAAGGCCCCTTTCTCATGACCGAACAGCTCCGATTCAAGGAGTGTTTCAGGGATGGCGGCACAATTGAGTTTCATAAAGGGTTGATCCGAGCGGGTGCTTTCCGAATGAATCAGAGAGGCGGCCAGTTCCTTTCCTGTTCCCGATTCCCCGGTGATAAGCACCGGTGCATCCGTGGGAGCGGCTTTTTTCAGAAGAGAAAGCTTCTCCCGCATAACCGGATTGAAAGTAAGGATATCAGATGATCCGTCAGGGGGTATTGTCTCCGAGAGTATACCGTCATTTGCCCCCCCTGAAATCTCTGCCGGGAGGAGACGCTCAATCTCTACGGACATTTCCGAAAAACGGACAGGTTTTTCAAAGAAGTTGACCGCACCGAAGCGCATGGCTTTAACAACATTATCCACAGAGGCATATCCGGAAACCATAATGATGGGAAGTTCAGAGTATTCGGTCCTGATCAGACGGATCAGCTCGATCCCCGACATACCCGGCATTTTCAGATCAGTGATCACCAGAGCAATGTTTTCAAGTGTAAGAATACCCATAACCTTCTCGGGATCTGTTGTGAAAAGAGGATTATATCCGCGGGCTTTCAGAAGTTTTGACAAGCTGATGCACAGCTGTGTTTCATCATCAACAATCAGGATCTTGGGCTTCATATAACCCGATAGTACAGGGGAATTGCAGAATATGACAAGAAAAAAAGAAAATATCACAAAGAGAGCGGGTAAAGTGGGAATTATTTTTCCCACTCCACTGGGAAAGGGGTATAATGATTTCCCAGATATTTCCCACTTTCTGATTTTGTAATAAAACAGGAATAATTGTATATATTCATTACAGTAAAAGATTTAAAGAAAATATCTGTTTAAAAATGATACATTGGCACGCATTTTGTGTTGGTATACACAAACACGTAAAAGGAGTTTCTATTATGAAAAAAGGCTTAATCATAGCCCTGTGTCTTACAATTTTCATGGGTACCTTTGCTTTTGCAAACGGTGCACAGGAAGGCGGATCTGATGAAGTAAAAATCGGATTTCTGGTAAAAATGCCCGAAGAACCCTGGTTCCAGAATGAGTGGAAATTTGCCCAGGAAGCCGGTGAAAAATACGGATTTAAAGTTCTTGAGATCGGTACTCCCGATGGAGAAAAAGTTCTTTCCGCCATTGATAACATTGCCGCTCAGGGCGCTCAGGGATTTGTCATCTGTACACCTGATGTCAAACTGGGACCTGCCATTATGGCCAAAGCCAATGCAGCCGGACTGAAAGTCATGAGTGTGGACGACCGCTTTGTCGGTGCCGACGGTTCCCCCATGGAAGAGGTTCCCCACATGGGAATTTCTGCCTATGAAATCGGTAAGCAGGTTGGCTATACCATGAAAGAACAGATGGATGCCAGAGGCTGGAAACAGGAAGACACCGGTTTTATGAGAATCAGCTTTAACGAGCTGCCCACAGCTGTGGACAGAACCAGCGGTATGACCGACGCCCTTCTGGAAATGGGTTTTGATGAGGCTTATATTTTTGAGTCTCCCGAAAAAACTACCGACACAGAAGGCGGATTCAACGCTGCCAGCATCACCATTACAAAGAATCCCCAGATCAAGCACTGGCTGATTGGCGGACTCAATGATGAAGCGGCCATGGGCGGAACAAGAGCCTGTGAAGGAAACGGATTTGCTGCTGAAGATATCTGTGCCGTAGGAATCGGCGGTTCCGGAACAGCCACAGCCGAGTTTGCCAAGTCTGAAGTGACCGGTTTCTATGCAACCGCACTGATCAGTCCTAAAAGACACGGATACGAAACATCCGAAATGGTTTACAAGTGGATCACTGAAGGAACAAAACCTGCAGCTACCACATGGACCACTGCTGTTATGATGGACAGAACCAACTACAAGGAAAAACTCAAAGAAAACGGACTGGAAGAATAATCTGATCTGAAAACAAGTTCCTCCATCTGCCGGTGCCGGCAGATGGAGGTTTTCATACAAAAAAAGAGTAAAAGAAATGACAGCATATTTAGAATTCAAATCTGTTTCCAAACAGTTCCCCGGAGTGAAGGCTCTGGACGATGTAACATTCTCTGTCCAGTCAGGAGAAGTTCATGGATTGATCGGAGAGAACGGTGCCGGGAAATCGACTCTTCTCAAGATCTTGAGCGGTGCCTACTTTCCCAGCGAGGGAGCCGTTTATATCAACAGTCAGGCCATGGATTTTCAGGGGACAAAGGATGCCCTGGATGCAGGAGTTGCCATTATTTATCAGGAACTGAACCTGGTGCCCGAAATGACTGTTGCCGAGAATCTGCTTCTAGGACACTTTCCCCGCAAAAAATCCGGATTCATCGACTTTAAAACCATGAAAGAAATTGCCAGTAAGGAGCTGAGCTACATACTGGAAGAAATAGACCCTGATCAGAAGATCAAGAATCTGTCCATTGGTCAGAGACAGATGATCGAAATAGCCAAGGCATTACTCCACAATGCGGATATCATAGCCTTTGATGAACCCACCAGCTCCCTTTCCGACAAAGAGACCATCCGGCTGTTTGAAATCATCAAGAACCTGCAGAAAGCAGGCAAAGCCATTATCTATGTGTCTCACAGAATGGAAGAGATTTTTAAAATCTGCAACACAGTGACCGTCTTCCGGGACGGAAAAAAAATTGAAACATTCACAGATATGTCCAAAGTAGACCATGACATACTGGTCAGCCGGATGGTGGGCCGGGATATCAAGGATGTTTACAGTTACAGACAGAGGGAACAGGGACAAACGGTTCTTGAAGTCAAGGATCTTATGGGACCCGGCCTGGCAAAACCTGCCAGTTTCTCCCTGAAAAAAGGGGAGATCCTCGGATTTTTCGGTCTGGTGGGAGCCGGACGCTCTGAACTGATGCGCCTGATCTACGGTGCGGAGAAACACAGCGGCGGCGCTTTTTACCTGGATGAAGAGCAGATGAAGATCAACTCTCCCCGATCGGCCATCGAAAAGGGAATGTTCTTCTGCCCGGAAGACAGAAAAGACGAAGGGATTATTCCCATCCGCTCTGTTAATGAAAACATCAATATATCCGTCCGGCGGCACAGCATGAAAGCGGGTCTCTTTCTGGACAAGAAAAAAGAGAGAGAGACCACCGACAGTTTTATCAGCAAACTCCAGATCAAGACCCCTAACAGGGACAAGGATGTGGGGAGCCTTTCCGGGGGGAACCAGCAGAAGGTAATCCTGGCCCGATGGCTGGCGGAAGATGTGAAGATCCTGATTATGGATGAACCCACCAGAGGGATTGACGTGGGAACCAAGAATGAAATCTATCAGCTAATGTACCAGCTGACGGAAGAGGGAAAGTCCATTATCTGTGTCTCCAGCGATCTGCCGGAAGTCATGGGAGTGTCCGACAGGCTCATTGTCATGAGAGACGGTGAGATCGTAACATCATTTGAACGGGATGAGTTCTCTGAAGAGACAATTCTGAGCAAGGCTCTGCCCGACAAGGCAGAAAATTAATAAAAAGAGGAAATAATGGAAAATACAAATGCCATAAAACCGGTCAATCCTGCTGTAAAGGTCATCCGGAATCTGTGGGAAAATTCAGGAATGCTGGTTATCTTCATTCTTCTGTTTATCATACTGTCGATATTCGTCCCCTACTTCTTCACCTGGAGAAACATGATCGGTCTCGGTCTTTCCGTCTCCATGGTGGGTATGGTGGCCTGTACCATGCTGTTCTGCCTGGCTTCGGGAGACTTTGACCTCTCGGTAGAAAATATCGTTGCCTTTTCCGGTGTCACCGCGGCTGTTGTGATCAATGCCACAGGCAGCATTTTCATTGGTGTTCTGGCAGGGGTTCTGGGGGGCGGACTGATCGGTATCATAAACGGTACCATTATCGCCAAAGCGGGAATCAATGCCCTGATCACAACTCTGGGTATGGCTCAGATTGTCAGAGGAATGGCCTTTATCGTCTCCGGCGGCAGTGCGGTGGGCATCACAAACATGGCCTTCTTCAACCTGGGGAACGGCCAGTTCCTTGGCATGCCCAATCCCATCTGGATCACCATCATCTGTTTTGTGGTTTTCGGGGTCCTTTTGAACAACACATCCTATGGAAAAAACACTCTGGCCATGGGAGGCAATATGGAAGCCACAAGGCTTGCGGGTGTTGCCGTCGACAAAATCAAGATTATGATTTTTACGATTCAGGGAATGATGGCCGGTTTTGCAGGAGTGGTTCTGGCTTCCAGAATGACAAGCGGACAGCCCAATACATCCATCGGATTTTCACTGGATGTTATCTCTGCCTGTGTACTGGGGGGAGTATCCCTTTCCGGTGGTGTCGCCCCCATACAGGGCGCTATTGTGGGAGTTCTGATTATGGGTACGGTTCAGAATGCCATGAACCTGATGAATATACCCACCTTCTACCAGTATGTTGTCAGAGGTGTGATTCTCCTGATCGCCGTATTGATAGACCGGTTCAAACAGACCAACACGAAAAACTGATCCTGAGCCTGACGGGATCTGCAGCCGGGTTCATGCCCGGCTTTTTTTGGGTCCGGACCTTATGGATACTGAAAAAAGGAGAGATTATGAACAATATTGAAAGACTGACAGCGACGCTTCAGGGCCGGGAAACCGACCGGATTATGACCTATGACCTTGTGGACAACACGGAAGTACTGAAAGCCTACGGCGGTTATAATGATGAAAAAAAATACAGCCCCGAAGAACTGATGGAAATCAATGTCAAAGCCTTCAAAGGAATCGGACTTGATATCACCCGGGGTACCCATGATCCCGTCGATCACTGGATGCGTCATAAGGTGGACAACTGGATCCGCTTTATGGGAGTCGATCCGGCCAACTGGCTGGTGGAACAGGGGGGCGATACAGCCTGGATTTCCAAAAGACCCTTTGACGATCTGACAGGGCTTGAAAAAAACCTCCCCTCCCTTCCCCGTGAGGATGAGATCAGGGAATGGTACAGTCCCTTTATCAGAGAGACCACGGCCCTGTTCAATTCCTATGACAGAGTCATCATAGGAGGGGTGGAAGGTCCCCTGTGCGATGCCTATACCTATGTGGATCTGGAACTCTTCTCCCTGGTCCTTTTTGATGCTCCTGAACTGATAGAGCATATTATGGACTGCACCTGTGCCTACTCAGAGGCTATAGCCAGAATATACAGTGAAAACGAAACCGCCCCTGTACAGTTTATGGGTGAAGATATTGCCGGCTCAACGGGCCCCATTTTTTCTCCTTCCATGATTGAAGAGCTCTGTCTGGAACGGTGGCAAAGAATCGCCGCCCCCATCCGGGAGAAGGGAGGAACTTTTATCTTTCACACCGACGGAAGATACGGGCCTCTTCTGGACCTGATTCTGGGAAAGGATAAATTTAATGCTCAGGCTCTGAATCCCATTGAACGCTGCGGATGCAATGATATATTTGAGATCCATCAGGCCTGGCCGGAGACATACCTGTTCGGAAATGTGTGCTGTGAGGAGACCCTGCCCTACGGAAACAGGGCGGATGTGGAAGATGAGACTCTGGAGCTCATAGAAAAGGCAGGTGCAGACAGAAAAATATTCATAGGCTCTTCCAGTGAAGTCCATGAACTGATTCCTCTGATCAATATTGAAACCATGTACAATACGGTTCATGAGTACGGCAGCTATCCCCTGGATCTGGACAGAATCAGAGGGAGACGGCGGGAAATCGCTTCAAAAAGGAAAGTCCGGAAAGACCTTCCTCTCTGATGACTTCCGGAGTGACCCCTCTTTTCTGAGACCCGAGCCTAAGCATCAAGGGTATAACTGACTTCCCACTCCCTGATCTCTCCCGCCTTCCAGACCGCCGGAATCCCGAAACCTTCTGAACGGGAGGGACTGTCAAAGGGAGCGGTGGCCGGTTCGGGGGCAAGGTTATAGTCTCCGCCGAAGCCTCCCTTGTTGATCCAGAACCCCAGCCAGGGCAGGATTCCCGCAGGATAGCTCATGGTCAGGCTCCCCCGCCTGTCCTTCAGGATAAACTCTCCCTTTGAAAGAGGTTCAGTGCAGTAGAACTTATAGGCGCTCCCCTCTTTGAGCGTTCCGGGACGCAGCAGTTTTCCTGCACCGGGGACCTCGCCGTTCTCACCCCATTCCACTGTATTGAGATAAAGTCCCAGATCCCCCCCGTTACCGGCCTGTGTGATGGACCGGCACTCCCCGGGAACCTTTATTTCACTTTCGGGATGAAATGAAAACAGGGGATGGGGGGTCCACAAAGCGGGAAAATCAGAATCCGACAGATTCACCACAGTATACCGGCAGATGACAGAGTTCTCAGACAGGAGGATATTCCGCACAAAACGGTAGGGCAGAAGGTTCCCGTCGAACCTCATTTCCACAGAATCTGTGCTATGGGACAGAATATCCCAGTGACTGCTCCACAGCTCGCCGTGATCCGGAAGAATAACCACAGACCCGTCGGCCTGCACAGATTCCTCCTTGATGATTGTGGGAAACATCTCATCTGACCCGAAGGCCACCTCTTTGGTGAAGGAACCGTCCTCTGCCGGACAGATATCCTCCTTTTCAGACTGAAAGAGCCATTCACTGCTGTTTACTTTGTTGAACAGGGATATGATTTTTCCCCCGTAGGATGAGAGAACCACCCTGACGCTGCTGTTTTCAATACTGATTGTGTCCAGTTTCATGATTTTCTCCTTTATGCTGCAGGGACTCTGCCTGTCAGCTCTGATTGACTTTGTTTCTGTATTCTGTTGGTGCCAGACCCATAATTTTTTTAAAGACCCGTGAAAAATAGTAGCGGTCCCGGTATAAGCACAGCTCTCCAATCTCCTGCACTTCCAGATCGCTGACTTCCAGAAGACGGCAGGCTTTCTGGATTTTCATCCGGCTGTAAAACTCCACCGGCGAACATCCCCGGGCTTTTTTGAAGGTATCCGAAAAATGGGGAACCGACAAATTCAGCCAGGAGGCCATATCCTCCAGACTCAGGTTCTCCCCTTCATCCAGAGACTCCCGCATCCTGTTAATAATTCTGTCTACCCGCTTCAGATTGGACCGGCTGATATCCCTGTGGAAGCTCCGGTTCCCGTACAGAACTGATGTTAAAATGGCGGCCCCCAGCTGACCGCTTTTCAGCAGGATATCTCCGGAATACCCCTCCCCCATTGTTTCAAGGAGGTAGGAGAAGAGACTGCCCAGCTGATTCACAGTTCTGGAACAGAGGGAGATGACGCCCCTGTAACCGTCCAGAGCAGAGGTATAGGATTCCAGAAGATCCCCTTTCACATGCATCCAGTACAGACTCCAGGGATGGTTATCGGATGATCCGTATATATGTCTGATACCGGGTGGAATATAACAGGCCTGATTCTTCTTGAGAATGACCGTAGCATCCTCTCCGGTTCTGATAAACCCCTCACCCTCACAGCAGTATAACAGAATACCTTCCTCCACAGGAGTCCTGCGGCTCTTCTGGTGACCGGCGGCCTCCGGAAAATATCCGGCATCACTGACCATGAAATTCCGCAGTAAAACCGAGTGGGCTCCGTCTGTGCTGACAACCGGAGGAATCACATAGAGTTCCTGATTGATAAAACCCTCTTCTCTCCTTATATATTTCAAACCGGAATCTCCTCTACCCTCTCTATTCTAGTTTCAGCACAAATAAATAGCAACTGAATCAGAATATAATCCATCCGACAGGAAGATTGTCCATTTCTGATTTCCCGAAGCCGGATGTAAACTTGTAATCAAAATCAGGAATCCGGGATCTGTTTTAAAAGACACCCGGCAATACCGGTACTCCGGTAAAAGGATTGAACATGAATGCCAGTGTAAAAGAGACAACTGTTGTCATACCGACCTATCCGGCAGGTCCCAAAGAAAAAAATCCCCTGTTTCTGGAAAAAAGGGTGTATCAGGGTTCAAGCGGTTCCGTCTACCCCTATCCGGTGATTGAATCAGTGGGACGGGAGAAGCAGAATCAGGAGTGGAAGGCTCTTATTCTTGAAAACAGATATTTGAAAATAATGATCCTCCCGGAACTGGGCGGACGGGTGCAGATGGCCTATGACAAGACGAATGACAGCCATTTCGTCTACTACAACCAGGTGATCAAACCGGCACTGGTAGGACTCACGGGTCCCTGGATTTCAGGGGGAATAGAGTTCAACTGGCCCCAGCACCACAGACCGGGAACCTATGATCCCACAGACTACAGAATAACAGAGAATGAAGACGGCAGCGCCACCGTCTGGATCGGAGAACTGGAGAGGATAAGCCGGACCAGAGTCACAACGGCCTTTACCCTGCAGCCGGACAAGGTGGTACTGGAAATTGAAGCCAGACTCTATAACGGATCATCAGCCCCGAAAACCTTCCTCTGGTGGGCCAATCCGGCGGTGAGTGTGGGAGATGACTACCAGTCCATATTCCCCCCCGATGTCCATGCGGTGATGGATCACGGTAAAAGGGATGTCTCCACATTCCCCATTGCCACAGGCACCTACTATAAGATGGACTACTCTGCAGGGGTCGATATCAGCCGTTACAAAAACATCCCTGTCCCCACAAGCTACATGGCCTACCATTCGGATTATGACTTTATGGGCTGCTATGATCACGGAAAGAAAACAGGGATGCTTCACATAGCCAACCATCATCTGGTTCCGGGTAAGAAGCAGTGGACCTGGGGGAACGGGGACTTCGGAAAAGCCTGGGACCGGAACCTGACCGATGAAGACGGCCCGTATATAGAACTGATGACAGGAGCATTCACAGACAATCAACCCGATTTCAGCTGGCTCCAGCCGGGGGAAGAGAAGGTATTCCGCCAGAACTTCCTACCCTATAAGGATCTTCCCACTGTAGACAATGCCTCAACCGAGGCGGCCCTGTCTCTGGATCTTTCAGAATCAGAGATCAGCTGCGGCGTGTATGTCACCTCTGTAATGCAGAATCTGGAACTGGAACTCCGCTGCCGGGGCGAAGTGATCCTGTCAAAATACTTGTCCATGACCCCCGAAGCCTCTGTTTCAATCTCAGCGCCCCGGCCTGCGGGAACAGAGGAAACAGATTTTGTTCTGGTCCTGAAATCCGAAGGGAAAGAGATTCTCAGGGCCTGGAAAGAGGGGGACACTGCGGATGACATCCCCGAACCCGCCTCAGATCCGGGAATGCCCGAAGAGATCGGTTCCGTGGAGGAACTCTACCTGACGGGTCTGCATCTGGAACAGTACAGACACGCCACCCGCAACCCCGAAGATTACTACCGGGAAGGACTGAAACGGGACCCGGGAGAGAGCCGCATCCTCACAGCCATGGGAAAAAGAACTCTTGAAAAAGGGAATTTCCCGGCAGCAGAGGAGTACTTCCAAAAAGCAGTGGCCCGGCTGACCCGCCGGAACCCCAATCCCTATGACGGAGAAGCCCTCTACCATCTGGGATGGACCCTGCGCTACCGGAACAGAGACGATGAGGCTTATGAAAAATTCTACAAGGCTGTCTGGAATGGAGCCTGGCAGGGAGCCGCCTACACCGAGCTGGCCCGAATATCCGTGAGCCGGGGAGATTATGAACAGGCCCTGCTGGAACTGGATCGGGCTCTGGCGGCAGGAGCCCATAACAGAAAGGCCCTTCACCTGAGAGCCCTTGTTTTCAGACTGACAGACCGCCCGGATGAAGCGGAAAAGGCAGTGAAAGATCTCCTGGAGATTGATCCCCTGGACTACGGCGGCTGGTATGAAAACCATCTTCTGAAAGGGCAGACCCCGGCGTCGGAAAAGCAGTTCACAGATGTGATTAGAGACAATGTGCATTCCCGGCTGGAATTGTCTCTGGATTATATCCTCTGCGGAGAATACCGGGAGGCAGCGGCCCTGCTCACAGCCGGAGGCGCTGAGTCTGAAAGTGCCTATGCCCTTCTCAGATACTATATTGCCTACTGTTTTAAAAAATCGGCTGATGCCGGACAGGGTGAATACAGGGATTGGCTGGACAAAGCCGCAGCCGCTTCCCCTGACTACTGCTTCCCCAACAGAATCGAAACCGTCATGATTCTGGAGGAACTGAAAAAGGATGCACCAGAAGACGGATTTATCCCGTACTATCTGGGGAACTTCTACTACTTTAAAAGGGAGTATGCAAAAGCCGTGGACCTCTGGAAGGACTGTGCCGACAAAAAGCCTGATTTTCCGACGGTCAGAAGAAATCTGGCCCTGGCCGCCTACAACAAGGAGGGGAAGGTCTCCTATGCCGGAAAGCTCCTGGAAGATGCCTTTTATCTGGATACAGAGGATGCCCGGGTGATGTTCGAGCTGGATCAGTACTACAAAAAGGAGGGCCGTTCTGTGGATTTCAGGCTGAACTTCCTGAATGAACATCAGCCAAATGTCCGGAATAGGGACGACCTGATCATAGAAGAACTGACCCTCCTGAACCTGACGGGCAATCATGAACAAGCTCTGGATATAATGAATCATCATCAGTTTCAGCCCTGGGAAGGGGGGGAAGGCAAAGTGTCATCCCAGTATGTCCGTTCCCTGATTCTGATGGCTCTGGACGCCTACGGCAGGGGGGATTTTGAAAAAGCCGGTTCCTTTCTGGAACAGGCGGGGGTCTACCCCCCCCATCTGGGAGAAGGTAAACTGGATACCGTCACCGACAATGAACTGGAGTTCCTTAAAGGGGAAGTCCTGCTGGCGGAAGGGAAAAAAGAGGAAGCCGAAAAATGGTACAGGTCGGCAACCGGAGGAGAACAGATCCCCGCGTCTGCCATGTATTACAACGACCAGTCCGCAGAGCTCATCTACTACCAGGGCCTCTCCTGGGTCAGACTGGGGAATCCTGAAAAAGGAAGGGAGCGGTTTCAATCCCTTATCGACTGGTCCGAAGAGCATATGAATGACGAGCCCCGGATTGATTATTTTGCCGTCTCCCTGCCGGACCTTCTGATCTTTGAAGAAGACCTTACCCTCAGAAACAGAACCTACTGTACCTATCTGAAGGCCCTGGGACTCTTTGGACTGGGAAGCAGAAGAGAAGCACTCGAACATATGGCAGAGGTTCTGAAGGTGAACCCTGTTTATCCCGGAGCTTCCTTTCTGCAGCAGCTGTGGACCCGGGAGACCGGATTACTTCTGTCCCTGTAGCGCTCTGTTCAGTGTTCTGACTTCATCCAGCATGGCCTCCTGGTTTTCCCAGGGGACCTCGGGTTCCAGAACATGGGTGGGACCCACAACAATCCCGCCCTTCTCTCCGCAGATGTCCACCAGATCCCGCACAGACTGCCTGACCTCCTCTTCGCTTCCGAAGGGGAAGGTTGTCTGTGTACCGATGCCCCCCCAGAAGGAGATCCGGTCACCGTACTGATCATGAATTTTCCGGAAGTCCATACATTCAGGCTGTATGGGATTCAGTATATCCACGCCGATCTCAATCAGATCGGGAATAAAGGGCTCGATAAAACCGCAGGAGTGGTAGAAAACCAGAATATCCGGCTTCACAGCCTTTGTGGCGGCGATGACTTCGGCCAGACGGGGTTTAAGCCACTGACGCCAGAGATCGGGACTTATCATAACGGTTTTCTGCATGCCCACATCATCTCCGAAGGCGATGATATCAATCCCCGCCCGGGCAAAGGCGGTTGAGGCTTCTATGGAGTGGGCCGTCACCTTATCCAGTATACAGGCAGCCCGTTCATCCTCCATCATCATATCCATCATCAGATCATTCATACCCCGGATCAGCCAGGCCCGTTCCCAGATGGTCTGTTCCATCCAGCCGAAGGCGGCATACCCCTCTTTCCGGCAGTCCTCTGCAAAACGGGTCCATTCTTCCTCGGAGCCCTCTTTCAGAGAGGGGAGTTTGAAATCCTGTATCTGAGCCAGACTTGTATTTTCCCCTTCCAGGGGGCTGTGAAAATGGACCATGTGAAAAGCCGCCTCCGAACCGGGAGACATGCCGATGCCGAACTCATCCACCTTGAAACCATCAGGAATATGCAGTGCTTCAAAGAACTGAAATCCATTTCCCTCATACCCGGGAATGTACTCTCTCTCAATCACCCTGTGGGAAAAATCATAATATTCCGCCACAGTCCTGTCTTTCACCTTCTCATAAAACTCCTCCTCCTTGGGAGGAGTAAAAACCATATCACAGGGGATTTCCTCAAATCCCTGTCGTCTTAAGGCCTTGAGCAGATTATCTCTTTTAGTCATGTGTCTCTCCTGATTCCTTTAATTAGCAGCATTTTTTGATATAATTAAAACCAATTTAAACCCATTAAACCCGTGTGAATATGGAATATCTGCTATAATATGTAGATAATTTGATTATAAGAGGAAAAGATGAGCCTGGACCATAGAATACAGACCGGTCTGGAGATACTGGCAGCAGGGCGGAAAACCCAGACTGTCAGAAGCCGGCTGAAACGATGGAGAACTCTCAACACCTTCGCCCTGGTTTATATCTGTGAGGGGATCGGGAGTTTTGAATCAAACGATACCGCCGAGATACAAGTCAAAGCGGGTGACTGCTTCTTCCTGTTCCCGGGAGTCAGCCATATCTACGGTCCCCCTGCCGATAGCATATGGAAGGAGATATGGGTTTTGTTCAGCGGTCCCCTGGCAGAGTACCTGGAAAAAGAGAAGATCCTCCATCCGGCCCATCCTGTTCTGTCCCTTCATGCTACAAGACGGAGCGAATTTCAACGGAACCTGGAGAGCCTGGCCGATCAGTACAGATACAGAACACGGGATTACAGGATTAACTGCTCCACCCTTCTCTACAGCAGTCTGCTCCAGTCCTCTCTGCCAGTGGACAGCCCTCTGCCGGCGGAAGGCTCCCGTCTGCTGGATGAAATGAAACAGATACTCCACCGGAATATGGGGAACAGCAGCAGGATCTCCGCTTATTTTCACACGGAACGCTACTCCTACAATACTCTGCGCATGGAATTCCAGGCCCTTACAGACCAGTCTCCCGGTCAGTATCTGAATGAACTGAGAATGCACCATGCCGAGGAGCAGCTCTTGTGGAGCGGTTTAAGTATTATTGAGATCAGCAGGGGTTTGGGATTTTCAGATTCCCGCTATTTTTCCCGGGCCTTCAGGAAGTACAGCGGCACCTCCCCCCGGGAATTCAGAAAACGGTATCATCTTATAAGGGATGATCAGCCGGATCAGTTTTCTCAGTAGGTCACATCAAAGTCGATTAGACTTTCATCAAAGGCGGCGGGCATTTCGATGACCCGGTCAACCCGGGCCGACGGGGGGCCCTTTCTCAGCCAGACACAGAAATCATCCACATCCTCCGAGGGTCCCTGCATATGAACCATGACGGAACCGTCCCGCTCATTTCTGACCCAGCCGCAGATTCCTCTGCGCCGGCCCTGCCGGCAGGTATAATAGCGGAAACCGACACCCTGAACACGGCCTGAGACTTTCAAGCGTATGACTCTATCCACCTGCCGGACCCCTTCTGTGAATGATCAGGCTTCCAGAACGGCAGCCAGCTCGGATTCCAGATCGGCATAGTCATAGGGTTTGTAAAAAACCTTGAAAGGAATGGGGAACTCGGGCCGCAGAAAGCCGCTTGTGATGAATATATCCTTGTCCCGGCAGTACTGGTCCAGAAATTTGACCCAGTAGTCTCCACCCAGAATATCCATCCGGTAGTCGGTCACAATGATCTGTATGTCCGGATGATCCAGAAGCTGCTTTATGGCTCCCACACCGTCGGAAGCAACATAGACCTTGTACCCTTTTCTCAGAAGATAATCTCTTAGTGTAAGTCTGATGGCATCTTCGTCTTCCACAACGAGGACAGCCTTGTTTTCTGCCATGCGTATCTCCTATCGTCCGGGCAATCTACCCTTGTTCACTAATCCTATTATAGCCAAAGAACCTAGAAATTGTCACGGTCTAGTTTTTTTATAATGGAAGAATAGGAGAATCCTCTTCTCTGAAGTTTCCTGATAAGCTTATCCCTGTCCACAGAAGGTACGGATGTTAACTTGTCGATCAAGCGCTGAAGGCCTTCGTCAATATCCCGGTCATTCACATATTCATCTACGCAGCTGCGGGCAATACCGGAAGGGACACCCCGTTTCTGAAGACCCGCTGTGAGGGACTCTTTCCCTTCGGGGTGGGATCTGATTCGTTCTCTGAGCCAGAGGGAGGCAAAGCGCTGATCATCCAGAAACCCCAGACCGGTCAGATCATCAATGATCCGTCTCACAACAGAAGCAGGATACTCCCGCTGCAGTAGTTTCTGAGCCATCCGCCCTGAAGAATCTTCTCTGAGGGCCAGGCGGGAGGCGGCCCACTCCTTTCCTCTCACATAGGCATCCTCTTCTTTCAGGAAAAGGAGATCGTCCTCATTGAGGAGATAGCCGGGTACCCAGCTTTCCTGCAGGGGAAGGGGCATAAAAAAAGAGGAGCCCTCTGATAAAAAGACTGTAACAGTCTCTTTTCCGGAACCCCTCTTCTGCAGAGACGCGATAGAAATATTAACGTTTTGAGAACTGGAACTTTCTACGAGCTCCCTTCTGTCCATATTTCTTTCTCTCAACCATTCTGGAGTCTCTTGTGAGGAATCCGTTGGCCTTCAGAGAAGGTCTGTTGGCTTCATCAAGATCAACCAGAGCTCTGGAGATACCATGACGGCAGGCGCCAGCCTGACCGGTGATACCACCGCCTCTAACTGTAATCAGAATATCGTATTTATCGGCAGTGTCAGTTACAACAAGGGGTTCCTTGATCATAGTGACCTGCTGTTCAATGGGGAAAAACTCAGAAATGGCTTTTCCATTGACTACGATTTCGCCTTTACCCTGTCTGAAATAGACGCGGGCAGTTGCTGTTTTTCTTCTTCCGGTACCGTGTGCAAGATTTTTAATCACTGTTCCTCTCCCTTACATCTCAATCTTTACAGGCTTCTGTGCCGCATGGGGATGATCCGCACCGGCATAAACTTTGACGTTGGTAAAAAGCTTGTTACCGAGGGTTCCTTTGGGAAGCATACCCTTGATGGCTTTTTCCATGGGAGCGGTGGGCTTTCTGGCAACCAGTTTTTCATAGTTTTCAGACTTCAGTCCACCAAGATAACCTGAGTGACGATAGTACATCTTGTCAGCTTTTTTGTTACCGGTGAGGGCAGCTTCTGCGGCATTCACAACGATTACATAATCTCCCACTTCCTGGTGGGGAGTATAGAGCGCCTTGTTTTTACCTCTCAGAATATCAGCGGCTTTTACAGCGACACGACCAAGAGGCTGACCAGCTGCATCTATGAGATACCACTTACGCTCAATTTCATTTGGTTTAACAAATATTGTTTTCATTTTTTTCATCTACCTTATTAAAGGATCTTTGTTTAGTCGTAACGGGTTCGGTATTTTCACACAAACCATAAAACTTGTCAATATGGAATTTGAGGCAACATAAGAGTTTAGGTTATTTCCGCCACAGCTGAGAAATCAGGGTGAAAAAGGATCCCTCAGGGGCCGTATCTCCCGTTCCGTCCGGCCTGTCAGAAACGTCTGTTCCTGAAGATGTAAAAACCGAATCCCAGGGCATAGAACAGATAGGGTACCATCTGCAGGATTCCCAGCCACAGGGGAATCCGTCCTTCCAGATCCGGTGAGTAGGGAAGAATGGAAAGGGAGGAGAGGATTTCTATGAGAAGGACGATAAAGGAGACCAGTATACCGGTAACAATGAACAGCCAGGATTCCTCCCTGGTGCGCGACCAGACCCAAATGGCCAGAAAGGATGCGATGAAGCTGACAGCGGCTCTTCCGATTAAAAGAGATGCAGGACTCATGGGGCTGTTCCTCCGGGAAAGACTTTCTTCAGAACCTTCAGATCACCGCTGCTTAATTCACGGGGGATAATGCAGGGGGACTCCCTGGAGGGAGACAAAAGTACACCCTCTTCCAGAGCCTTTTTGAAGATTCTATCATAATCATCGGCAGATCCGGTAAAAAAGCAATAGTTCCCCTGCATGGTCCACTCCTCACCGGGGGTAAACAGGGGGGCTGTTATCTCTTTCAGGGCGGCCAGCAGGGACCAGAGACTGCGGTTTATGGCAGCGGCATTGACGGGAGAGGGCAGATCCCCGGGGGGAAGCTCTCCGTCCCGGGACACAATGATCCGGCCCGCATCCAGTCCGGGAAGGGGGATAAGGATTTCCACCTGCTCCGCCTTATCCGGCCAGGGAAGACCGGGACGCCACAGGACAAATGAGGCCTCCGGGCGGACCAGAATGTCTGATGGCCTGCCCGGTACATCCTCCCGGTCCTGCCGGCAGCTGTAATAGGCAATGTCCCTACAGCCGGCGTTCAGAAAATCGCAGAGGGCTGCGGCCGCCTTGAGCATTTTACCCTCTTCCGATGAGGGGAAAGGGGCGAAAACACCCCGGCTCAGTGTATTTTTCAGCTGCAGAGAGACTCCATCGGGACGGTGTCCCAGCCAGGCTCTTCCCCTATCCAGATACAGGTCCAGAAAGCGTCTGCCTGAGGCATCGTACAGGTGATAGTCCCGGGCTCTCCTGATAACCGGGAGCCGTCTTAAGTTTTTATATTCCTCTGATCTGTTCATTGTCCGATCTTCTCCAGCTGGTATCCGTTGAACTCGGGAAGAAAGGTCATGGAGTGTCCCGTCTCAAAGGCAACCTGAATGACAAGGTGTCCGCTGTTTTCCATATTCCGGATCACCTCGCCCACACCGTAATCGTCATGGTAGATTCTGGTTCCCGGGGGATATTCGGAGTCCGGGACTCCGGCAGCGGAAACCGGGGCTTCCCCCATCACCTCAATATGGTCTTCCGGGAGTTCCCTTAAAAAACGGCTGGGTGAGGCCTGTTCGGTCCTGCCGTAGAGCATTCGCCTGCGGCAGCTTGTGAGATACAGCTCCTTCCGGGCCCGGGTGATGCTCACATAGAACAGGCGTCTTTCCTCTTCAATTTCCTCTTCATCATCATATTCGGCGCCTCTGGGAAACAGACCGTCTTCCATTCCGGTGATAAACACACGGTCGTATTCAAGGCCCTTGGTGTTATGCATGGTAATCAGGGTCACCCGGTTGGTGTCGTTCTCTTCCTCTTCCAGTGAAGCCTGATCCAGTTCAATGAGCTCCAGAAACTCCGCCAGTCCCTCGGGGGTGGAGGGATAATCACTGGCTGCCGAAACAAGCTCCTCCAGGTTTTTCACCTTCTGGGTTCCTTCGGCCTTGTCATGGTCTCTGTAATGATCAAAGAGACCGGACTCTGTAATCAACTCCTTAAGAAACTGCCCCAGGTTTTCCTGTACAGGCATAATCTCTTTCATCTTCTGCAGCAGATCAATGAGAGAGGCCACCCCTTTGGCAGCTTTTCCCCGGATTCTCTCTTTTGCCGAAACAAGGGCTTGTTCCAGATTCACCGAAAGGAGAACGGCCCCCTCCCCTTTCAGGATTTTATTCAGAGAAACCGCACCGATCCCCCGGGCCGGCTTGTTGATAAGCCTGCGGAAGGCCACCTCGTCGGCGGGGTTGCTGAGGAATCCCAGATAGGCCAGAGAGTCTTTAACCTCTTCCCGGCTGTAGAAACTGGTGGTGCCCACCAGTCTGTAGCTGATATTGTGTTTCCGGAATACCGACTCAAACAGACGGGACTGGGCATTGGTCCTATACAGAACCGCCGACCCCGACCAGTTGCCGTCTGCCAGCTGCCGGGCACAGAACTCGGCTTCCTCGTTCTGATCGGCCAGATAGGCCAGCCGGGGTTTGACCCCCTCCTCCTGACGGGTCCACAGGCTCTTTCCCAGTCTTCCTTCATTATGTGAAACCACATGGGAGGCAACGGCCAGAATATGACCCGTAGACCGGTAATTCTCTTCCAGCTTGATGACTCTGGTGCCGGGAAAATGGTCCTGAAATCCCAGAATGTTCTCCACTTCCGCTCCCCGGAACCGGTAGATGGACTGATCGTCATCTCCCACCACACAGAGCCAGGTGCCCGGAGCCACCAGCTCCTGAAGAAGCTGAAACTGGGCTCTGTTGGAGTCCTGGTATTCATCCACGAGAACCACCTTGAACCGTTGCTGGATTCTGGTTTTCACCTCGGGGTTTTCGGCCAGCAGTTTTCTGGACAGATAGATCAGGTCACCGAAATCGGCATTCCCGATCTCTCTGAGGCGCTCTTCGTATTCTCTGTAGTACCGGGGAAACTCGTGGTCTGCGGAGATATGGGACAGATTGTCATCGGGACTGAGGCACTCATCCTTGGCCCGTGATATATTCCGGGCAATCAGCTTCAGCTCATTCCGGGGCAGATGGTCAAACAGAGTTTTCAGCAGCCCGATGGTATCGTCGTCATCATAGATACTGAAACTGCTTTTCAGACCCAGAGACGCTCCGTTCCGCCGGAGCAGCCAGGCTCCGAAGGAGTGGAAGGTGCGGATCATGGCCCCTTCGGCACCGGGAACAAGAGACTCCACCCGCTCCCTCATTTCAGCAGCCGCCTTGTTTGTAAAGGTCACCGCTAGAATGGACCAGGGGTTGAATCCCAGCTTCTCCACCAGGTAAGCGATTCGGGTTGTGATAACCCTGGTTTTACCCGAACCGGCTCCCGCCAGTATGAGAAGGGGATCTTTTTCGTGGAGGACAGCTTCTTTCTGCTCACTGTTCAGGGCAGAGAGCCACTGGGGTTCTTTCATTTCGGTTCCAGTAATACGGCTTCCAGATCGACACCGTTCCGCTTGATGATACGGGCCTGAACAATGTCTCCGGTTTCCAGACCTTCGGCCCGGAGCACCACCAGACCATCCACTTCGGGAGCCTGAAAATAGGAACGGCTGAGGTAGAGGACCTCTCCTTCCACTTTTTCTTCGATGATCAGAGTCAGTTCCTGTCCCACAAAGCGGTCCATCTGCTCTTCAGAGATCTGCTGCTGCAGTTCTTCCAGTTCTTCCTTCTGGCGGTTCGATTTCTTTACAGCCAGCTTTGTCCCCAGAGAGCCTCTGTAATTATAGGCTTCCGTACCCTCTTCCCGGGAGTAGACAAAAAAGCCGACCCAGTCCAGACGGGCTTCTGTAAGGAATCTCTTGAGTTCGGCAAAGGAAGCCCTGGTTTCACCGGGAAAACCGCACATTATGGAAGAGCGGATGACACCATGGGGGAAATCACTGCGGAGCTTTTCTATCAGTTTGAGGTAGGTCTCCCGGTCCCCTTTGCGGCCCATCCGCTTAAGGATGGCAGCGTCGCCGTGCTGAAAGGGGATATCAAAATAAGGGAGGAACCGTTTATCCTCTTTGATGAGGTCCAGAATTTCCTCAGGGAAATGGTCTGGATGGATATACAGAAGCCTGAGCCAGAACTCTCCTTTCATGGAGGATATCTGCTGCAGCAGCTCGTAGAGAACCCTTTTCCCCTTGTCCAGACCGTAGTTGGCCAGATCCTGGGCCACCAGATTAATCTCAAAAACACCGTCATTCAGCAGGGTTCTGATCTCCTGCAGAATATCATCCATATCCCGGCTCTGCAGATCTCCCTTGATCAGGGGTATGGCGCAGAATTTACATCTGTTGTTGCAGCCCTCGGAGATCTTTACAAAAGCGGAGCCCTTGAAATTGAAAAAATCCTTCCGTTCGGGAACACTCAGGTCCGCCTCGGGAATATAGACCGGCTTTTCCCCTTTCAGAATTCCCGGAACCATATCGCCTATTTTAACGGGCGCCTTGTTTCCGAAAACACCATCCAGCTCGGGTATCATATCCAGTAGATCTTTATTGTAACGCTCTGCAAAACAGCCCGCCGCCAGAATCTTCCGGTCCGGGTAGGCCTGTCTGTAATCAAAAATGGTCTGTATGGATTCTTCTTTGGCGGATTGTATGAATCCGCATGTATTAACAATTAACAGCTCAGCCCTGTCCGGACTGTCAGAGTACTCCCATCCGGCCTGTTTAAGAGCCGCGATAATGGTTTCCGCATCAACCTGATTTTTGGAACAACCCAGGTTCTCTACATAAAAGGTTTTACTGGACAGGGAAGAGGACGAGGTCGTATTTTCCTTCATCATTCTTCACCCACTGTATGTATTTCACTGATACTTCACCGGCTCTGCCGGGAACCACATTTACACCTGAAATTTTCAGAGACACTGCGCCTCCGGAAGAGAGACCGTACAGAAGAGATTCAGAAGCGTCAAGACGGATACGGTCGCCGTCACGATAAAATTTCTCGATAATATCCCCATTATCCGCCTGATAGCGGAACAGGCAGTATCCGCTGAACAGGACATTCAGGGTAAAATCTTCAGGAGCCAGTCTTCCGGCAAGAAGAATTGTCTCCTTCCCTTCTTCCATGACCTGTACTCCGGGAGCCGCCGTCTCTTCAGAGACCGCTTCCCGTACCACAGTCACATCTGTTCTGTGAACCGTCAGCAGGGCACCGGATTCTGAAATAGAGCTCAAACGAAAACTGATAACGGGAATGCCCTCTCCTCCGGGAAGGATTTTCTCATCCCCCGGAGCCAGTACCAGTTCGCTTCCTCCGCCCACAGGGCGGATGATCAGCTTCTTCTCTTCCACAGAGACGATCATATGCAGTTCGCCCTTCTCATAGGAGATGAGGATCTCATCCTCTGTAAAAAGATTCCACTGGGCTTCATCCTCATCCAGACGGTACTGAATGGATTCTCTTCCCACAGGTTCGGCTTCCTGTACCGCAGGTCTTTCCGCCGAGAGTCCCCGCAGGAAAAACCAGCCTCCTCCACCTCCCAGAATCAGGAGCAGAAGAACAATGACAATCAGTCTGGCCGGAACCCTGTTATGATGAGTCGTACCCACCAGTTCCTCAAGAGGAGCCGGTTCTTCGCTGATTTTATAGTTTTTATAAAGGGCTATGGTTTTTTCAGTATCCAGGCCCAGGTATTCGGAATAGTTTCTCAGAAATCCGAGAAGATAGGTCTCTGCAGGAAAGATATCAAAGTTCTCCTCCTCCAGGGCGGTCAGATACTCCTTGGAGATATTACTGTCCTGGGAGATCTGTTTAATGGAAGCCCCTCTGGCTTCCCGGGCTTCTCTTAATGTTTCACCAATGGATTTCATAGGACCTCAGTTTTCCGGTTCAAAAAGAAAGTTTTCAATTGAATTCCCTTCGGGGGGACTTTTGTAATCAAATCGGGCATCGGGGATACCCTTGTTTGTCTCAAGATTGGTAAAATTGAAAACGATGCTCTCCATGGATGTGGTGATCCCTTCTATCCGGCGGATCAGATTGTTCTGACCGATAGCCAGATAAATTTCCCGGAACCCTTCACTGGTGGAGCGCCAGTTGAGCCTCAGCTTGACAACCATTTCTTCAGAACCTTCGTCCAGAGGCACTGCATTGGGTCCGGAGACATAGGCGATACTGTAGTTCCGTTTCATAAGTTCCAGTCCCTGAGAATTGGCCATCCCCGCCAGATTCGACCCCGAACCTCTACTCAGGGGCTGGACAAAGGAGACTCTGTATTCGGGAATATAGAGCTCAAGTTTTTCATCATTCACATTGAGAACCTGACCGTCGGGCTTTGAAAAATCGAGTCTCAGCTTATTGGGGTTCTTGTAGGAAATACGGGCAACCTGTTCCTGCTTCCCCTGGGTGATCACGAGATCCCCTTCATAGTCACGGATATTTCCGTAGAAATCAGATATTCTGTCAAAATATTTTTCAGCCGTTTCCTGGGCTGCAAGAGAGCTCATACCCGCCAGCAGCAGGAAGAGTCCGGTGATTATTCTTTTCATGTATTGTAATATACCCCGACGGGACGGGGCGCTGTCAAGCTTTGAACAGTTTGCCGGGTTCTTCTCTCCTTCTCTTCCCATTTTGCCCCTGAGACCTTAAAATACAAATTAAAATAAACTGCAGTTGCGGAGGACAGTGTTGGAGAACATTCAGATACTTGATTTGGGCGGATCAATCGTTGCACCCGAAGTCATTAATACAGATTTTCTTAAGAAAATGAGAGATTTCCTGACAGCCTGGCTGGAAGAAGAGAAAGATAGAAAACTGATCCTGATTATCGGAGGGGGAGCACCGGCCAGAAAGTATCAGACAGCCTATAGAGAAACAGATCCGTCTGCCTCAGAATCCGAACTGGACTGGATCGGCATCATGGCCACCAGGCTCAATGCCCAGCTGATGAAAGCGGTTATGGGAGACTACTGTCAGGACCCTGTTGTCACAGATCCTACGGGGGTGAGTACAATGAAAGGCCGGGTTCTTGTGGCTGCCGGTTGGAAACCGGGATTTTCCACAGATTACGACGCTGTTCTTCTGGCGGAAAACTTCGGAGCCTCCACGATTCTGAATCTGTCCAATATAAAAAAAGTATACTCCGCCGATCCCAACCTTGATCCGGCAGCAGTTCCTCTGGACAGCCTGAGCTGGGGGGATTACCAGACCATGTGCGGAGAGACCTGGACTCCCGGAAAAAACACTCCCTTTGACCCTGTGGCCACAAAGAAAGCCAGAGAGCTTAAGCTGAAGGTGATAGCCGCCGACGGCCGCAATCTGGAAAACCTGAAGGAGATCTTCTATGACGGTGATTTTACGGGTACCGTCATCGGTCCCGAATAAAAGAAACCCTTTAGAAAGCCTTCCCTCAGGATGACTCCTGATCCGGAACTGAACCGTCAACGAATCCGTCACGCCAGTGCCAGAGGACCCGGGACAGTTCGGATGAAAAGGGATTAATCCTGTTGAAATCAGGCAGCCAGTCGCTGCCTGTAATCCATTCCTGAATAAAACCGTCCTCCAGATCATAGCGGTGCAGCATATCCAGAACCCTGTCATATTCTGACTCGGACAGATAGCGGCCGGGTCTGGGGTCGGGATAAGCGGCGCTCACAACCGGTGTATACTGGCTCATCAGGGAAAGCATGGCCTTCCCTTTCATTACGGTACTGAACCACTTGAGAACCTGTTCTGTGGAATCCAGTTCTCCCGGCAGTATCAGATGCCTTATGAGAACCCCCTTTTTAAGCACTCCCTCATGATCAAGAACCAGAGGCCGGTGCTCCGCCATCTCCCGCAGGGCCGGCTCGGCAATACCGGGGTACTTCCTGAAGAGATAATACTCGCCAGCCACCCGGGAATCCAGAGTTTTCAGATCAGGAAGGAATATATCCACATGGGGGAACACCTGTTTGAGTGCCTCCCGGGTCTCCTGCCCCGATGAGTTCCAGACAATGGGAAAATCATCTTCCCTGAGCTGTGGCAGCAGACGGCTCAGGGTCGGGATAAAATGGGAAGGGGTCACAAGATTCAGGTTCTCAGCTCCCGCGGCCTTCAGTCTCCGGGCAACAGACAGGAACTCCTCATCATCCATTTCCCGTCCCATGCCTTCCCGGCTGATCTGATAGTTCTGGCAGAAGGGACACCCCAGGGTACATCCGCTGAAAAAAAGAGTTCCGCTGCCTCCTGTTCCCACAAGAGGCGGTTCTTCGCCGAAATGGAGTCCGGCCCAGGCCAGAGAGATCCTGTGAGATGCGCCGCAGCGGGCCTCTGCTCTTGTCCGGTCGGTACCGCAGTTCCTTCCGCAGAGCCGGCATTCCCTGTAGTCAGCAGGAGTCGGAGTATTTTTCATACGCCTATTTCAACCGGAAAGAAGGAACAGGTCAACACCCGGGTACAGCCTGTAAGAGAGAATCATCCTTTACTCTGTACCTGCGTTTAACAGGAAACAGGCGGATCAAGTACAGGGGGAGCCGGGTCAGGAGAGTGACAGAAATCCTTTACCTCCGTGTTGCAAAGGTGTTAGAATGTGAACAGTTTCTTATTTTTGATGTTTTCATGAAATACAGAAAGCCTTATCGCTTTTTCCATACGGACAGAGCCGGGATGCCCCTAATACCGGCTCTGCCCGGTTTTTAAAAGGATTGACCGCCTGTTATGAATGATTCACCCCGCCTGCTCCTGATAAACGATAAAGAATGCCTCAATGCCGGCGGCAAAGCCGCAAACCTGTACAAGCTGACACAGGCATCCCTTACCATACCGCCTGCCTGTGTTCTCACCGGAACCTCTGAAAAAATGGATCGGGCTCTTATCCGGAAAGCCTGGGAGACCCTGGACTGTCCCTCAGTGGCGGCCCGTTCCTCCGCCGGCGATGAAGACGGTGAAAACAGCTCTGCCGCCGGGCAGTATGAGTCGGTTCTTGGAATAGATTCTCCTGAAAAACTGGCAGAGGGAGTTGAGAGCTGCACAGCCTCCCTCTACAGTACCCGTGCCTCCGCCTACAGAAATTCAGAGACTCCCGGGGCTGTTATGAATGTGGTTGTGCAGAAAATGATAAATCCTGTCTTTGCGGGTGTTGTCTTTACGGATGATCCCCTTGATCCATCAGGAGACAGGATGATTGTGGAAACGGTAGAGGGAGCAGGGGAAAATCTGGTAAGCGGCAGGAAGGCGGCAGCCAGAATCAGTCTGAACCGGAAGGGGACAGTAGAGGAGATTGAGAACCCGGAGAACCAGGCCCTCCCCGGAGAAAGGGAGATGGCAGCCCTCTTCACAGAGGCCTCCCGGTTTGCTGCAGCAGAGGGATGTCCCCAGGACCTGGAATGGTGCATTGATGGGGAAGGCAGGTTGTATTGGCTTCAGGCCCGGCCCATTACAACAGAAAAACTGCCCGCTGCTGATGAGTTTGACTACACCGTCCGGTCGGAGGATGAGATTTTCACCCGCTGCAATATCGGCGAAATGATTCCCGGGGCCGTGACCCCTTTGACAAGGGACTGTTTTGCCCCGGCCATCGAGCATGCCATGCGGGTTCTCTACAGTTCCTGCGGCGGAATTCACAAGGGAAACAGGGACAGGCCCTTTGTGGTATCCTTCTCCAATCATCTGCTGTTCAACTTCACATCCATCTACGGGATGGCCGGCCGGATAGCCGGGGCAGGCAAAGAGAATATAGAGATGAATATTCTGGGAAAAACCATTGATGATCCCCTCCCCCATCCGGAGGCTCCGGGAGTGATTAAAATAATCAATGCCCTCCGTTATTTCTCAACAATGGGCCGGCACAAAGGATACCTGAAAAAACTGATCAAACTGAAAGACTCCATTCACTTCAGCGGCAGCGATGATCCCGTATCAGCCCTAAAGGAATGGACAGCCAAACTTCCCCTTATGGACAGGGGATATGCCCTCCATATGCTGGTCAGCGGCCATTCGGGTTTTGCCAATTCCCTGCTGACCAATATCCTTGAAAGGAGCAATCCGGAACTGGAGGTGAACGATTCCCTGCTGTCTCATCTTCTGAGCCGGGTGGACGGGGTGGAAAGCGCCAAAGCCGTTGCCCAACTGGAGCGGATCAGTGAGGAGATCTTTAAGAATCCGGACCTGCTGAAAACCTTTCAATCCGCTGATAACAGAGCGGCTCTGGAAGAACTGTCATCCTCCCCGGGAACAGAGGGTGAACTGTACCGGGCCTTTATGGAAAGACACGGACACCGCTGTATACGGGAAGCGGAGTTCCGCTCCCTGGCCTGGGAAGAAGATCAGGAACCGATTATAGGGAACCTGAAGGAGATGCTGAAGATAAGAGAGAAAGGACTGGAGAAGCCTGAACCGCCCCCCTTCCCTCTGGATAATTTCCTGAAGGGCTTTCCAAAAGGACCGGCCCGGAACTCTGTGGCCTGGGCTCTGAATAAAAGCCGTAGGGCGGTGAGAGAGAGGGAACTCTCCAAATCTCTGAGTATCCGTATTCAGTTTTTCTTTAAGAAGGAACTCAGAAGAATAGCGGCTCTCATGGTCAGCCGGGACCTTCTGCCTGAGGCGGATCTTGTCTATTTCCTGACCCGAAGCGAGCTGTCCGCTCTGGCGGAAGGGGGCAGGCAGGATCTGGTGAGAAAAGCGGGTATCAGGCGCAGGCTTCTGGGTGAACAGGCACAGGCGGAGTTTCCCGAATTATGGCGGGGTACTGTTCCTGAAAGAACAGAAAAAGAGGATTACGATCCGGCGAAGACCATCCAGGGGACTCCTGTCAGTGTGGGCCGCATCAGAGGGCGTGTGAGGATTGTCCGGACCGCCGCCGATGCCGGTCTGCTGGAACAGGGAGAAATCATGGTAGCCCCTCTCACGGATATCGGCTGGACTCCCTTCTACAGCATAGCGGGAGGAATGATAACAGAAATAGGCAGCGCCCTCTCCCACGGATCGGTAATAGCCAGAGAATACGGGCTGCCTCTGGTGACCAATATCAGTTCAGCCTGTGATTTTCTGGAGGACGGAACAGAAATTGAGCTGGACGGCAAAGAGGGGACTGTCAGAATACTGGATGCCGTCTGAGGATTCTGAAGGCCGGAGGATCAGGTTGTCTGCCGCTCCACCAGCACCGGCGTAATGGTTATTTCTTCGGGGAACTCGGATGGGGGATGACCCCCGCTTCTGTTGATCAGATAATCCGCAACAGCTCTGGCCTTGGCCGGTATAAACTGCTTCATGGTGGTCAGATTGAGAGACCCGGCCATTCGGATATCATCAAAACCCATAACAGCCAGATCTTCGGGAATCTTTATATTCTGTTTGTGACAGTATTCAATACCCCCTATGGCCATGGTATCGGACGTGTAAAACAGCACATCACAAGGGTGGTCTTTTAAAAGACGCCGGGTAGCCCCCTCCCCGCCGGCGATGGAGAGTTTGCTTTCTTCTTCAGGAATAGCCTCCCGGGGGACTCCCAGCTCCTCCATTTTTCTGTAAAACCCGGCCAGACGGTCATCCTGAAAACTGACGGTCCCCTCATTCCAGCGGACCACTGCGGGTTTTCTGTAGCCCCTGCTCCACAGATAGGCTGCCGCGTCATAGCCTCCCAGATAGTTGTTATTCATAACAGAAAACGTATGGCGGCAGCGGGAATGGACTGCCGCGAAGGGGAGGCCTCGTTCAGACAGATAGGCGTGGGCCCTCTCATCAATCTCCATTGTAACGATCACAGCCATATCGGCCATGCCGACCCAGCTGTTGCTGCGGCTCAGAAAAAGAGAAAGACTGTCTGCCCCGTCGGTATGGACCAGAAGCAGATAGATGTTGTGGAGATGGAGTTCCTTTTCCAGACAGACAATCAGGTCCGATATAAACTCACTGTCCATAACAGGTGTCACCATAGCCAGAATCCGGGGCTTATCCTTTCTGATCACGGCGGGGAATCCCGGCTGATAATCCAGCTCCCGCATGACCCGGTATACCCTGTCCCTGGTAACCGCATTGACCTGTTCGGGTTCATTGATCACCCGGCTCACAGTGGTGATGCTGACCTCCGCCAGTCTGGCAATATCTTTCAGATTGATGCGTCCCATACCCTCAGATTAGGCGTCGGCAGAGGGCAAAGTCAATGGAAGGTGAAAATATTTTCATAATATTTTTCATATATTTTCAATCTTTTGATACCTTTGTGCCCCATAATGATTGATCCGGGTGAGCCGGGTCCCTTAATATGCTTTTCAGGCAACAGAATGACAAAACCCTCCGGGCAGAATCTGCACCGGAAGAAAAATAAGTGACAAGGAGCAAAGAATGAATAAAAAGATTGTTTTAATCGGTGCCGGAAGCGCCCAGTTCGGTCTGGGAACACTGGGAGATATTTTCACCAGCACAATCCTGAAAGGATCAGAAATAACTCTGCTGGATATTAACGGAGAGGCTCTTAAGAAGGTGGATGAGACCGCCCAGGCTTTTATCAGCAAGGAGAACCTGGATTTTACCGTAACAAGCACAACCAGGCGGAAGGAGGCCTTGAAAGGAGCCGACTTTATCATCATCTCCATTGAGGTGGGGGACCGTTTCAAACTCTGGGATGAGGACTGGAAAACCCCTCTCCAGTACGGTATCAGCCAGGTGTACGGCGAAAACGGCGGAGCCGGAGGAGTCTTCCATGCTCTGAGAATCATCCCCCCTATTCTGGAGATCTGCGGCGATGCGGTGGAAATCTGTCCCGAAGCCCATATTTTCTGCTACTCCAACCCCATGACAGCCATTACCACGACGGTCCACAGAGCCTATCCGGGAATCAGATTCACCGGTCTGTGCCATGAAATAGCCTCTCTGGAACGCTACCTTCCTGCGATTCTGGACATGCCCTTTGAGGATATGGACCTCACATCCGGAGGACTGAACCATTTCAGCTGCCTCCTCAAGGCAAAGGACAGGAACACCGGACGGGACCTGTACCCCGAAATAATGGAGAAGGCTCCTGTTTTCTTCGAATCCGAACCGGGATACAGCGATATGCTGGACTATTACAACAGGACCGGAGAAATGATTCATACAGAGGGAGCCACCGGCCGTCATGATCTGGGAATAGAGAGAAGCGCCTACTCCTGGGCCGACCGGAAGCTGTTTCAGTTTATTATGGAGACCTACGGTCTGCTGCCCATCACCGGAGACAGCCACTTCGGAGAATATCTGAGCTGGGCCTGGGAAGTGGCCGACCACAGAGGCATTTTGGATTTCTATGACTTCTACAAGCTGATGCTGGGAGAAATGGCGGACCCAGAAATCCACCTGGAAGTGAAAGAGAGGATCGTGGCCATTATGGAGGGTATCAGTACAGACAGCGGAGCCCTGGAAGCGGCTGTGAATGTACCCAATGACGGACTGATCGCAGACCTGCCCTCCTGGATTGCCGTTGAGGTTCCCGGAACGGTTCATGCAGATGGAGTCAAGGGCAATGTACTGGGAGAACTTCCCAAGGGATTCAGCGCCCTGCTGAGAAACTATACCGGCACCTATGATCTGACGGCAGAAGCCATACTGACGGGTAGAAAAGACTACGTTGTACAGGCTCTTCTGGCCAACCCGGTGGTGAACAAGGCCCTCCCCCTGAAAGACCTGACAGACAGGATGATCAGTCAGCAGGGCAAATGGCTCTCCTATCTGAAATAAGCCTTATCCGGAACAGGTTCCACCCCCTGTCCGGATTCTGCCGGGCAGAGACAGCTCAGGAATCGGCCAGGGCGTTCCAGAGCTTGCTGGCATAAAACACGGGCTGATGGTCATCGGCTATCAGCCCCATTCCCTCATGAAGCTCGTTCAGATGAGTCTTCCATTCCTCCAGGCTCATCTGCAGATGGTCATCGATCCGGCTGAGAAGCTTTCTGGATTTGTTTTTATCAAACAGATCGGTCCAGAGTTCACTGAGTTCCTTTTCCCGGGCAGTCCGCTCCTCTTTTGTCTGAAGCATTCTGCTTTTCTGCTCTTCCAGACTGAAAACGGGACGCTCCATCAGAACCTCCCCTTTCCGGGAAATAAAGACAAGCTGTCCGGGGTCTTTGAAGTTGAAATCCAGAGACGGCAGATCAGGGGGCACCATGGGCACAGGATCACGCCCGTGCTCCACCCGCCACACCGGCCGGTCCTGAATCAAATCAACAAAATCCTGATCTCCCACCCGGGGGGCACCATACACATAGAGTCCCGCCGCATGGGGAATCCGGGCAAAACAGAGGGTAGCCAGAGCGCCTCCCAGACTGTGTCCGCAGATCCACAGGGGTCTTTTTCTTTTCTCACTCTGCAGAGTGATTAGAAACTGCTCCAGCCCGTCCTCTCCGCTCCAGACTTCCTCCAGTCCCTTGAGAAAGCCCTTATGCACCTTCCCTCCCCTGTCAAAATCAACAGGCAGGGTATTCAGATCCGTCCGGATCTCATGAAGAACCGATGAGCTTTTCAGTTCGGTTCCCCGGAAGGAGACAATCACGGCTTTCCGGTTCCAGCTGACCATGCATTCAGTCCCTTTCCCCTGAAAGAATCTGAAATGATCAAAACCTGCCAGCTGAAAGGCCATCCGGGCAAACCCGGGGTGGCAGTAGGCCAGAAAGGCACATTCTGCAAACCACCAGGCATTTACCAGAGAGAACTCCCTGTCTTTAAACCGGGGTGTCCGGTTTCCTGGATTTTCAAAATAGCGGTAGTTCATATCCGGAGGGATAATATCGTATTGTCCCGGATCAGGGATCTCTTTCCTATTCATGCTTCACCTTTGTACGGATTTTCGTCAAATCAGGCCAGGGGGTATCGTTCCTGCAGGGATTTCATATACCGGTCCATCTCATCCAGACGTTTGATGGATAGAATTTCCCGGCTGATATCCTCTACCTCGTTCAGAGAAAACTGCATCAGCCTCTGCTTGACGGCATCCACTCTGGAGGGAGCCACACTGAGCTTCCGTATCCCCATCCCCACAAGAACGGGTACCAGCAGGGGATCCGATGCAATATCACCGCAGACGGAAATCTGATCCGCCTTGTCACCGGCTTCTTCCATTATGGAGGCCAGAACCTTCAGAACTGTGGGATGATGACTTCTGTAGAGATGACTGAGATTCTCATTGGTTCTGTCCACGGCCAGAAGGTACATGGTCAGGTCGTTGGAACCGATAGAAAGGAAATCGCTGTACTCCGCCAGTTCCCCGGCGGCCATCGCCGCAGAGGGGAGTTCCACCATGGCGCCCACCCGGGGACGGGCGTTAAAAGGGTCTCCCCGCTCTTCCAGCTGCTTCATACAGAATTCCAGTTCCTCCCGGGCCTGGAGCAGCTCTTCCACTCCGGAAACCATGGGAAACATAATGCCCAGATCCGCACCTGCCCCGGCCCGGAGCATGGCTCTGAGCTGATCATGGAACATTTCCCGGTTGGCCAGAGAAAACCGGATGCCCCGTACCCCCAGAAAGGGATTGCTCTCGGCCTCGCTGCGCCCTTGCAGGAGCTTGTCTCCGCCGATATCGGCTGTCCGCAGGGTGACGGGTTTGCCGCTCTGGCTCTCAACAATGGAGCGGTAGAGCCTGTACTGCTGCTCCTCGGAAAGAAAATCATTCTTCAGAATAAAAGGGAACTCGCTCCGGTACAGACCGATTCCCTCGGCTCCCTCTCTCTTGGCATCCTCAGCATCTTTGAGGATATTGATATTGGCATGGACAGATACGGGTTCCCCGTCTGATAAATGCCCTTTCAGGATATAGGAGCCCTGTGTCCGGAGCTTCCGTTTTTCCTTGTCCAGAATAGCGGCTCTGATTTTATCATCCGGGCGGATATATAGTTTTCCGCTGGTGGCATCCAGAAGAAGAGGAAGCCCTTCGGGAACATTCAGAAGGGATTTGTCATCGGTAATCAGAACAGGTACGGACAGAGACCGGGCCAGAATGGAGATATGCGCCGTAACACCGGCTCCTCTGAGAACCACCCCGGCCACTCCCTCCACGGCCAGACGGAAAAGATCGGAAGGATAGATGTGCCTGGACAGAACAATCTTGTCGTTATAGCTGAATCCGGCCTTGTCAGGCCTGGCCATGTTGGACAGGATGCGGTATCCCAGATCTCTCACATCCTGAGCCTTTTCGGCCAGCCTGGCTTCGCTCATGGAAGCAAACCGGTCGGCATAGGACTGAATCACCTCCCTGACAGATGCAGCCGCACTGCGCCCGTCTCTGATCCCTTTCCGCATTTTTTCAAGAAAGCTGTTGTCTTTCAGCATATACAGCTGGGCTGTGAAGATCAGAGAGATCATCTCGGTATCAGTAAAAGAGGTGCTTTTCTGTATTTTTTCCAGCTGGGAAGAGGAGAGTTCAAGGGCTTTCTCAAAGAGCTCCATCTCCCCGTCTACAGATCCGGAGGAGGCGATTGTATCGGCCACACTGTCAATATCCGACCAGACGGGCAGCGCCGTTCCCTGGGCAATTCCCGCAGAGGCCTTCAGTCCCCGGATGACCCGGGAACGGGGCACTGGTACAGAAGCACCCTTTTCCGCCGGTACGATAAAGGCTGTGGCTTCTGCCAGCATATCCCCTAAAAGTGAGGCGGCTTTTCTCAGGTCCGCCGTGTCTTCCCTGCTGAAGGCGCCGGGAGACTGGTGAGCCAGCATCAGAACCCCCAGCTTCTCGGGTCCCCTGACAACCGGGATCAGTATCTTTGTGCGGAAGGGACTCTTGTCCTCCTCTTTATAGGAGATGATTCTGACCGAATCATCCCGGAAGGCCCGTCCCAGTTCACTGTCATCCAGAGCAAAGCGCAGGGGCATTTTATTTTTGCCGCAGCGCATACTGTCCCAGTAGTCACCACTGTCATATCCTGCCCGGAGAACCAGTTCTCTGGTGGATTCATCATATCCGAAAATGGCCCCCAGAGAAGCTCCTGACTGTTCCATCAGGGGTGAAATGGCCTCCTTCAGAAATCCGTCCATTTCCTGATCTGTCTCAAACAAAGAGGCCTTATTACTTATACTCGATAGAGCGTCGCTGTATTTATGCACATTACAAATATAATAATCCCTGACTCAATGATCAAATTCATAGACAATAAGGATGAAAGAGTTTAAAAATAGAGTCCGGGAGAATGATATGAAGAAAGAACTGTTGAAAAAAGCGGGTAAGATGCTTGTGTGCGGATTTCAGGGACTGGACTACTCTGAACATGCCCGTTTCTGTACCGAAGAACTCCTTATCGGCAACTGGATCATATTTTCCAGAAACGTGGACACCTTGCCCCAGCTGGCCGAACTGAACAGTGAAATGCGCCTGAAGACCCTGGAGCACAACGGTTTTGAACCCTTTATGACCATAGACCAGGAGGGGGGGATTGTCAGCCGCCTCCACGGCGATATGAACCACTACCCGGGAGCCATGGCCTGCTCCGCAGCGGGAATACAATATCTGGAACAGGCCTACCGGATCATGGCCTCTCATCTGAAACAACTGGGGTTCAACATGAATCTGGCTCCCGTTGCCGATATCAACAGCAATCCTCTGAATCCCATTGTGGGTCCCAGAAGCTTTGGGGACAATCCCCGGCAGGTGAGCGAGGCTGTTCTCGCAGCGGCCCGAATCAGTCTGGATGCCGGTATGATTCCCAGCCTGAAGCACTTTCCCGGCCACGGGGATACAGCAGCAGACTCCCATCATGAAATGCCCCTTCTCCCCTACAGTTATGATCAGCTGGAACACAGAGAGCTCATCCCCTTTATCAAGGGAATTGAAGCAGGACTCCCGGCCATAACTGTGGCTCATATGAATGTCCCCGCCATGGACGGAAGCGGTCTGCCTGCCTCCCTCTCCCGTAAAATTATTACGGAAGTTCTGAGGAATACCCTGGGATTTGAAGGACT
>JAQQAM010000129.1 GCA_028532905.1 Spirochaetales bacterium
TTCTGCCGCCGCTTTACCCGACAGGATGGAACTGCTGTACCCGTGGGCTCTGTAGGAAAATCCTCCGCAGAAATCAAGCCCCCGGAGATAAGTCTCCTTCTCCATTCCCAGCACTCTGGGGATGATTCCGTCCCAGGGTTCGGGTTCATAACCGTATACCAATCCGTTCCAGCTTCCCGTATACCGGGCATGGGTCTGGGGAGTGGCTATTTCGATCTCCTCAATATGATTTTTCAGATCAACTCCGGTGGCCTGTTCAAACTGGTCTATCAATATCCGGGCGAAGGTCTGTTTGGCCTCAAAATAATCCCCGGGCTTCACCTTATTCCAGACCCCGTTGGTCTGTCCTGCCGTCAGGGAGAGAATACAGGTGCCGGGAGGGGAACAATCAGGAACAGCCGCATTCAGACAGACAGAAGCCTGCATCGGAGCGGGAGAGCTGTAATCTCCTGCCGCCCTGTAGAGTGTCTCCGTATCCATATGGGGGGCAATAAAATAGCTGTAATCCTCAAGGCCCAGTTCCCTGTAATCTATATCCAGTCCCAGATAGACCACGGCCAGACCGAACCCGTGTCTGCGGCTGTTTATATTTCGAAAGGCACTGGGGGGAACAGCCTTGGCGGGATGAACCAGAGATGTATACACTGAAGTGGGTGAGGCGTTGCTGACCAGATGAGAACAATCAATCTCTTCACCCGTTGCCAGCCTGACGCCCCGGACCGCAGCTTTATCCGTCAAGACCTTATCAACCCGGCAGTTCAGCCGGACCTCTCCTCCGGCCTTTTCTATGGCTTGTATAAAGGCTGTTGCTATTTCATGGGAGCGGAGTCTGGGAACGGCTGCCGGGCTGCTGATATAGGAGTTGAGCATGGAAGCCCATAAAGAAAAGGAAACCCGGTTCATGGGAACACCCAGATAGCACCAGTAGGGATACAGGATGTCCCTGGCTCTATGGGGGATACCCATGACATCAGAAACTGTATCCGCCGAACAGGAGCCTGTCCGCAGAAAGTTCCCGTGTTCCTTCAGGAGTTTCAGGTAACTGAGATTATCCTGATCTGTATTCAGATAGGCGAAGGCCTGCTGCACCTGAATGCAGAGATCCCGGTACTCCTGGAGAACTCCTCTGGTTCCCGGAACCTCTTTTTCTATAACATCGGTCAGAGAATCCCAGCCGAAGGGAACCCTTACATCCAGAGAACTGTCTGTCAGAATCACCCTGTAGGCCTCGGGAACTTCCAGAAAATCGATATTAAGAGCGGCATCTTCTGTCAGGTAGTGTATGACGCTCTTTATGGTTTCCGTACTTTCGGGATCGGGAATCTCGTGCAGGGAGGGTTCAAACTCAAACCGGCCGCGGACAAAACTGCTGGCGTACCCGCCGGGCAGATTGTGCTGTTCCAGCAGCAGGGTCTTCACACCATTCCGGGATAATTCGAAAGCCGCACAAAGACCGCCCAGTCCGGCACCAATAACAACAGCATCGTAGTTCATATTGATTGTAAGTATACCAGTAGATTCAGAATCAGGGGGATTAATAATGAACGATTTTCCCAACCGGGGTATTTTTGTCCGGAACGGCATCGTTAAGGGCTGCGTCATCCGTCTCAGCAAGATCTGCTGTATTTTCATCTGGAACAGGAAAGGCCTATCCGCTATAGTAGGCTCATGCTTAAAAAATTTATCTCATACTACAAACCCCATCTGGGGCTGTTCATACTCGACATGTTCTGTGCCGTCAGTGCCTCTGTTCTGGCCATAATATTTCCTTTTATTACCAGAGCTCTGCTGGGAGAATACCTTCCTGCAGGCAATCTCTCCATGATCATCCGGCTCCTTTCTCTTATGCTGGGCATCTATATTGCCAAATCCCTCCTCACCTACATCCGGGTTAAATGGGGGCATATTCTGGGTGTCCGGATTGAAGCAGATATGAGACGGGATCTCTTCGCCCATATACAGAAGCTCTCCTTCAGTTATTTTGACAGAGTCAAAACCGGACATCTCATGAGCCGGATTTCCAATGACCTGAATGTGATTGCCGAAGTGGCCCACCATGCACCGGAAGATCTTCTGATCTCCGTCATAATTCTGGTAATGGCCTACACGGTGATGTTTGTTTTCAATGCCTCCCTGGCCATGATCTCCATGATTCCCCTCCCCTTTATGCTGATCTGGGGACTTATTATGGGCTCCCGAATGCGCAAAGGCTTCCGCCTGGTCCGCCGGGAAATTGCCGATATAAACAGTACTGTGGAGAATTCCGTACAGGGAATACGAGAAGTGAAATCCTTTGCCAATGAAGCGATGGAAAACAGAAAATTCCACAAAACCAACACCAGCTTCCGCGTGGCCAAAGAGATTATGTATCAGAAAATGGCACGGTTTCATTCCTTTATGGATTTCTTAAGGGAGATGTACTATTTCTGCATCATTGCCGGGGGAACCATTCTCATTTTCCGGGGAGATCTGGCTCTGGTGGACCTTCTGGCGTTTATCCTCTATGTGGGAGTCATCCTCCCTCCCATCGACAGGCTGATCAACTTCACCGAACAGATGCAGCAGGGGATGTCCTCCTTTGAACGCTTTCTGGAGGTCATGGAGCTGGAACCTGACATCAAGGACAGCCGGCATGCCCTTCCCTTCCGCCCGGAAGGAGCTGCCGTCCATTTTGAAAATGTAAGTTTCCGTTACGATAAATCACCTGATTGGATCCTGAAGAAAATCAATATGGAGATTGCTCCCGGAGAAACCATTGCTCTGGCCGGAGAATCGGGTGCCGGAAAGAGTACGGTGGCGGCTCTGATTCCCCGATTTTATGAAGTGAATGAAGGACAGATCCGGATTGACGGACAGGAACTCGGATCGGTCACACAGGAAAGCCTGAGAAAAACCATCGGTATTGTGCAGCAGAATGTTTTTCTCTTTGACGGCACCATCCGGGAGAATATCTCCTACGGTAAACCCGATGCCTCAGAACAGGAGATCAAGGAAGCTCTGAAACTGGCCAACCTGGAAGAGTTTATTGCCTCCCTTCCCGAGGGAATAGAGACTGAGGTGGGAGAAAGGGGCGTTCTTCTGTCGGGAGGTCAGAAACAGAGGATTTCCATAGCCCGGGTATTTCTAAAAGATCCGGATCTGCTGATCCTGGATGAAGCCACCAGCGCTCTGGATAACGAATCGGAGAGTCTGATTCAGGATGCCTTATGGGAACTGTGCCGGAACCGGACAACCATTATCATTGCCCACAGACTCTCCACCATTATGAAAGCCGACCGGATCTATGTCATGAAACAGGGGGAAATTGTGGAACAGGGAAGCCATAGCGAACTTCTGGAAATGAAGGGGTATTACAAATCACTAGCGGATAAAGGGACACTGGTGGCGGCAGAGGTGTAGCCCGGGAGCTTGTTCATCCCGGCGGTCATGTCGGCCTGCCTCCCAAAGGAAGGTTCAATTTGACTTAATCCGCTATCCGGTATTAAATACTCCCTATGACCAGCAGAATGATATTCTTTGACAGAAGCATTCAGAAATGGACCATATTTCCGATGATCATTCTGTGTAATGCCGCAATCCTGCTCCTGTTTATTCTGAATGAAAGCCAGTTCGGACTCCCCGTATCCTGGAATAGTCAGTTCCTCGCCCTTCTGCTTATAAACTTTATTCTATCGGCGGCAGCTTTTTTTATCCCCTACAAAGAAGGGACATCCCGGGGTGTGGCTATATTTGTGATTTTCACACTGCAGCTGGGGTGCAAATATATTATGACCAAACCCTTCAGCGAGGATATCTGGTTTGAGTTTTTTCTGATCATCATCCTCCTTCTGGAGGGAGTTCTTCTGCTGTCCCGGGCGGAAATTGTCTTTTTATCCACAATGATCATGCTGTCTGTGGTTCTCACCAATCACAACGAGGTGTTCTGGGGGGTCAGGATGCCCGAGAGAGCCTATGATCTGAAACTGTCTCTGTTTATTCTGACTCTGATGTTCTCCATCCTGAGCATCATTATTAAAAGTGCTCATAATTATCTGCTGAAGGACAGGGAAAACCTGGCCAACCAGAAGCAGATCATACAGAAACTGTCGGCCTCCAACAGCGAACTCCAGCAATATGCCAATATTGCGGAGGAAAAGAGTATGATCAATGAGAGACTCAAGCTGACCAGAGAGATCCATGATACAGTGGGGT
>JAQQAM010000130.1 GCA_028532905.1 Spirochaetales bacterium
CCCCTCTCCGCTGTGCCATGGCCGGCAGATCACTCTGCAACAGTTCCAGAAAGGTGTTGAGAGCCGTTACAGGGGTTCGCAGCTGATGGGATGCATCCTGGAGAAAGCGCTTCATAATATCCCTCTCTTCCTCCAGATCATGAAAGCTCTGGGACAGCTGCTGCCCCATGCTTTCCAGGCTTCCGGTCAGAACGGAAAGCTCCCGGCTGTTGGTTTCGGGAAAGTCCACATCCCATTTCTGATTCTTGATGGAAACCGCCACACGGGAGAGTCTGATAATGGGCCGGGCAATTCTTCTGCCGATGAAGCGTCCCATAAAAACAGCCACCACCACAGCGGCAATCGCAGAGAGAAGGAGCCCTTCCAGCAGCAGGGAGACGGGGTGAAAAAAATATTCGTCAAACCGGAGGACCGTCAGTGTATATCCTTCCAGAGGCGTAAATTCCAGTGTTCTGCTCACCACGGGCAGGAGGGGAAGGGCCGTACTCGAACTGAGAGAGAGTTCCGGATTATCCGTAAGGGCATAGGATTCCCCTGCCAGCTCGCCATCCGGGTATTCCAGCCGGAGGGCCACATTGTTCCTCAGTCCATAACGGCTCAAGGCATAATTCAGCCCCCGGAAACTGCCTCCGGACTGAAAATACTCATCCAGTTCCCTGATAGTTTCCAGAGCGATGCTGTTCAGGTGCTCCTCCTCCCTGTTGTTGAAGATACTGATGGAGATGAACAGAACCAGAGCTCCCACAAGGAGTATGGATATAAGAGCACTTGCAATAAAGCTGTAGACCAGACGAACCTGTAAAGAGATCTGTCTGGCTGATGGATCAGGAAAAATCATTACCAGAAGAATACATTTTTTCTCTGATATATACCATAAAAAAACGGCCCCCTTCCGGGAGCCGTTCATTCCAGTCAGTCTGCCTGAGGGCAGATCAAAAGAATATTACTTCTGATAAAGGGGTCTTTCCTGATAGGTTGTATGGAGAAGCTCATGGGCCTTGTGGCTCAGGGGCTCGCCCAGGAAGTCCTTGTAGATCGCTACGATCTCGGGGTTTTCGTGGGATTTTCTCACAACAGATTTTTCATCGTCCGTATAGATACCGGCGATTCTCTTGTCTCTGATATCGTCCTCAGTACCGTAGGGCTGTCCACCACCGGCGATACAACCGCCCCGGCAGGCCATGACTTCGATAAAGTGGTAGGGAAGATCTCCACCTTTTTCACGGGCTTCTCTGATCTCTTCCATAATGGATTTGACATTGGCCATTCCGTGAGCAACGGCAACCTTCACTTCAGTACCCTTGAAGTCAACAGCACCCTTTTTCACACCGTCCATACCGCGGACGGCAGTAACATTCACATCACCCAGTTCATCGTCTGTGACCAGCTTGTAGGCTGTTCTGACGGCAGCTTCCATAACACCTCCGGTTACACCGAAGATGGTACCGGCACCGGAGTAGGCTCCGATGGGGCTGTCGGCTTTGGAATCGGGGATGTTCACAAAGTCGATACCGGCGGTTTTTATCATACGGGCCAGTTCTCTTGTTGTGAGAACCAGATCCTCATCATTCTCACCGGAAGCCTGCATGTTGTCATATATTCCAATTTCATACTTCTTGGCGGTACAGGGCATGATGGCTACTGAATAGACATCTTCCTTTTTCACCTTGGCCTGATCGGCATAGTATGTTTTGGTGATGGCTCCCTGCATCATCATGGGTGACTTGGCAGTGGAGAAATGGGGAATCATGTCGGGGTAGTATTTTTCCATGTAGTCTGTCCATGCGGGACAGCAGGAAGTGATCTGGGGCAGAACCCCGGTTCCCTTGGTGATTCTCTGAACCAGCTCGGTTCCCTCTTCCATAATGGTGAGGTCCGCAGCAAAGTTGGTATCGAATATAGCATCGGCACCCATCATTCTGAGGGCGGTATAGATCTTGCCGGTTGTGATGGCACCGGGCTCCATGCCGAAGGCTTCACCCAGGGCAACACGGACGGCGGGAGCAATCTGAACAGCAACATGTTTTTTCTCATCTTCCACGGCCAGACAGAACTCTTTGGTCTGATCTTTTTCGTAGATGGCACCCACGGGACAGTGGGCAGAACACTGACCGCACTTGATACAGGGGCTTTCGTTCAGCATAACACCGGCAGTGGGGGCAATTCTTGTTTCGTGTCCTCTGTGGAGGAACTCAAGGGCCCATACATCCTGGAGCTGCTGACAAACCTGTGCACAACGGCCGCACTGGATACATTTGGTGGGGTCCAGAACCAGAGAGGCGGTGGATTCGTCCTTGGGAAGTCTTTTCACATCCATGGGGAAGGGAATCTCACGAACACCGAATTCCGCAGCAACCTGCTGCAGTTCACAGGTCTGGTTTCTGGCACAGGTCAGACACTCCTGAGGGTGGTTGGCCAGGGTCATTTCCACAACAGTCTTTCTGACGCTCTGCAGTTCGGGGTCGTGGGTAATATAGTTCTGGCCGGGTACAACAGTTGTTGCACAGGCTCTGACCATTTTGGGTGAACCTTCCACTTTGACAACACAGATACCACAGGCTGCCCAGGGCTCCAGATCGGAGTGGGTACAGAGAGTGGGAATCTTAACGCCGGCTTTTTTGGCGGCTTTCAGAATGGAAGTATCTTTTTCAACCTCATAGGGCTGTCCATTAATCTTTATTTCTACAGTTTCCACTGATTTATCTCCTTCTGACATCGCTTAAGATACAATGATGGCATCGAATTTACAGCCGTCGTAACAGGCTCCGCACTTGATACACTTATCCTGATCGATGATATGAGGTTTCTTTCTTTCACCCTCAATACAGTTTACAGGACACTTTCTTGCACAAACGGTACATCCGATACATTTGTCAGCAATGATTTCATAGCGGACAAGGTCTTTACATTTACCGGCAGCACATTTTCCGTCTTCGATATGCTGTCTGTACTCTTCATAGAAGTTGTCGATGGAAGAGAGGATGGGGTTGGGAGCTGTCTGTCCCAGTCCGCAGAGAGCCGCCTTCTTCATGGCCGCTCCGATGTCCTTCATCTTCTGAAGATCATCCAGTTCTCCCTTTCCTTTGCTGATCTTGTCCAGATACTCATAGAGTTTCTTGGTACCGATTCTACAGGGGGCACATTTACCGCAGGACTCTTCTACAGAGAAGTCCAGGTAGAACTTGGCAACGTCAACAATACAGTCGTCCTCGTCCATAACGATCAGACCGCCGGAACCCATCATGGAACCGATGGATGTGAGGCTGTCAAAGTCGATGGGAAGGTCAAGGTTTTCTTCGGTGATCATACCGCCGGAAGGTCCACCGGTCTGTGCCGCCTTGAACTTCTTGCCGCTGGAGATGCCTCCACCGATATCAAAAACGATCTCTCTCAGAGTGGTTCCCATGGGAACTTCTACGAGTCCGGAGTTTTTGATCTTACCGGTCAGAGCAAATACCTTGGTACCCTTGGACCCTTCGGTACCGATCTTGGAGAACCACTCGCCGCCCTTGTTGATGATGGCGGGGATGTTGGCATAGGTTTCCACATTGTTGATAACTGTGGGCTCCTTGAACAGACCGGAAACTGCGGGGAATGGGGGTTTGGGAATAGGCATACCGCGGTTCCCTTCCAGAGAAGCGAGGAGAGCGGTCTCTTCACCACATACGAAGGCACCGGCACCCAGTCTGACTTCCAGATCAAAGTTGAAACCGGAACCGAGGATATCTTTACCCAGAAGGCCGTAGTCTCTGGCCTGCTGCATGGCTACTTCCAGTCTCTCGATGGCCAGGGGATACTCGGCTCTGATGTAGATGGCTCCGTAATCGGCACCCACACAGATACCGGCGATCATCATGGCTTCGATAACAGAGTGGGGATCACCTTCCAGTGTGGAACGGTCCATGTAGGCACCGGGGTCTCCCTCGTCCGCGTTACAGACGATGTATTTCTGATCGGCTTCAACCTGTTTGGTGAAATTCCATTTCATCCAGGTGGGGAATCCCGCACCACCGCGTCCGCGGAGACCGGAAACCTTCAGCTCATTGATAATGTCATCGGGTTTCATGTCGAAAAGACATTTTTCCAGGGCGGCATAACCGTCTCTGGCAATATACTCGTCAATTTTACCGGGATCGATCAGACCGCAGTTTCTCAGTACGATTCTGTACTGTTTCTGATAGAACTCGATATTATCGATGTCAAAGGCTTCCCCTTTGGCACCTTTTTCGGGCTGGTACTGAATGCGCTCTACAATACGTCCCTTGATAACGGTTTCTGCGATAATCTCTTTGGCATCTTCGGGAACGACTTCCACGTAGAATGCCTGTTCGGGGAGAACCTTTACAATGGGTCCTTTTTCACAGAATCCGAAACATCCTGTTTTTACAATCTGTACGTCATCGGCGACACCCTGGGCTTCCGCTTCCTTGAGCAGGGATTTGTAGATATCATCTCCCTTTGCGGATTCACAGGCGGTACCACCACAAACCAGTATATAATTCTTTACTGCCATGTTTTCCTCTCTTTCCTATTTGATGATATCGCCGGCGGGCTTATCCTGAATGTGATCCTGAACCATCTGTTTGTGCATGATGTGTTTCTCAACAATTTCCTTGGCCACAGCGGCATTCACATTTCCGTAAATAATATCAGGCATTCCGGGAACCTTTACTTCTACAGTGGGCTCACTGTAGCAAAGTCCCATACAGCCGGTCTGTTTTACAACAACATCGTTCAGGTCGTTTGCTTTGATAGCATCCAGAAAACCGTCCAGAGCATCCTTGGCTCCGGCTGCGATTCCGCAGGTTCCCATTCCCACGATGATATGAGTCTCTTTTCCTTCTACATCTCTGCGCTCCATCTCTCCCTTCTGGGAGTTTCTGAGTTTGCGCAGTTCTTCAAGGGTCATTTTTGCCATAGTTAATTCCTTTTATCAGACCTGAGTGAGTTTCTTCACCCAGGCACATGTACTTCCGGAGCTCTGAAGCCTCCGGCGATCTTTCTTCAAACCGAAAGATCTTCTTCCTGTGATCGCAGATAATCCCGTAATAAAAGCATTGCACCTGATTCATTAAAATCGCCGAGCACATCCTGAAGCTCTGTGCGCTGCAGGGTGTAGGCCGATTCACTTCCGTTTTCACCGGTGATCATCCTGTTAATGATCAGTTCGTAATCCCCTTCAAAACAGAGGGTCTGCATAAACAGTCCCGGCCAATCTCCCTCGGGGGGTGTATCATAGTGCCCCAGGTTGAATCGTATGTTCAAAGAGGTTCCCTTGTTCTTCTCAGAATGTATATCGAAAAGACCGTCGGTCTGTTCTACCGTCTGTATCAGAAAGGGGATTCCAAGCCCGACCTTACGGTGTTTGTGCTTGATTCCGTCGCTGTAAAACGGATCCTTCGCTTTTTCAAGCTCTCCTTCTGTCATCCCGCAGCCATCGTCTGTCAGGCGGACAGTCAGAAAATTGTTTTCCCTGTTAAGATCCAGCCGGATCAGTCGGGAACCAGCTTCTATTGAATTCTGAACCAGGTCCAGAATCATGTCACTCAGTGAATAATGCATCAGTTTCTAAGCTTCATTACTTGAATTGAGCAATGACCTCGGGAAGCATATCTGTTGTGAGTTTTCCGAAAACTTCATTTCCAACAGTCAGTACAGGTGCCAGACCGCAGCATCCGATGCAGCGAACCGCTTCAAGAGAGAACTGTTTGTCTTCTGTCGTTCCGCCGCAGCCGACGCCCAGAAGCTGTTCCAGTTCATCGATAAGATCCTGTCCGCCTTTAAGGTAACAGGCAGTACCCATACATACGGAGACTTTGTGTTTACCGGGTTTTTCAAGTTTGAAAAAGTGGTAAAAAGTCACAACACCGTAAATCTTTGCAAGAGGTACGTCCAAGATTTTTCCCAGCTCGAAAGCTATGTTTCTGGGAATATAGCCGTACTCTTCCTGAACCCTGTGGAGAACCATAATAAGGTTTCCGGGTTTTTCCTTCCATTCTTCAATAAAACTGAGAAGACCTTCAGTCATTTTCAGTTCTTCTGTTTCTACAGGCATGGAACCTCCCTAATCAATCTATATAAAAATACTGATTTAGCAATTATAGAGATTCTTTGTTAAGAATTCAATAAAAAGGTGTGTTTTTTTGTGATTAAAATACGTTAGGTATCCCTAACTTTACATTTCTTGTGATTCGTGTCACAATAAACTCAATGAAAGCAAATAATGACCATACAACGCGCCTCATAAAATACAAAAGGATACTTATTCAGCTAAAATCTTTAGGGCTGGAAAGGGTGTTTTCCACCAATCTGGGGGATGCCATCGGCATAAATCCCACACTTGTGAGGAAAGATTTCTCCAGAATGAACCTGACCCAGGGGAACAGGAAGGGAGGATACAACATCAATGAACTGATCGATTCCCTGAACAGCATACTGGGAACCAGCGAACTTCAGGATGTTGTGGTCATCGGCTGCGGAAACCTGGGGAAAGCCCTGATCAAACATGAAGCCTTTTATAAGGAGGGGATCAATATCTCCGCCGGTTTTGACAGTAATCCCCGGGAGGCCGAACTGAACGGGATTCCCATCTATCCCATGGAAGTTCTTATGAACTATGTGACCCAGCATGAAATCAGGGTCGCCGTCCTCTGCGTTCCCGCCGGGGCAGCCTCCCATACACGGGATCTGCTGGCGGACGCCGGTATTCAGGGCATACTGAATTTCACTCCCGTGGAACTGAAGTCCAGCGAAACCCTCCGCATTCAGAATGTGAATATCTGCCTGGAAATAGAGAACCTTTTCTTCCAGATCAGCGGAAAAAGTTCCCGGGTCCCGGTCTGAAGACCTTATTCTGCGGTTTTCTCTTTGATCTCGTCCTGTTTTCCATTAGAATGACATTATATGCAGAGTATTCCCTTTAATACTGACAATTCCCCTTCAGTGATCCTGGAGCTCATATTCCGCCTGAAGATCAAGAATGTTATGACCCGCAATGTCAGAACAGCCTGCAAACAGTGCTCCATGAGAGAAATTCAGAAAATCATGAAAGAAGAGCGGATCACGGGGGTCCCCATCACAGAGGGTTCCCGGCTCTGCGGTATTGTCAGCATGGAAGATGTTCTCAACACTATGGATGAGGGGCTCATCGAGGATGACGCCCACAAACATATGACCCGGAATGTCATTGTTCTGGAAGAGGACATGCCCCTCTCCTTTGCCATCAACTATATGGACAAGTACCATTACGGCCGCTTTCCGGTTCTCAATATGAACAAGGAGCTTGTGGGCATCATCACAAGCCGGGATATCGTCAATCACCTGCTTCTGGAAATGAACAAGGAAATGACCCGACTGGAGGAGATGATTCCCAAAGCGGACTCTGTGGAAAGCGGATCCCAGGAGATGAACTTCATCTGCCACCGCTACGATTTTGAAAATGCGGGCAAGGCCTCCACGGAAATAAAAAAAGCTCTTAAAAAAAGAGGCATTGACCGGAAAATCATCCGCCGGATCGCCGTGGCCTCCTATGAACTGGAAATCAATATTGTCGTCCATTCCGAAGGCGGAGGCATGACCTTTGTCATACATCCCGATTCGGTAAAGATTATTGCCGGGGACAGGGGTCCGGGCATAGCCGATGTGGAAGATGCCATGACCGAAGGCTTCTCCACAGCCAACGACTGGATCAGATCACTGGGATTCGGCGCCGGAATGGGTCTGCCCAATGTGAAGAGAGTGTCCGATGAGTTTCAGATCGAATCCACCCCCGGAGAAGGCACCACAGTGACCGCCGTGATTTTTACCAACCCCCCTCAGTCTGAAACAGTACCTGAAGAATAAAACAGGGACAGAGCTGCCGGAACAGTCTGACCGGTTCTGATCCCAATGGAGTCAATAAAATGAAAGTAAAAGACCTTGCCGGAAAACTGAACTATGAATGCCTTGTGTCAGAAGGGGATGAGAATGAGATTCTTGACGGCTACACATCCGACCTCCTCAGTGATGTCATGGGGAACGCCCCTGAAGATTCGGTACTTATCACCATTCAGGCTCATAAAAATACGGTAGCCGTCGCCTCCCTGGCGGGGATTACGGTTCTTCTGATTTGCAACAACCGCCCGGCTCCCGACGATATGCTGGCAGCGGCTGCGGATGAAGGGATTTCCGTCTACAGAACAAAGGACAGCCAGTTCACAGCCTCCTGGAAGGTGCACGAGCTTATCTGATGCTGATAGATCTCCATAACCACTCCTGTCTCAGTCCCTGCGGCAGTCTGGAAATGTCTCCCGCACGGCTGGTGGAAGAAGCGGCAGCCCGGGGAATCGGTATGCTGGCACTCACAGACCACAATGCCGGAGACAATCTTCCGGCTTTTGCCGTCTGCTGCCGGCGGGCGGGAATCGTACCGGTATACGGCATGGAGGTGACAGGCCGGGAAGAAGCCCATCTCCTGTGCCTCTTCGGCGACCTTAAAACCGCCGTCCGTTTCGGATATGAAATCTACGAAAACCTCCAGACCATCCCCAACAACCCCGACAGAATGGGAGATCAGATTATTGTGGATGAAGATGAGAATATCCTGGGAGAACTGGAGAAACATCTGGCAGGGGGGGCCGTTGAGTTTTAAATGGACGAACTGGCCCTTCTGGTTCATGAGCGGAAAGGCCTCTTTATTCCGGCCCATATTGACCGGGCGGCCTTTAGTGTCAAAAGCCAGTTGGGCTTTCTTCCCGACGGAGACTGGGATGCGGTGGAGGTCATGCACCGCCCCTGTGACCTGAACGGCGGACGGTATTTCGAAATAACTGGTTCCGATGCCCATTACCCCGAAAATGTGGGGCAGAGAGCCTTTGAGCTGGATCTGCCCTCAGAGGATTTTGAAGGCCTTAAAAAATTTCTTGTACAATGAAACTGACACAAGAGCTTACCGGGGGAGCATGGTCATATTGAGTATGGCTTCCCCTACCCGCACCTCATCAGGATCTGATTTTTTCTTCCTCAGTCCTCTGGAACTCATGACCACATCACTGACAGACTGAAATACCTCATAGCTCTCACCGTCTATTGTAGCCGGTATGGTAATCGCCTTCGGCGGTTCTACGGAAAAGGCTGTAACAATCAGCTGTTCCACGCCAAAGGGAGCCTGCACTTCAAATTCATAGGGCAGGGGTACGGCTCTGTTCACCATATCCAGCCCGATGTAGAAAGACGGCTCCAGAAGAACCTTCTCTCCTGTGGCCAGACAGTAGGTAATCTGCAGAAAAGAGGGCTGATTCACCCTGAAATAGAGCTGCAGAACGTCCCCTTCGGAAAAAACAAGGGCATCCTCGTCGGCCCCTTTATTGGTCCAGACATCCACATTTATCCCGCCGTCACTGAGAGCCCCTTCTGCGAATTCCTTCATGGCAATCATGGCCTGATCAAAATTCTGGGGCTTCAGGTCCCGGTTCCCTCTGGCGGATGAGGGAATAAGAACATCCGCCTTGCCCAGTTTTTCCCCTTCCCTGTTCACGGCAATCAGAATCAGCCTGATTCTGGAACCCTCATCCCAGTACTGGCCCTTGAAGATGATTTCTTCGCTTCCCCTGTCGAGTCTGTCCACAAGAACCGGCTCCAGCAGGTCTGCCGTATACCGGCCGAACTCACTGGAAAAAGAGGTCGACTCAAACAGAAAGGGACTGACTTTGATCCTTCCTCCGGGGACTCCCTGCCGGGACATCATGCCCGCCATTTTTGAAAGTCCCTCCTCCAGTCCCGATGCGTCCCTGGAGGTGATTTCATCCATCAGGGAGTTATAGGAGGACTCAAAACCTATAAAATCATCCATTGAATCCACAGATTCCAGGACCGCAAAGAAAGAGCTGTCCGGAGACCCGGGGGCAACCGCCCTGTAGAGAGTCCAGAGTTCAAAAATCTCCGGAAAGGCCTTCAGGTTACCATAAAGCGCATCCAGGGCTCTGTCACTTTGTCCGTCCTCCACCAGGCTGCGGGCGTCCCGGTAGGCCCTGTACAGATTGTTCCAGTACGCTGATGCCTCATCCGTATAAGTCTGCTGTAAGCCTCTGACAGTCACATAGGAGAGGCAGTAGAGATTATTCCTGTCTTCATAGAACAGATAATCCGCATCGCTGACAGTAGCATTGACTGTAGACCGGGTTACCGATGAAACCGCCGAGCTGTAGCGGTCGTCCGCCTGAACCTCTGCCAGAACCTGCTCGGACTCAATTCTGATTTTTATTTTTTTGGACAGATCCGTCAGGGATTTGTCAATGGCGGCGTCTCTGGCATCCCTTTCATCTCTGGCCACCATGGAAAAACCGGTGAGATACTCCTTATCCCCGTAGGGACTGACGGTGCCGTAGCTCCTGACCCAGTCCGGCGGGGCGGCGAAGAGGGCCGCAGAGAGAAGAAAACTATATATAATCAGGAAAAAAGTCTGTTTCATGACAAACCCTCCAGGGAAGATTATTACAGGGCTTTGACCTTGATTTTATCTTAATAATGAACGACTGTCAAAAAAAGAGGGGTTAAAAGTAAAAAATAAATCCACTTTTCATGGATATATGAAATAAAGAAATTTATACTTGTACTGGATATTATTGCACCCTTTGTGTGTTGTAATATTTATAGCATGCCGTTTTTCAAATACGAATCAAGAGATGCGGCAGGATTAGGAGTTAAAACATGAAAAAGAATGCAGTCATTATAAGCGCCCTGATGGCACTGGTCCTTCTGGCAGGTTGTGCTTCCGGAGGCGGAGAGAAAGTCAAGCAAAGAAGAGATCTTCCAGAGTGGTTTCTCAATCCTCCTGTAGCAGAAGAGGTAATCTACGGTCTGGGAATGGCCAAAATGTCATCAGACAGTCTCTCCAGAGACACAGCCATTGCCCGTGCCAGAAAAGATGTAGCCCTTCAGGTCAGTACAAGAGTACAGTCCATGATGACTGATTACGCACAGGAAGCGGGAGCCGAGGGTAATACACAGACCATCAATTTTGTTGAGTCTGTCACCAAACAGGTCGCCGATGTGGAGCTTAGAGGAGCTACAACCGAAAAAGTCTATCCAGCTGAAGATGGCAACTGGTTTGCCATGGTTTCCTACCCCAAATCCAATATGGCTGAGGATGTGGCGGGTATTTTCTCCAGAAATGAAGATGCCGCTTTTGCCGAGTTCAAGGCAGACGAAGCCCTCAGAATGCTGGAACAGAGCCTGGCTGACGATCCCCTTCAGTCTTCTGCTACAGCAGAATAACAGGCCGTGACTTAAGATTTTAAGAGACCGCTTCCCAGGGGAAGCGGTTTTTTATGCGCCCTGTGTAATCAGCGGACAGGCAGGAGAACAGGAAGACCTGTTTAAGGAAGGCAACTTTCAAGGGCAACCGAACCGGTTTAATTGAAAATAAGGCAAACCGGAGCTATAGTAGAAGGGTGTCGCAAGGGAGAGGATAATGAAAATTGCATGGAGTTTCTTGGTTATTCTTGTACTGGCTGCATCCCCGGTTGCAGCGGATATTACCGCTGTGATTGTTGATCTGGACGGTGAAATCAGTATTTCCAGAGACGGTGAATTTCTGGATGAATGGGATATCGACTACGGTACGGAGCTGGAGAGCTACGACATTATCCATACAGGTCCCGACGGCTACCTGGAACTCAGCATAGAATCTCCTGTATCCTCACAGCTGAGCATGAAAGTGTTGGAAAATACGACTCTTTTTCTGGAACATGCCGTACAGTCGGGAAAAGCGGAAACATCGGCCACTCTCCACCGGGGAGCCGTACAGACAAGGGCAGCCGCACTGATCCAGGGCAATAATTTCAACATTAAGACAGAAACCTCGGTTATGGGAATCAGAGGGACAACCTTCACTGTCACCCAGTCTCCGGACACTTCCATTCTGGTCAGCTGCCGAGAGGGAGAAGTCTCCTGTACAACCAGCGACAGAAACTCGAACATCATGCCGGGAAAGATCTACGAAACCAACCCTTCCGGTCAGTTCAGAGTACAGCCTCTGCCGGTTGATAAAATTGACCTCTATACAGAAAAATGGCAGCAGGCCCGGCTGGATGCTCTGAAAATCAACGGAGCCCTGGCCCTGGAACAGTATGCGTCCCTCTACAATCAGGCCCTTCCCCGCTTTCAGGATGCCTGGACAGCCCTGGAGGTTCAGCAGAAAACCTTCGATAAATGGGAAAAAATCATGAAAGAGGGAAAATCTGTATCCATGGGCGATGCGGTACAGGATAAAACAGCTGTCAGCAAAGGGATCATCGCCCTGAGAGCCAGTCTCCCCATGATGAAGCACAGCTACTTTATTCTGTACGATCTTTTAAAGATTATGGAGGAATCATCCTGGAAGGGACTGTCCGACAATACCCTGAACACTGTAGCCCATTACAAAAGAACCCAGCAGGAATACTTTGAAAAGATTGCCCGGGTCCAGTACTATTTCAAGATCTATCTTGAGATGGACAGACAGTCCTCACCCTTCCCGGAAGATGAGGGGGGCAGCCTGCTGGATGACTTCCTCATGAACAGCGGCTTTTAAAAAGACAGAAGAACAGCCTCTTCCACCGGACCCGAGGCTTTCCTGCCGGGGCTGTTACAGGGTTTTTCAAAAAAAGTATTAATACTGCCCGGGGAAATTGATAATCCATAGTTTCAAGGTTATAGTAGTAGAGTATTTTACCGGGGAGAAAATGATCAAAACAACTCGCATTCTGCTTTTCCTGATATTACTCACTCTGCTGCCAGCCAGTCTCTGGGCGGAAATCACTGCTGTGATCACAGAGATATCAGGGGATGTTATGGTTTCCCGGAAAGGCATCATCCTGGACAGGACAGAAACAGGTACGGTCATCGGCCCTCACGATATTCTGCAGACAGGTCCGGACAGTTTTGCGGCGATCTCCATTCAGTCTCCCGTGTCACAGGAACTGTCCATCCGGGTACTGGAGGGGACAACCCTCTATCTGGATCATGCCCTGAAAAAACAGAATCCCGAGACCTCCCTGACCCTCCATCGGGGCGGAATTGAAGCGGATATTAAAGCTCTCGCAGAGGGAGCCTCTTTCAACATAATTACAAACTCCTCTGTAATGGGCGTAAGAGGAACATCCTTCGCAGTCAGTACAGCAGCCGATACATCCATACTTGTAAGCTGCCGGGAAGGCAAGGTGGTCTGCACAACCAATGATGAGGACAGCTTTATTCAGCCGGGGAAAGTGTTTGAACAGGACCCCAACGGTCAGTACAGGCTGGTAAATGTCCCTCCTGCTGACATCCGCAGCTATACGGATCAGTGGAAAAGAGCCCGGCAGGGAGCCCTCCGGGAAGAAGGCTCGGTGGCCCTTGAGAACTATGCCAACCTCTATCTGCAGAATGCACCCGGATTTCTGGAATCCTGGAGTGACATCAGCAGCAAACAGAGCCTTTTCAGAAAATGGGAAACCATTATGGAAGAGGGAAAAACCATGTCCATGGGAGAAGCCACCAAGGACAAGATAACCCTCAGCAACGGCATTATCCGGCTGCGGACAAGACTCCCCCTGATGGAACACATCTTCTACACCCTCTACGACCTGACGGAAATTCTGGAAAGTGAAGAGGATGCAGCCCCGGAGATCTCGGACACTGCCGAAAGAACACTCCTGATCTATCACAAAAGGCAGGATGAATTTATTGAAAAACTGACCAAAGCCCGGTACTACTACCGGATATTCCTTGAAATAGACAAACAGTCCTCCGGCCACAGCCTGACTCCCTCCTCCGATCTGATGAACGGATTCATGATGGATGACAGCTTTTTTATCACCCCCCCCGCACCGGGACGCTGATAATACTGCGAATACCACCCAAAAACATATCATTCCTCCACAAATAGTACATAGTAGTTCTTTAATTTCTAGGCTGCCTTTCTGCTTGGATTCCATCCTGCCAGACCTGTGTCACAGAATGAAATACCTGCAGGATCCTTTAGATGAGGTGAAAAATGATAAAGAAATTGAATACTATACTGATTCTGACTGTGCTGGCAGCCGCTGTGTCCTGTTCTCTGGAGACAGGAGAGATCGCTGTTGCCGGAGCAGATCAGACAAACCGGAGAAATGTCCGGATTCATACAGTTGAAGAACAGGATCTGGAAAACCGTATCGTTCTCAGCGGAGAAGTGTCCTCGGCTGTGGAAGTGAATGTGGTGCCCGAAACGTCCGGCCTCTTAAGCCGTATCATCGTCTCTCCGGGAGACTTCGTAGAATTTGATGATATTGTCGCCTATGTGGACCCCTCCCGTCCCGGAATGCACTACACAGAAAGCCCGGTCCGCAGCAAGGCCGCGGGAACCGTGACCTACGTACCGGCTACGGCAGGAAATCAGGTCACACCCCAGTCGGTCATTGTAGAGATCGGAGACCTGGAGGAACTGGAAATAACCGTGGCTGTTCCCGAACGCTACCTGGGACTGATCCATTCGGGAATAAGGGGAAGAGTGACGTCCCGCGCCTTTCCCGAAGATCCTGAAAAGGCTCATGTCAGCGATATATCACCTGTTGTGGATCCGAGAACCCGCAGTGTGGAAGTGACCCTCGTTCCCGATGCCCATTCCCGCCTCCGCTCCGGCCAGGCGGTTCAGGTGGAGCTGATCCTGGAAACCCGGGAACAGGTTCTGGCGGTTCCCAATTCAGCGGTCACAGAACGGCAGGACGGAACAGGACTCTTTGTTGTTGAAGACGGTCAGGCCCGGTGGCGCCTGGTGGAAACAGGAATCATCTTTGAAGGAATGACGGAAATTCACAGCGGAGTCGGCAGGGGAGAAGAAATCGTTACAGCCGGTTTGGAACTCCTCACCGACGGTTCTGCCGTAAGGAAGCTCCAGGGGTAAGGTCATGCTGAAAACAATACTCAACAGACCGGTTGCGGTAGTAACGGTCTTTACCATAGTGCTGATCATAGGCCTGATACTGGCGGCAGGAATTCCTGTGGACATGTATCCTGATATGGAAATTCCCCTTCTGGGAATTATGGCGACCTTCCCCGGTTCCGGACCGGAGGAAATTGAAGATGATATCATCAGGAAAATCGAAGGGGTCTTTTCGGGTATGGAGAATCTGGACTCCCTGAAATCCACTAGCTATGAAAACTGGGGATTCGTCCTGTTGGAGTTCCATTTCGGAACCGATATCACAGAAAGTCAGGCCGAAGCCCGGTCCCGGCTGGACCGGGTCATGGGAGAACTGCCCGAAGACGCGGACGATCCTGTTCTGATCAAATTCGACCCCGCCTCCATTCCCATCATGACCCTGGCCGTGACAAGCGACCGGACCGAAAAAGATCTTATGCTTCTCATCGACGACCATGTGATTCCCCGTCTGGAATCCCTGGAAGGTGTTGCCAGTGTGGATATCAAGGGACTCCGGGAGCCGGTGGTTCTGGCAGAGATGGATCAGAGTTCACTGGAATCCTTCGGCCTGTCCCTCACAACTGTGGCCAATATCGTAGCGGCTCAGAATTTCCAGGTGGGTGCCGGATCTCTTGTGGAAGGAGATATGGATATCCTGATAAGAACCAGCGGCCGCCTTTCCTCTCTGGATGAACTGGAAGAGACGGTGATCCTCAACCTCCCCGCTCCTTCGGCAGACCGCAGCGTCCCGATTCATCTGAAGGATATGGGTGCTGCCTCCTGGGGTTATGAAGACCCGGAAAACCAGGTGCGCATTGACGGAGAAAAAGGGGTCTATCTGGCGATCCGGAAAGGTTCTGATGCCAACAGTGTAGAAGTGGCCGATGCGGTCAAGGCGGCCCTGACGTCCCTGAACAGAGCCCTGCCCGACGGTGTTCATGTGAGCGAACTGACTGACGACACCCAGGAAATACGGAACAACCTGGCGGAAGTGGGATCAGCGGCAATTCTCGGAATTCTCTTTGCGGTACTGGTCCTGCTGGTCTTCCTCAGACAGATAAAAAGTACACTGATTGTCGCTCTGTCCATACCCATTGCTCTGGTCATTACCGTAGCCGGACTGGGCATCAGCGGCAGAACCCTGAACCTGATAACCCTGGTGGGACTCTCCATGGGAGTGGGGCTGATTGTGGACTCCTCTATTGTCATTATCGAAAACATCTACCGCCTGCGGAGCAAGGGAGCCCCCATGGGGGTTTCCGCCCTGCGGGGAGCCGGAGAGATGATGTCACCCATCGTTGCCTCCACCCTCACAACCATAGCGGTATTTCTGCCTCTGATCATCTACAAGAATGACCTTGAGTTTATAGGTATCTTCTTTGGAGAGCTGGCCTTTGTGATTATTCTGGCTCTGCTGGCATCCCTGGCGGTGGCTGGCATACTGGTTCCTGTCCTCTCCTCCCGCTTTCTCACAATTCAGACCAGAGAAGAGAAACCTCTTAAAAATCCCCTCCTCAGGAAGATTGACAGCAGCATGGAAAAGGGTCTGGATGCCATGGCCGACGGCTTTGCCTCCTTCCTCTCCCGGTGCATGAGGCACAAGGCGGTGGTGATTCTTTCACTCGCAGCAGTCCTGGTGTTCAGCTTCTTTCTGGCCGGGGGCATCGATGTGGCCATGATGCCCGATACCCCCGAGGAAGCCCTTTATATGGAGGCGGACTTTCCCACGGGAACAGATATTGGTGAGGTAGAGAAAACTCTTCTGGAAATTCAGAGACGGGTTCAGGACCGGCTGGAGGGAGTGGAGCGTATTGTTCTGACCTCCGAAAAGAGCGGCGGCGACATACGGATCACCTTTGAAGACCATGTGATCAAGGGCAGAGCCGTGGACAATGCCAAAGAGATCCTGAGGGAAGTGTTTCCCGATTTCCCGGGGATCAACTTCACCTTTCCCGGAACCTCCAACAACAGGGGAATGAATTCTTCCGGTGTGGATGTCTCCCTTACCGGCAGCGACTGGGATGAAGTACTGAAGGCCGCCGACCAGATTGCCCTGATCATGGGAGAGATCGACGGAATATCCGAGGTGGAAAATCAGGCGGAACAGGGCCTGCCCCAGCTGGAAATCATTTTTGACCGCAAAGCCCTGTATGATCATGGTCTCAGTGCCGCCGAAGTGGCCATGGAGATCAGAGCCCTCACTTACGGTGTCACAGCGACAACCTATATTGAAAACGGAGAATCCTATGATGTGGTCTTCCGTCTGAGGGAAGAGGACCGGTCGGCGGCACTGGATCTGAACCGGATGTTCATTACCAACGCCTCGGGAGAGAGGATTATGGTGTCCCAGATTGCGGAAGTGGAACGGAGCTTCGGGCCGGCAACCATCAAGCGGGAAGAACAGATCCGTCAGGTGAATGTAATCGGCTCCATTGCCCCTGATGCGGCCCCCAGAACCGTAACCGAAGAGACCAGAATGGCTCTGGAGGCCTCCTCAGCACTCCCTCCCGGCGTGGAATGGCATGTGGGTGGAGAAATGGAGGACTTTGATGATATGGGAAGCACCATGCTGTCGGTTCTGCTGGTGGCTCTGCTGATGGTCATCGGTGTAATGGTGGCTCAGTTTGAATCGGTTATCGACCCGTTTATCATCTTTCTGGCCATGCCCCTGATGGCGGTGGGAATCATTGCTGTATTCCTGCTCACCGGAACCCGCCTCTCCATGATTGCCCTGATGGGTATCGTTATGCTGCTGGGAATTGTTGTAAACAACGGTATTGTCCTTGTCGACAACACCCGTCTGCTCCGCCGCAGGGGTATGGGGGTTGAGGAAGCCGCTGTGGAATCGGGAAGGACCCGGCTTAAGCCGGTTCTCATGACATCTCTTACTACGATTCTGGCCATGACCCCCATGGCGTTCTTTCCCGGTGAGAGCGGCGCCACCATGCAGCCCATGGGTGTTGCGGTTGTGGGCGGTCTTATATCCAGCATGGCGGGGACCCTGATTCTGGTTCCGGTGCTCTATGCCCTGGCCCATCGAAAAGAATCAGAGGCATACATCTCTCCCCGGGAGAAACGCCGCCTGCGCCGGGAAGCAGTACAGGACAGAAAACCCCAGGAGGAAAACCTATGATTCGAATGGATATATTTGCCCATGAGGCCCTGGAACTTCCCTTGAGAGAGGCTCTGGCAGCTGTGCCCGAAGGGAGCCTGAAAGGAGAAGGGAAGGAAGGACAGCCTTTTACACTGTTCAGACAGGTTGCCGGGAGAGGGTCTTCCGGATCGTCCTTCGCAGACGATGTCTGGCCGGAAAGCAATATCAGCATGGTGTTCTTTATAGAGGATGATCAGGAAGACAGATTCAGGGACGCCATCCGGGACATACGGCAGGCCTACCCTCTTCTGGGACTGGCGGTCTTTGCTGCAGAGGGATACAGAACTCTGTGAACCAATCCCCTTAAGGAAAGATCATCACAGACTCCGTATCCGGTAAAGGAAAGCTTATAAATAAAAACCACCGATCACTGAACTCGTCAGTTTCCGGTGGTTTTTTTATCGGGAAAGGATCCCGTCACTCTGGGGTTCTCCTGCAGCAGGAGTGTCACAGACTCTTACACGTTGAATTTGAAGAACATGCAGTCCCCGTCCTGCACCACATATTCCTTCCCTTCCATCCGCATCTTGCCGGCCGACTTGATAGCGGCCTCGCTTCCGGCTTCAAAAAGATCCTCACAGTGGTACACATCGGCCTTGATAAATCCCTTTTCAAAATCCGTGTGAATCACACCGGCTGTCTGGGGAGCCTTCATGCCGTCCCGGAAGGTCCAGGCTCTGTTTTCAACGCCTCCGACGGTGAAAAAAGTTCTGAGTCCCAGGGTCCTGTAGGTTGTCTGAATCAAACGGCTCAAACCCGATTCCTCCAGTCCTGCTTCTTCCAGAAAAACAGCCCGCTCTTCAGGATCATCCAGTGCGGCAATATCAGATTCGAGCTTTCCGCACAGAACAACCACTTCGGTGCCCTCTTTTTCAGCGATTTCCTTGACCTGGGCCACATAGTCCGACTCAGTCTCAATACCCTCTTCATCCACATTGCACAGATAGATCTGTTTTTTCATGGTGATCAGCTGCAGCTCTGAGGCCAGGGCAAACTCATCATCGGACATCTCCATGCCCCTGGCAGGAAGTCCCTCTCCCAGATGATCCCTGAGACGCTCCAGTAGGGGTTTCAGAGCCAGAGCTTTATCACGGACAGATTTGTCCCCTGCTCTGGTAAACCGTTCATTCTTGGAAATTCTGTTTTCGATGCTTCCCATATCCGCCAGAGCCAGCTCGATATTGATGACCTCGATATCACTGGCCGGATCAATTTTATTATCCACATGGACAATGTCTTCATTCTCAAAGCAGCGGACAACATGGACGATCATACCCACTTCCCGGATATTGGCCAGGAATTTATTTCCCAGTCCTTCCCCCTTGGAAGCACCCTTTACCAGACCGGCAATATCAACAAACTCAACCACCGCGGGAACAACTTTCTCCGCAGGCACCAGTTCGGCAATCCTGTCCAGACGTTTATCGGGAACACTGACGATTCCTATATTGGGATCAATCGTACAGAAGGGATAATTCGCCGCCTCCGCAGGGGCAGCCGTCAGGGCGGAAAAAATGGTGGACTTTCCCACATTGGGAAGACCGACTATACCGCAATTCAAACTCATATTTACTCCAGATCGTTCAGACTGTTATATCAGTACTGTTCTCAGATTTTATTTTTTTCAGCTTTACGGACTCTTTGAAACTCGGGCACTGCCGTCCCGTTGCTTTCCTGACCTCAACCGAAGGGATCTGTCTCGATTTAATGCCGAAGACTCTGCATCCCCGGGGGAATGCAGGATCCCATGTTACAAAAAAGTGCTCACATTTCAGACAGTCGGGGCCCTTGTCCACGGCCTTTAAGATTCCTCTTTCAGATAGTTCTGCATCAGCTGCAGGAAGTAGTAGATTTTTTTATAGATCTCGGACATCTCCTCCACAATGGGGAGCTCACTCATCATCTCTATCTCTTTCCAGTTCACCACCAGCTCATGCTTGGGGGCTTTATAATCATCAATGCAGCGTTTCAGGTTCTTTCCGATGGAAAACAGATTCTGCACCGAATCATTGATGATACTCAAGCCCTGGGCATTAATGGTTTTCAGAACATTACTCATGGCGTCCAGAGCATTTCTGTCCCGGTCTGCCGCCTTGGTCAGCCGTTTGAGCTTACCTCCCAGCTCGGTCTCATCGGCCAGATTGTTATCAAACTTCAAAAGATCGTCGGACAGGGACATCAGTTGATGGTAGGCCTCGGAAAACTGCTGGGATGCCAGGCTGGTTGTCCATTTACCGGTAATCAGAAGCTTGTCCACCACCTGACGGATAGGCCCTTTATAGTAATCCAGATAAAAGGCCTTCAGATAATTCATGGGCTCAACATACTTATAGCCCATATTGATTTTCTTGGAGAAAGCCATATTGCTTTTCTCGGTGTAGTATTTCATTCTCACAACAGAAGTGGTTCCGAAAACTGCCATCAACAGAGAATCCTGCTGACTTTTTTTTCTGTCTCCCACAATACTCATCAGGGTATTCTCTGCCGTTCGTTTCACAGAGCTTAAAAAATCTTCAACAATTTCATAGCTGTTATGTTCGGGAATGACTTTATAGGAAATATCCTCATCCAGATGCATTATCATCAGCTTGATAATTTTTGTTTTGCGGAATTCTTTGAGAACCGCCAGCACCCGTTTCCAGCCGTCCCGAGAAATGACTTCCATATCCCGGTAGCTTGCCAGAATATCCAGAAGCCTCTCCCAGTCGGCATCCAGATCGATGGAAGGAAGAATAATATCAAAGTCCTTCAGATCATCAACGATATATTCTCCATTGATTCCGTCAAAGCGGGTGTTGTAGGCATAGTCCCGCTCGGGAAGCATGGAGTCGAACTTTTTCAGCAGGAAATAGTAGTCAAAACGGATAAACTCCTGAAGGGTCATCAGAGAGCTGTACAGTTCGTTTATCTGTCTGGCCAGGGGCAGGTCAAAAAAGGAATAGATCTCGATCAACTCCTGTTTTATCTGTTCTTTAATCTCTCTCAGATTCTTCTGGTTCTTGCAGCGGGAGCGGATATTCTCTTCACTGAGGTTGTCCAGGAGCTGAATCTGCTCGGGTGAAAGGAATTTTTCAATGATAATGGATTTTATGGCGTCCGATCCCTGGAGGGATTCCAGCAGAACCTGGGCAGGCCCCACTTCCTTGTAAATCTCATAAAACAGTTTGGCCAGGGCGGGCTGAGCCGTATTGCCTTTCAGTCTGAAATACTTTCCTCTTTTCTTGAGATCTTTTCTGATCTCCTTCAGAAAGCGTTTTTTATCTCTGTCCGCATCGCCCATTGAGGCGAAAATACCAAGTATTTTTTCTATAAAACTCATTGCACCATCTTTCCCGGCATCACGGGGGACATGATTTTGACCATGTCCTTAATTTAGGGTAAATTAAATCAGCTGTCAACGGAGAAAAAAAGCTGAGCAAGGAACAAAGACTGAACTGCAAACCAATTATGAGCTCATTACAGACTCTGGGTTTCCAGGGAGGGGCTGTGTTAAATTCCTCCCGATTACCGGAAGATTTCCTCATTCAGGCCGAAATGCCCCCTGACAGCTCTGTTATTATTGCCTTTTTCCCCTTTAAAGATGAAAAAAAGGGTCAGAGGATTGCCCCGTTTGCTCTGAAAAATCACTACAAAGAGATTATCCGGCGCCTGAAGCAGTCAGTAAGAGAGGCGGGCTCCCCTTTTTCGGATTATTCAAAAAAAGAGCTCCGATTTTTCTCAAATTCCCCTTTTCCGGAAAAAGAACTGGCTGTAGCTGCAGGTCTGGGCTTCCGGGGACGGAACACGCTGCTTATCACCACAGAGTACGGAAGCCGGGGACTTCTGGGGGGCATGATCATTCCCTCGCCCCTGGAAGAACTCTCTTTCCAGGCCGGAATCAGCGGGAAGATCAGCTGCGGCAGCTGCCGTCTGTGCGAAGAGGCCTGTCCCGGGGGAGCTCTGAAAAATTACCGCTTAAACAGAGATCTCTGTCTACAGGACTGGACCACCCGGGAGGGCAGTATCCCCGATTCCCTGAAAGACGTATGGGGCCAGAGGATCTACGGCTGTACCATCTGCCAGGACTGCTGCCCCTGGAACCGGAAATCCGGTCAGGGAAATGTCATAGATCTGGGAGTGATAGACCCCGAACCGCCTCTGGAATTCTACCTGACTCACAGCTGTAAAGACATAAAAAAGGAGTTCAAAGGGACGGCTCTTGGTATGAGCTGGATCAAAGGGGAGCATTTGCAGAGAAATGCCATACTCTCATCATATCATACCCCGGGGCAAATAGATCAGAACAGAGCAGAAATTGAGGGGTTCTGCGATTCAGAAGATGAAGGGATCAGAGATGCTGCCCGCTGGGTGTTGGATCAGTCAGGCCAGTCCGGGAACTGAGCTGGTCAGAAGCTGTCCCAGTTTGTCCAACTCTTCCATCCGGGTATAGACGGGGCTCTTCACCTTGTGGGATTTAACATCCAGACGGACGACCTTCAGGTAGAGTTCATTGAGCCGGTCTGCAAGGATACTCAGATTGGACTTCAGATTGTTGGCCGCCATATCGGCCAGGACTTTTTCCGATGGAGAAACATCCCGCAGAAGGCTGCTGTTTTTCAGACCCGGTACAACTTCAATTCTGGCTTTGTAAATAAATACAGCCATGGCATAGATACCGTTGTACAGTTCTTCAAACTTGTACCCCTGGTTCTTGTACATTTCCAGTTTCTCAGTGATATTTTCAATCGAGTTTCTCTGGTCATAGGGCATGTCCATAGCCAGAAGAGCAGAACGGATAAAGGTATTGCTCATGTTGCTTCTATAGTGCTTGCGAACTTCATCCAGCATATCGAAAATCTCATAATCAAAAACAGGCACAGTTTCCCTCCAAAGGCATCAGAGTTATTGTACCCCGAAAAATGAAAAACACAAACCCTAAGAGAAGTAAATTCCCTGCCGGCTGCCCCGCTTCTGAAGTTCATCCCTGACCAGATTGTAGACAGAGGATTTATTCAGAAAGGCGCCGGGCACCTTATGTCTCATCCGGGGCGTGTCGGTTGTCATTCTCATTATAATAGTCTCCGGGGGCATCCGCTCCAGAGCATCGGCCACATAGCCGACATGCCTTCTGCTGTCAGGAAAGGAGAGCTCTCCCGCGGTGTATTCCTGATACAGAGGCGATCCTGTGGGGATATGAAGATTATGGAATTTCACACCATCCGGTCTCAGGGATGCCAGGTAGTCCGTACTTTCCAGAATCTCCTTCCTGTCTTCCCCGGGGAGACCGAAAATCATATGCACCGCAACCTTGACTCCTGCTGCTTTCAGAAGTTTATAGGCTTTTTCGAAACAGGCTTTGTCATGCCCCCTGTTAATTCTTTCCAGAGAACGGTCATGGGCCGACTGCAGCCCCAGCTCCACCCACACATCAAAATCATCCCTTACATAGGAACCCAGAAGCACAGCAATGTCCTCATCCACACAATCAGGGCGGGTGGAAACCACAAGCTCCACAAAATTCCCCAGAGCCAGACCCTCATCATAGGTTTTTCTGAGCCGGCTGACGGAGCCCCATGTACTGGAATAGGCCTGAAAATAGAGGATGTATTTGTGGGCATTATACCGTTTTTTCAGGGGAGCGACGGAAGCACGGATCTGCTGTTCCAGGCTCTTAACGGTTTCTCCGATATACGCAGCTCTTACGCCGTATACATCACAGAAGGCGCAGCCCGGCCGGGTACGGTCCTCCCCTCTGTTGGGGCAGGAGAATCCGCCGTCCACACCGATGCGGTAAACCGTCTCACCGTATTTTTCTTTCAGATAGTCGCTGTACTTCCTGTATAACACGCCTGCCATTATCCACCCGGGAGCAGCTGATTGCAAGCGGTACCCGTTGACATCTGGCGAGGACTTGCCTAGAGTCTTAACCATGATCCCAAGAACCGGAATAATCCTACTTCTGTCCCTTCTCCTTCTTTTATCAGGATGCACCAGGACAGAAGATACAATTAAGGTCTATTCAGACAGACCCGAAGTCGCAGAACTGGTCAATCTGTTCAACCAGAGCCAGGACCTCTATACAGCCGTTTTTACCTATACATCCGGAACCTCCGAAGAACCGGTGAATCCGGGTCTTCATGATATTGTCATTGCGGGGGGACTCCACAGCAGCCGGAACAAAGAAAGACTCAGCGACCTGAACAGCCTGAGAAACAGCAGTTTTGTAAAAAGCGTCTATCCAGAGCTTCTCAAAACCGGAATTACAGGAACCAGTCTCAGAGCCATCCCCCTCTCTGCCAGTCTGCCTGTCATTATTTCCGGGGAAAAGATATCCCGGGGGAAATACATATCCTGGTCGGAACTGAGCGACTTTGCATCGGGTTTTAATATTGTTCAGGAAGACAGTCTCAGAAATACAGGATTCTCACCCCTCTGGTCGGAGGTGTTTGTCACAAGCTGGTACAACAACAGCATCAGTTCATACAGCACCGAAGTCAGGGAAAACAGCTTCAGGGACTTTGACAGACTGTCTGCCGAACTGAAACAATGGATAATTGAAAACAACGGCAGTATGGAAATGTGCAGGGCATTCAGTGATAAATACAGATATATCCCTGATTACAGACTGATCATTAACGGAAGAATCGCCTGCACGGTCCTGAGTCTGGAAGAGTGGGCCCTGCTTCCTGACACAATAACAAGAGAGCTGACCCCTGGAATCCTGAAATTCGAAGAAGGGCTTCAGAGTACAGAGATTCTGTCTGCCGGCATTCCCGCAGAACCGGCCAATCCGGAGGGAGCCCTTATCTTTATGAACTGGCTTCTGGAGGAGAGTACCTGGGAGGACTATCTGACACTCCTTGCCAGAAGTAGGGATGAATCCTTCGCCTTCCTGGGCGGAATTTCTGCATCAGAGAAACTGAATACCGGACTCCTGCTCCGTTATTACCCCTGGATGGAACCCTATGCCCCCAGAGCCGGAGAGTGGAGCATTCAGCCGGAAGTGGAAACCCAATGGCCTCTGGTCTGGGATAAGCTGCTGCTGCCCCTTGTCATG
>JAQQAM010000131.1 GCA_028532905.1 Spirochaetales bacterium
CTATGACCAGGTATATACTTCCCAAATTCATAAACTCCAGAGTCGGAATCCGTACTTCCCATGATTCAATTGATTTTTCAACAGCTCCCTTGAAGAAAAAAATCAGAAATAGCAGGATCGAGCTGTTCTTTAATATTTTGGTTATCCAGTGATTCATAAATGGAATTGAATTAAAGGATTCCACTTTCATATGCTTGTTTTCATGCAGCAAAATGGGAAAGCCCAGGAAAACGGTTATGGTAAACAGGGTTTTGGCCATTTCTACAGTCCAGGTGGAAGGAAGTCCCAGAACGGAACGAAAGAAAATCTGGATTAGCAGAATAATAAATATACCGAAGACAGATGCCCCCAGTATAAAGTCCATAATCTTTTTTATATGTTTCACTTTTTTATTACCTGTAGGCGGGCTGAAAGAGATCAGCCCGCATTATGATCTTAAAGTTCTTTAATTCTTTGTCTTAAACCGGGAGCCCACAGCTCTTCATCAAAATGCATCAGTACAGGCTCTGCGGCATTCATAAAAAGTTCAATTTCCGGTTCAATAACAGTCATACCTGCGCTTTCGAGCATTTCTACAAAGACCGCATCGGGATCAGGATATTTCTCTGCAAGGTAGGCTTCCACTTCTTCCCAGGCATTCAGAATGGTTTCCTGCTGGGTGCTTTCCAGGGTATCAAACCATCTTCTGGATATCTGAAAACGTCCTGTAGACCACACATGGTTGGTTTTGATCAGATAATCCTGAGCTTCAAAATACTTGTAGTTGAAGATTGTTTCAGGAGGATTCTCCTGAGAGTCAACAGTTCCTGTTCTCAGAGCCATATATACTTCGGGAAAAGCAACTACTGTTGGAACGGCGCCAAACTCTTCAAAAACCTTGATTCTGACAGGGTAGGCAGGGAGTCTGAACCGCAGTCCTTCCAGGTCTTCAGGCCTGGTTACAGGTTTGTTGGATGTTACCATTCTGGCACCACGTACAGATACGGCAGGGGTCATAATACCATATTCATCATCCAGTTTCTGGTGAATCTCTTTACCGATTGTGCTCCAGAATGTTCTCAGATGATCAATATCACGGATAACGTAGGGTTCTTCGAAAACCGTATATTCAGGCATATACATAACCAGGTCCATAATTCCCTGGGCTCCCATTTCCACAGATCCAGCACGCAGACTTTCAATCAGCTCAGCTTCTCCGCCGAGGGCTCCGCTGGGGTGGATGATGACGTTCATTTTATTGCTGCTGTCAGACTCAATAATCTCTTTGAACTTTTCCAGGCCTTCGTGCATGGGACCTTCAGGGGGGAAAGTGGATGCAATATTAATCAGAACACTTTTTGAACTGTCCTGCTGCCCTTCTGCAACAAGAAAACCGCTTGCAAAAACGGTAAGTAAAATCAAAACCGTAACTTTTTTAAACATGTAATACTCCATTCTTAAATTGTATACAATAATGTCACACGGAAACCTGGTTTTTGTCAATCGATATAAAATTATTTTTATATTTGCTATTGTGGATTCTTTAAATGTATTATATGTAAGTAAATAGTAGTTTTTTTGGTATATGGGGAATGACTTAGAATATGGAAATATTATTAAAATACTAATTTATTATGGTATACAATTATTGTGTTTAAAATGATTGTTCTGTGAATTTTTACGGTTTTGTTTCAAAAGGGAAGACCAGTCCCTATTCATCCCTGAGCCGGTCCATCAGCTTCATTATGATTTGCTTTTGACTTCAGACCACCGGTGCTGCCAGATTGTCTCCCGACAGTTTCCGTTTCAACTTGTCTTCATACATATTTTTATCCACCTCTGAGAACAGCTCATCCGTATTGATCCCCTTGGGGGATCGGACAAACTTATATCCGAAACTGAGGGATATGGCATAGGCACTGTTCTGCCTGTTTATCTCATTAAGGCGCTTTTCCACTCTGTTGCCAATAAGAGAACCAATATCTTCTTTTTCAGACTCAATAAGAAGTACAAACTCATCTCCGCCATAGCGGCTGACCGTATCTTCTGTGTTGGTGAGAGAGGTCAGAAGGGAGGCGACAGTCTTCAATACTTTGTCTCCTTCCAGATGGCCGAAATTGTCATTGATTGTTTTAAAATGATTCAGATCCGCCAGCATCAGGGTAAAGCTCTCTCCCGAATTCACCTTGTATTTCAGCCTGTTTAACAGCTGAGCTCTGGTGGGAATCCGGGTCAGCTCATCCTTGTTCATCTCATGTTTTTCCAGAAGGTTGTAATTGAGTAATACTGCCAGAGTGTAGAAGGGCCAGTTGATGGATGTATCGCTGATTCTCATCTGAATTACCGACCCGATAACCGGCAGGAGGAGGTACAGCAGAAGAGTCTGGGCAAGGCGTCCTGAAATCATTTTTCTTCTTCTTAAATAGAACCCCAGAACAACCAGTATCTCGGCATACACAATAAGGGGAATCAGGACAGAACCGAATCCCCGTTCCAGGGTATTGGTATCGCTTAAAGCAAATACAAAGCCTCTGTTGAAATGGTTGAAAACAACGACTCCCAAGATGAGGAGGGTCATTATCAGATACAGGGGAGTACGGCGGATCACCCCTTTTTTATCCATATAGATTCTGTAGTCAAAATATGCCATCCAGGCGACTGTGGGCAGGGAACTGAGACTGTGGGAGAGGACGTTCATCAAATAGAAAAAGTCCTGCCGGTTCAGATTCCCTTCATTGGCCAGCCAGGTCGGCAGTTCCAGCAGAATAGTCAGGAAAAGTCCGGATGTAATCAGGGTATAGATTCTTGTGGAAAAGCTGCTTGTCTTGAAATTTTTGAGTAGGTGGATCAGAATGCCTGCAAGTATGAGCAGAGAAAATAAAAGGACATCAATTTTACCCAGAGCTGAGACCGAATACATATTCTAACACTAAACGTTCGGCAGTGAGTTTGCAATCATTTTAAGGCGGATGTTTTTTCAGATAGTTATCTGATCCGCTTATTTCAGCACACCAAGATACGAGCGGGCTTCTTCAATGTTCATCAGTTCAAGACCCAGGTCTTCTACGAGAGCCGCTGCTTTTCTGACAAGCTCCAGGTTGGTTGTCGCTGTTTTTTTCGGAGCATAGACCCCGCCGTCTTCAAATCCGACCCGGATACACCGGGCGCCCATGGCAAGAGCTCCTGCGAGAAAACGGAAGGAGTTGAAGTCTTCATGAATAACACCGAAACCGGCTCCAACCGGCAGTCTGCTTTTCAAAAAGATAAGAGTTTCCATATCGGCAGGAAGGGCTCCCTCAAATCCCAGGGGGAAATTGTAATGCCTTTTTGATGAATCCTCGGGGAGCAGGCCTTCCTGTACCAGAGTTTCGGCGCTGCTCATCATCCCCGCGGAAAAAATTCCATTTCGGGTATGACATTCTCTTCCTTCATCCGGCGGGCCCAGTAACGGATATCATCCATGGCATTAATATAGACCAGGTCTTTATAGTTGGTGGAACCCATATTCAGAGAGGCAACCTGAGTCCGGGGTTCTTTCAGGGCAACGCAGCGCTCCTCCAGGCTCAGTTCTGCAAATCCGCCGGTAGATCCCTGGATGACAATCTCACTTTCTCTGCGGATCAGATCCAGGGTTCTGCTGTAGGCCTCCAGTGTTCCGCAGGCTTCCCCCTGTTCATCCCGTACATGAAGATGAACCATGGCGGCTCCCGCCTGGGCGCAGGCGACTGTTTCTGCGGCAATTTCTTCCGGTGTTTTCGGCAGACGGGCGCCGGGAATCTCATATTTGGCCACAGGTGCCACAGACAGTAGAATTTTATTCATTTCGAGAGCCTCCGGTGTGTGTCCATCCGGTTTCAGTTTCAACGGGTCTGAGAGGCTGCCGGATGGATTTTTGTTTTTCTATGACAGCAGTATGTCTGTACAACTCTGTGAATGTCAAACCGGATGATCAGAATTTTCTGACCGTCAGTTCCCATTCATTGATAAAGCTGAAGGTCTCTATACTGCCGTCGTCCCTGAATCGCAGAGGGCACCAGAACTGGAAGGATTCGCCCATCTTATCCGCTGATTTCCAGCGGTCACCAACCCAGATGTACTCAGTGCCCTGAGGTGTTTCCACAGGGGCAACCGTATTCTGCTGAGCCTTGATGATTGGTGTTCCTCCGGGATGCCGGTTCACATTGCCTCTGTATTCATAGGGACCCAGGGGCTTGTCGCTTGTATACACCCGGGCACCCGAGCCGCGGGGGCCTCTGTCGGTCCAGCGGTCAAACATCAGGTAATAGGTTCCGTTCCGCTTGAACATGGCCGGAGCTTCGCAGGGAATCCCTTCCGCATCGATCCGGACACTCTCCCGGGTTGATGTGAGAAGGTCGTCACTCAGCCGTTCCACGGTGATTACGGCTTCCTTGTTTTTCCCGTTCTTACGGGAGAAATCATGGGCCGAATACACCAGATAGGCGGTTCCGTCATCATCCTGAAAAAGATCGTGATCCCCCGACAGTCCGCCGGAGAGCTTTATTTCCGTATCCTGAATCTCAAAGGGTCCTGATGGGCTGTCCGAGAGGGCAACACCCTTGTGGCAGATATTGTTTCCCGCATGGATGTATTTCTCATACCACAGGTACCACAGAACATAGCAGCCCAGTTTCTCCGAAAACAGCACATGGGGTCTGAAATAGAGCCCTTCAGGGGCTGATTTTTCCAGCAGACGGCCGTGAAATTCCCAGTTCTCAAAATCTGTAGAACTATAGGAAACATAGTGCTGATCAAAGGAAAAACCGTCTGTATCCATATAATGGACTCCGTAGTTGTAGTAACGGTTTTCAAATATATTGAAGTGGGGGCCGCCGTGGGCATCCAGAATATTGCCATTCACGTCTTGCCGGGGGATTACATTGCTTATGGTCAGTGAATTCCATTCACTCATTATTTTCTCCTTTTTAAATGAAGTACCGCTTTGGGTGCGGTAAAGGGGATTTTGTAGATACTGTATTCCTCCCGGTCCACACAAACGGGAACATACTTTTTTTCCACTTTCCGTTCCTCACCGCTGTAGATATTCAGCCAGGTCCCTTCATAATCCTCAAAGGAGAGGGCCGGGGGAACCAGAATATGTTCATCCACATACATCAGAAGTTCATCTGGCCGGGGGGAAGATCCTTTGATCATACAGAATGTGGAACGCCACAGGCAGTGATCCTGAAAGGGGCGGAACCGTGAGAAATTATGTTTCTTGAAAAAGTCTGCCAGAATCCTGAAGAACTGATAGCCCTGGGGAATTTCAGTCTCATGGATAATGTCCCAGGCTGTATTGGTATAGTAGTAGGCGGGGTACCCGCCGCTCATACTGACTTCCCAGGCCCGTTCCACCAGAGTCTGGGGTGTCTGGCCGTAACCGTAGGTGACATCTGTAACACCGCCCCCCCCGCATTCATAGCCGAACTCCGCATTCAAATAGGGCCAGTCATGATCTTTGTGTTCCAGAAGGACGGAACCGTGAAAGTTATGGTGCTGCTGGACTGTTATGAAATCAAGAAGGTCATAAGCCACCTCTTTTCTGTAGTAGGAGGGGTAGTCGTGGACGGTTCTCAGTCTGCCGTAGCCGTCGGTCTCCTTCACCAGGGTCATCAGCTCAGTGACTCTGTCTTCATTCTGCTCATAGTAGGACTCTTTGGAAAAATCCCAGATCATACAGGAGTAGGCCTGGTATCGGGCCGTCACATAGCGGAAGTATTCCTTTTCCTGAGCAGAACCCTGTTCCGGCCAGTTCACCATTTTGTTGAAAACCTTGAAATAGAGGTGCAGCAGAATTCCGTTCTTCTGAAAGGCTTCCACCACCGTATCAAAGCGATTCCAGAATTCGGGATTGAATTGACTGAAATCAGGTTCCTCATTGCTCCCGGCCCAGGGGTATATTCCGGGAGGACCGAAATCAAAGGGGGAAGTATTGCCGGCAGCCCAGGTTGTATCATAGGCATAGGCATTCATCAGTACCGAATTAAAACCGTAAGACTTTATCAGTTTGAGAAAAGCGTCAATTCTGCCGGAACCGGGGTCTGAGGTTTCCAGAGCCCATAGCCAGTTGGCTTCGTAGGACATGACAAATACCGAATCATCATCACCCAGGGTGAATCGCTTTCGGTTGGCCGGATTTATCCGGAGCCCTCCTTTCAGAAGATCCTCCCCCTCTGAGCATTGAATGGTTCCTTCTGCGAATGCCTCTTTTTCCGAATCCATAAAGGCTTTAAAGGTCCAGTTTCCTGCAGCAGGCAGGGAAAAGCGGCAGACCTGGGCTTCTCCATTATAGAAACCCGGAACTCTTATTTCCTCATGATTCCCGGACAGCAGGCAGTACCATCTTACATCCCAGGGTGAGGCTTTCCCGGGGAGATCCTTAAAGGATATTTCTCCTGTCTCTCCGACAGATACAGCGATTTTCATTTCATTTTTCTCCGATTGCATTACATTTGAACCTGTACATTATCCGCCCTGTTCTACTGAGGGGTAAAGGATAAAAAAATTGGATAATCTTTCTTTTTTTTAGCCTCTGCCCGTGTTATTCTTGCTGTCATGGAGCAGCCCCGGAACACCGGTTTATATTCCCGTTTCAGACGAATCATTTCTCAGTGGACCATTCAGAGGGAAATCACTCTCACTATTGTTCTCTGCTCCCTGCTGCCTCTGGTTCTCAGCAATCTGTATCTCTATTCCCGGATCAATGATCTTCTGGAGAAGGAGCTGACAGGATACAGTCAGGAGGTTATCAATCAGGCGGTATCCAATATTGAAAATATTGTGGATCAGGCGGATCTGGTAATGAAACAGGTCATTTACTGGAGCATCACCAACAGCCTTCTGGATACATCCATAGATTTAAATGAAAAGTACAGACTCGAATCCCTGACGGTCGATTATTTCAGAAGCCTCCGTTTCAATTTTCCTTTTGTTACAGGGATGTATGTCATTAATGAGAATCAGTTTCTCTATTCCGATGAAAATGTGGAATACAGGGATGATGTCTCCATGGAGCTGGTTCAGAAAATTTTTGATCCCCATTTTGATGATGTTGTGACTCCACCCCGGGAACGACAGTACCTCAGTTCCAGCAACAGCATTCAGATAATGAGTCTCTTCAAACAGATTCGTGACTTTAATCACAACGGCCGTTACGGCATGATTCAAATTGATGTGGATTTCAGAGCCATCGAATCCATTCTTCATGATATTGATCTGGGTGATGAACACACTATTTAT
>JAQQAM010000132.1 GCA_028532905.1 Spirochaetales bacterium
CCCCTCCGGCAATACCTTTAATAAATCACAACATCTGGGAATTGGAAAAGGTGTGACCCAGACTCTTGTTTTTCTAAAAAGCGTTTTTGTAAAAAAAAGCGACACCCAACGCATCAAAGTAAAGAAGTATCCTGTAACGGGCATCGTTGATGCTTGATATTTTCAACAGAAAGAATGTCACTGCCGATGCTGCAGCCGATACGGTCAGATAGGTCGTGTCGGCTATCCAGAATACCGGAACCCCCAGAATCACATCACGGATGGTTCCTCCGCCCACGGCTGTAATAAGCCCCAGAACGACCAGTCCCAGGATATCACGATCCTTTCTGATGGCCGCCAGAACTCCTGTCACGGCAAATACCGCCATGGCGGCCTGTCCGAAAATATATTGTCCCATGAAAAATTATTATATGGCTTTCCCTTTCTGTGTGCCAGAGTCGGCTGCAAAAAGATTCAGTTCCAGCTGTGGGTCCGGTTCCCTGTAAAGATCCCCTTCCAGTTTGCCCAGTGAAAGCCCCAGGAGGCGGACAGGGATTTTTCCGGCATCCGTTTTTTTCAGAAGTTCCGGTACAAGACTCATCATATCCTCTGCCGTCTCCAGGGGGCGGGGGCTTTGGATGCATCGTGTACAGAGGCGGAAATCGTGATATTTGACTTTCAGTGTCAGTTGTCTGCCTCTGACATTATGTTTCCTCATATCTTCTTCCACACGATTAGATATCTCCTGCAGTTCTCTCACAATTTCTTCCATATCGCTCAGATCGCTGGAAAATGTATTTTCCCGGCCCATGGATTTTCTGGTCCTGTCGGGTGTCACCTCCCGTTTGTCGATCCCTCTGACGGCATTATAGTAATAACTGCCGGATTTACCGAAATATTCCAGGCATTCATACATCTCCAGTTTTTTCAGATCCCCTCCGGTTTCTATTCCCAGGGAGTTCATGAACTCGGCGGTTTTCTTTCCCACTCCCCAGAACTTTTTGATGGGAAGGGCTTCCAGAAAAACCTCTGCCTCATCAGGACGGATCACGGTCATTCCGTTTGGTTTGTTGATGTCCGAGGCAATTTTGGCAATGAATTTATTATACGAGACCCCGGCAGACGCGGTGAGCCGGGTTTCCTTGAATATTCGTTCCCGTATTTCCCGGGCGATTCGTGTGGCAGAGGGATTGTCGGCTTTGTTGATGGTTACATCCAGATAGGCTTCATCCAGACTGAGGGGTTCCACAAGATCGGTATAGGAGAGAAATATGCTGCGGATAATGTCTGAGGCTTCCTTGTATTTACTGAAATTGTGATGGGACACAAAAACGGCATGAGGGCAGAGTTTATAGGCCTGGGAAGAGGGCATGGCCGAGTGTATACCGTAAACCCGTGCTTCGTAAGAGCATGTGGACACAACACCTCTGCTGTTGGGCGGACCTCCCACAACAACCGGTTTTCCACGGAGAGAAGGATTATCTCTTTGTTCCACAGATGCATAAAAGGCATCCATATCAACATGAATAATTTTCCTCATATACCACATACTATACCAGTGTTAAGTGTTTTGCAATATCACCCGGGGGGGTGAATCCCTCAGGCGGGGAAAAATCACCCCCCCCGGGTAATGGTTTTCTCATCCTGAGCAGAGGATAATCGGTATATCAATAACACAGGAGGCTGTTATGAAAAGGAAAAAACATTTTCTGACTTGGTTGATTACCATACTGTTTCTGCTCCTGATGATCTGGACCCTTATGGCTTCAGTCTGGGGAATGGGACAGGATCATACAGCACCGGCCTGGTTGAAAGCCGGATTTATGGGACTGACGGTTCTGATTATCGTCCCCATAATGATCATGATGATTGTCACTGCGGTGCACAGGAAGAAAGAGATAGACGAGGAGGACGAGGATGATCTTAGTCAATACTGAACAGATTTCAGGAAAAGAGCTGGAAATGCTGGGAATCGTGAAGGGGAGTACCGTTCAGTCCAGACATATGGGTAAGGACATAATGAGCGGACTGAAAACTCTTGTGGGCGGAGAGATAACCGCCTATGCGGAGATGCTGAATAACGCCAGGGCTCTGGCAACCAAAAGAATGGTGGAAGAAGCTGAAGCCATGGGAGCCGATGCTGTGGTCAGTATCCGTTACTCATCCAGTGCTGTCATGCAGGGTGCTGCGGAAGTCATTGTGTACGGGACTGCCGTCAAAATAAAATAGGGATTGCCTCATAAAAACAGAAGATCAATCCCGGAAAAACAGGGTATAATTCCTGTTGTATGAAATCACTGAATGAGTATCTTCAGCACACAGAAAGCAGCCGGGGAGAGGAAGAAGCCGGAAAGCTCCGTTTTCTTCTTCTCCTGTTTCTTTTTACGGTGTCTCTTTTTTCACGAGCCTCTCTACCGGCGATGATTCTTCCACCGGTCCTTGCTCTCGTCAACATACTGCCCCATCTCCCGGCCGGGAGAAAAAAGATTCATATCAATCCCTATATCCTTGTCAGTCTGGAAATCCTGTTCCTTTCCCTCTGGCCCCTTTGTTTCGGAATACCGGGTATGTCCTTTTTGCTTCCCCTCTATATCTTCATGCTCTACTCAGCCTCTCTGCGGCTCAGGAGTAATCTGATTGTAATGGCTGCGGTAGAAAGCATAATCGGCATGAATCTGGTCTATTTTATTAAACTGTTTCCCCTGGCCCGTACTTTGAGTCAGAATCTGCTGGATTGGCCGGGCTTCATCAACCAGATCTATTATACACTTCTTCTTGTTGCCTTTGCCGTTGCCGTGATGAGCCGTCCCCGGATTATCAAACGTCTGGTTCAGCAGCAGCAGGTATATTTTGATACCGTTCGGAATGAAAATACTCTCCTCAGAGACTCTCTGGAATCTCTGTGTTCCCTCTTTGCCCTCAGCGGGCGGGAAAAAGATGTGCTGGACGTACTGATTCAGGGAAAAACCTACAGAATGATAGCCGGTGAGCTGTATATCTCCACAGATACGGTGAAAAGCCATGTGAAAAGTATATACAGAAAGTGCGGAGCCGGCTCCCGGGAGGAACTGATTTCTGTTCTTCAGGAGGCAGCCCTTGTCCGGAACAGTGAATCTGAATAATATGGATGGGTATGTCTGAAAAACAGAATAAACCTGTCCGGAAATCCGGAAGAAAACAGCCGTCCCTGAATCCTCTTCTCCTTCCTGTAAAAAAAGAGCTGAAGAGAGTCCGTTCCTGTGACTACCATTCCCTCAACAGGGAACTGTTCCGGTTGAATAACAATAAAAGTCTGACTGATGAATCGGAAGCTCTTGTGAAACTGAAGAGCCGGATTCTTTCCTCCATGGAAGAAAAACAGCGCCGTCAGCTGCGAAAACCCCGGTATAACTGGAATCATGATCTGCCCATCACAGCCCGGAAAGATGAAATTATACAGACCATCAAAGAAAATCAGGTCGTGGTTCTGGCCGGGGAAACGGGGAGCGGAAAAACTACACAGATCCCCAAATTCTGTATGGCTGCCGGCCGGGGGATTGAGGGGAAGATAGGCTGTACCCAGCCCCGGAGAATTGCCGCCCTTTCTGTAGCCGAACGGATTGCAGAGGAACTGGGAGAGAAACCGGGGCAGTCTGTGGGATATAAGGTCCGCTTTCAGGATAAGGATAAAGCGGATTCCACTATTAAAATTATGACAGACGGTATTCTTCTGGCCGAAACCCAGGGGGATGCCTGGCTTAATGAATACGACACCCTTATCATTGATGAAGCCCATGAGAGAAGTCTGAACATCGATTTTATTCTGGGATATCTGCGGCAGCTCTTAAAAAAAAGAAAGGATATGAAGCTGATTATCACATCGGCGACAATCGATACACAGAAATTTTCCAAAGCCTTTGGAGATGCACCGGTCATTGAGGTCTCGGGCCGGACCTACCCGGTGGAAGTCCGTTATGATGAATCCGACCTCAGTGATGAGGGCTCTCTGGCCGAGAGGGCTGCCCAGGCGGCCAATCAGCTGATCTACAAGGATGCCCGTGGGGATATTCTGATCTTTATGCCCACAGAGCAGGACATCCGGGAGTGCTGTGATCTTCTGGCGGGGAAGCAGAGGAATGCCCTGATTCTTCCCCTGTATGCCAGGCTTTCATCATCCGATCAGAAAAGGGTTTTTGAATCCTCTTCCAGCCGAAAAATTGTTGTCTCCACCAATGTGGCCGAGACCTCTCTGACCATACCCGGGATTAAATATGTCATTGATACGGGACTGGCCAGACTGGCCCAGTATTATCCCAGTACGGGGACATTCGCCTTGCCGGTGGTTCCTGTTTCCCGCAGCAGTGCGGATCAGAGAAAAGGGCGCTGCGGGCGTGTGGAGAACGGAATCTGTGTTCGTCTGTACACCGAAGATGATTATAACAGCCGCATCGAGTTTACCCCTGCCGAGATCCTCAGAACCAATCTGGCCGAAGTCATATTGCGGATGCTCTCTCTTCGATTGGGAGATCCGGGAGAGTTTCCCTTTATTGATCCCCCGTCCTCCACCGGTGTGACTGATGGATACAAGACCCTCATGGAGCTGGGAGCCGTCGAAAACAGGGGGAGCGGGAAGAAACGCAGCTATACAATGACAAAGACCGGCCGGATCATGGCCTTCCTCCCCCTGGACCCCCGTCTGGCCAGGATGATCCTGCAGGCGGACAAAGAGCAGTGTATGGAAGAAGTTCTGATCATTGCCTCCTCCCTGAATGTACACGATACCCGGGAACGGCCCCAGGACAAAGCCGGTTCAGCCGACCAGGCTCATGCCAAATTCAGAGATGATTCCTCGGATTATTTAAGCCGCTTAAATATATGGCGTACTTTTGAAAAGAATTATGACTCCAGGAAGGCCGGGGATCTGAGACGTTTCTGTAAGGAAAACTACATGTCCTTCCGGAGAATGCGGGAATGGCAGGATATCTACAGACAGCTGAAAATCCTTCTGGAAGAAAAAGGATATAAAATCAAACCCTACCAGGGGAATCAGGAAAACTTCTATCCTGCCATCCATAAATCCATCCTGTCGGGGTTCCTGTCCCATATCGCCCTCAAAAAAGAGAAGGTCTACTATCGTGCCACCAGAAACAGGGAACTGATGATCTTTCCCGGTTCCGGACTCTTCGGAGGACAGCGGGCAGGGGAATGGATCGTCTGCGGTGAAATTGTTAAAACCTCCAGACTCTTCGGCCGGATCGTGGCCAATGTGGAATCCTCCTGGCTGGAGGAATTGTCGGCCCATCTGATGACCGAAAGTTTTCACAGCCCCCTCTGGGTACAGGACAAGGGTGCCGTAATGGTGCAGAGGCAGAAACGTCTCTTTGGTTTTATCATCGGAGAGGATACGGTTCCCTATGGACCGGTGAATCCCTCTGAAGCCACAGACCTGATGATCCGGGGAGCCTTTCTAGAAGGGGCTGTCCGGGATACCTCGGCTTTTCCCTTTCTGGAAGCCAATCGCAGCCTCATCGATTCCATTGTGGATATGGAGAACAAGATCCGCCGCCGCAACCTGCTGGTCACCGATGAAGAGCTGTTTCTCATCTACAGGGAACGGCTGGGTTCCTCAGTCTATGACCTTGGACTGTTAAACAACTTAATCAAAGAGAAGGGAGAGGACTATCTTCTGATCAGCGAGGAAGACCTGCTCAAAGGGCAGACCGATGAGAATGTCCTGTCCCAGTTTCCTGATTCTGTGAGTATCGGAGAGATGAATGTCTCTGTGGAATACAACTTTGAACCGGGGAAAGAAAAAGACGGTGTAACTGTTCAGATCCCTGCCAGAGAGGCTTCCCAGGTTCAGGCGGCACAGCTGGACTGGGCCATACCCGGACTTCATAAGGAGAGAATCACAGCTCTGATCAAGGGACTCCCTAAAAAGACCCGCAAGCAGCTGACTCCCATCAATGCCACTGTGGACGAGATTGTGAAAAAGATGGAGAGCCGTGATGACCAGAGGCTGACCCGGAGTCTCAGTGAGTTTCTCTACAACGAATGGGGCATCAATGTGCCTTTGACAGACTGGGATGAAGACGCTCTTCCCGAACACCTGAAAATCAGAATTGCCGTAACCGATGAGCGGGGCAAGGTGATTGAGTCAGCCCGGGATACAGATGTTTTATATAAGAAATTTGACGCCCATGTGGATAAACGGATTCTCAAAGAGAGCCGCCGCCAGTGGGAACAGACCGGTATCAGAAGCTGGGAGTTCGGAGAGCTCCCGGATGAGATCAGCCGTAAGGGGCGGGGAGGGTATATTTCCCGTCTGTATCCCGCACTGAAAGACTGCGGAGATGATACGGCGGCGATTGTGCTGCTGGAGAATAAGGATGAAGCCGCCGATATTCATAAAAGAGGGGTTTCCCTTCTTTTGCGTCTGAGCTTTGCCAAAGAGATCCGATACTTCCGTCAGGAACTGGCCGGTGATTTTAATTACAATGAGGGCGCCGCCTATTTTGGAGGCCTCAAAGAGCTTGAGAAACGGATCTGGAACAAGATTTTTCTGGAAGCCGGCAGCAGGGACATTCGAAAGTCCGGGCAGTTTGAAGAGATTCGTAAGGAGCTGGCCCCCCGGCTTTTCAATACGGCCGAAGAAGTCTACCGGCAGAGCGCTGCAATCATTCAGAGCTTCAAGGAGACCCGGATGTTCCTCTCCCAGGCGGAAAGCAAAGGGAGAAACAGATCCTTTATAGAGGCCAGACGGCAGGATCTGGAAGATCTGATACCCAGGGATTTTGTGGATCAGTATGAGACTGTGCGGCTCCATGAACTGATCCGGCTGATGAAACTGATCCGCATCCGTTCGGAAAAGGGAATTCTTGATCCCGGAAAAGATGCCGAGAGAGAACAGCAGTATCTGCGATACTGGAACAGATATATAAAGATTCTGGACAAAATGCCTGAATGGATCAGTCCGGAACGAAAAGCGGAAGTGGATGCCCTGTGGTGGTATTTTCAGGAGTATAAAGTGTTTCTGTTTGCCCAGGAAATGAAAACCAGAGAAAAGGTATCTGACCAGAGAATAGAAAAAAGGATAGAGAATCTTCAGGTAATGTTATGACACCCTATCAGCGTTTCCTACTGGCTCTGACATTGATCATACTGCTCATTTTCTCGGGTATCTTCGGTTATATGCAGCTGGAGGGCTGGAGTTTCGGGGACAGTCTGTATATGACATTTGTCACCATCAGTACAGTGGGCTTCGGAGAAGTTCATCCCCTGTCTGATGAGGGCCGTTATTTTACCATCGGACTCATTCTGGTAAGTCTTCTGATTATCGGATATATCATTACAGCTCTGATGTCCTTTCTGTTTGAAGGGCAGTTACTCCATACAATGAGGGATAGGCGGATGAAGCAGTTTCTTGCTCAGGTGAAAGATCATTTTATTATTTGCGGCTTTGGTGAAGTCGGTAAGGAAACCGCAGAGGAACTGGGCCGGATCAGAGTCCCTTTTGTTATTGTGGACTGGGATATTTCTGAAACAGACAGGGCAAAATACTCCTCCTACACCATGATTGACGGTGATGCGGCTGATGAGGAAATTCTGACCCGTGCCAGAATTGAAAAAGCCCGGGGGCTGATCAGCTGTCTCCCGGAAGATCCCCAGAATGTATTTACTGTCCTCACAGCCAGGCAGATGAATCCTGGGCTCCAGATTGTGTCCCGTGCCTCGGATGAGCGGACGGTCTCTAAGCTGGAAAAAGCCGGAGCCAATAGAGTGATCACTCCCAAGGTGATAGCCGGGAAACGTCTGGCCAATGTGAGTGTGAGACCCTCAGTATCCCAGTTTATAGATGCCATTACTTCCGGGACGTCAGAAGATGTGCATTTTGAATCCTGCCGTCTGGAAGAGGGTTCTCAGCTTATAGGGAAAAGCCTGAGAGAGAGCAATATCGGACAGCACACAGGGGCTGTTATCGTGGGGATACTGGATGCCGCAGGAGCCCTGCGGAATAATCAGACCAATAAAAGCACCATAGCCTCCATTGAACTGCGGGAGGGAGATGAACTGATTGCCATGGGTGATGAGGATCAGCTTAAATCCTTAAGGAAATTTACAGACTCTCTGGTGCAATAAAAAACCGGCCGGTTTGAGGAATCATCATCAAACCATGCCGGTCTATTTAATTACACATCAGGAACACATCAGGATTCTGATCTTAACAGGTTCAGAGCTGAACCGGATTTGAACCAGCGGATCTGCTCGTCATTCAGTGTATGGACAGCGCTGATGCTTTCAGTACCGCCGTCGGCATGATTCAGGACAATCTCTATTTCAGAACCGGGTGCCAGAGCTGTCAGCCCCTTCACCGAAATCCTGTCGTTCTCCTGAATCTTCTCATAATCAGATCCGTCTTTAAAGCACATGGCCAGAATTCCCTGCTTTTTCAGGTTGGTTTCATGAATCCGGGCAAAGCTTTTTACCAGTACAGCGGCGCATCCCAGGAGTCTGGGACTCATGGCAGCATGTTCCCGGCTGCTTCCTTCCCCGTAGTTTTCATCTCCTACAATCACAAACTGGAGTCCTTCTTTCTTATAGGCTCTGGCAGTTTCGGAGAAGGTTTTACCTGTTTCTCCCGTCAAGAGGTTTTTCCCTTTTCCCACTTCATCGGTGAAGGCATTGGTGGCGCCGCTGAGCATATTGTCAGAAATATTATCCAGATGGCCTCTGAACTTCAGCCAGGGACCCGCAGGACTGATATGGTCTGTGGTACACTTACCCTTGGCTTTGATCAGAAGGGGCAGAGAATCAAAGTCTTTACCATCCCAGGGAGTAAAGGGGGTCAGCAGCTGGAGTCTCTGTGAGTCGTCAGCCACTATAACCTTTGTGTCTCCCCCTTTGGGAGCCTGATAACCGGCCTTGTTGTCTTCATAACCGCTCTGGGGCAGATCATCTCCTGTGGGAGGATCAAACTTTACAGCGTCTCCATTCTCATTGAGGAGTGTATCGGTGTTGGGGTTGAAATCAAGTTTACCGCTCACAGCCATAATGGTCACCATCTCGGGACTGGCCAGAAAGGAGAGGGTTTCGGGGTTTCCGTCGTTTCTTCCCCTGAAGTTTCTGTTGAAACTGTTCACCAGTGAGTTTCTGGTTCCTTTGGGAATATCCTCTCTCTGCCACTGGCCGATACAGGGACCGCAGGAGTTACTGAGCATCACGGCACCCGCTTCTTCCAGGGTGGCCAGCTGACCGTCCCGGGCGATGGTATCTTTTACCAGCTGGGAGCCGGGAGACACCATAAGGGGCAGGGCGGGCTTTACACCCTTTTCAATCGCCTGTTTGACAATAGAGGCAGAGCGGTCAATATCTTCTTAGGAACTGTTGGTACTGCTTCCGATCTGGGCTGCTGTCAGTTCTGTGGGCCAGTCCAGCTCCCGGGCTTTGTCTTTCATAGCCGAAACAGGATTAACCGCATCAGGGGAGTGGGGGCCGGAGATCTGGGGCTCCAGTTCACTCAGATTGATTTCAATCACCATATCGTAATAGTCCGCCGGATGGGCAGCTACTTCGGCATCAGCACAGAGAATGTCACGGTTCTCATCGGCAGCAGCAGCCAGAGAGCTTCTTTCTGTGGCCTTCAGATACGCTGCCATTCTGCTGTCATAGGGAAAGATGGAACAGGTGGCACCCAGCTCGGCGCCCATATTGGTTATGGTGGCCTTTCCGGTACAGCTGATGCTTTCACAGCCCTCTCCGAAGTATTCCACAACCCTGTTTGTTCCGCCCTTGACGGTCAGTTTTTCAAGCAGTTTGAAAATCACATCCTTGGGAGAGGTCCAGCCCTGAAGTTTCCCTGTCAGTTTTACACCCAGAATCTCAGGAGTTTTCACTTCCCAGGGGAGACCGGCCATTACATCCGAAGCATCGGCACCACCCACACCGCTGGCCGCCATTCCCAGTCCGCCGGCATTGGGGGTATGGGAGTCTGTTCCGATCATCATACCCCCGGGGAAGGCATAGTTTTCCAGTACAATCTGGTGAATGATTCCGGCACCGGGTTCCCAGAATCCGATATTGTAACGGCTGGAAGCAGAGGCCAGAAAATCATAGACTTCCTTGTTCTCTTCATTAGCTCTGTTTAAGTCTGCATCGTTTCCGCTGTAGGCTCTGATCAGATGGTCACAGTGAACGGTGGCGGGGACAGCGGATTCTGTTCTGCCGCTGAGCATAAACTGGAGAATCGCCATCTGGGCGGTTGCATCCTGCATGGCGACTCTGTCGGGCTGCAGAAGAAGAAAGCTCTCACCTCTTGTCAGATCCTGATTTTCGGGATCAATAAGATGGCCGTAAAATGTTTTTTCTGAAAGTGTGAGGGGTCTGCCCAGACGTTTTCTGATGATTTCCAGATTACTCCGGGTTTTCTTATATGTATTTTCCACAAGACTGAGGGGCGTTGTGCGTTCTGCCATTTGATCTCCTTAGCATTCTGTCTTTTTTTATAGCTCACAGAGCTTTTTCACTCTGTCCTATCTACTCTGAACTTCAATTGTATGCATATTATTACAGGAAAATCCTTAAAAGATCAATTTATCCGTATAATTATTACATTAAATGAATATAGAGTCTGTTTTTGTTGAGCCTGAAGCCTATCTTTTTTATATTTAATAATATTGATCTGACTATCCGGGAGCCTGCAGCATGAAAGTAAATAAATCAGGCAGGGGATTTTTCTCTCTGCTCTTCCATTCAATGGATTTCATAAGAAAACTGATTCTCAATCTTCTCTTCTGGGGACTGCTGATTTTTACAGTTGTGTCCCTGATTCCCCGGAAAACCCATATTCCCGAAGGCTC
>JAQQAM010000133.1 GCA_028532905.1 Spirochaetales bacterium
GCTGACCCCGGAACCCAGCTCATGAATGGTTCCTGACATCTCGTGTCCGGGAACCATGGGAGGATTGACTCTGTCATCCATGACACCATGATAGATATGACGGTCAGTACCGCAAATACCGCAGTAGGCAATTTTAATAACAACTTCGCCGGCTCCTGCGGCGGGAATATCTTTTTCAATAACCGAAAAGGACTTCGGTCCGTTATAGCTTAATGCTTTCACGTCTGCATCTCCTTATAGTATGCTCTTTCAGGAATATAAAAAATGTTAACTCAACATTTGTCAATTGTCAACAATCAAACATTCCCAAATATATATTAAAATACCCCTTCTCCAAAAGCATACGGTCTTCCTGACACCCAAAATGCATCAGGAGATAGGATCAGGGGTATTTCAATTTACTGGATGTTTTCCTTCAACAGTTTCAGAGTCAGTTTCTGGTCGCCTGATTCAATGGCATCCATCAGTTTTTTATGCTCATAATAGCTCTCAATCAGGTCATCAAACCGGGAGTATTTCATCATCATCCGGGATGTAATGGAGTGCCAGAGCTCAGAAATATGAGGATCATTATATTTCTTAATAAAGAATTCATGAAAACTGAAGTCAATTTCAAATACCGTATTCACATCCTTCTCTTCACAGGACTTTTTCATGTCCTCCAGGATCAGATGGAGTTCTTCCATATCGCTCTCATCTAAGTCGGAGAAGATTTTTTTCATTGTGGAAAACTCAATTTCCTGCCTCAGCTTCACAATAAGGTCAAACACTTCCGGCTTGGGCTGCTGGGCCACTTTCACACCCACATTCGCTTTCGATTCAAGCAGTCCTTCCTTGGTCAGCTGCAGAAGGGCATGACGGACAGGGCCGCGGCTTACACCGAAACGGTTGGACAGATCTGTTTCTTTGATGGCTTCACCGGTCTTGTACTGACCGGAATAAATATCTTTTCTAAGCTGATTTACAATCTGATCGGGTATGGTTAGAACAGCACTCTTGCGCATAACAGGCTCCAAAATAAAAAATCGCTTCGCCTATAATACAACAATTGTTAACAATCATCAATAAAAAAATAATCCTGAACTCCTCTGCAGAGGATGAGGGTGTTCAGAATGTTTCTTTAAAACTGATAAGAAACTCAGCGCCCTCTCCCGGCCGGCTTTTACAGCTGACTGTTCCGTTCAGTCCATGGGTCACAAGATTATAAACCAGATGCAGCCCCAGGCCACTGCCGCCGCCGCTGCCTCTCTTGGTTGTAAAGAAGGGATCAAAGATCCGTGATCTTATCTCTTCGGTCATTCCCAAACCGTCATCCAGGTATCTGAGAATCAGATGATTCCCGCTCCGTTCCAGAGAAATGGAGATATGACCAGTGCCGTTATCCGGAAACCCATGAAGTATGGAGTTCTGTATCAGATTGGTCAGAACCTGGGAAAGTATCCCGGGGACACTGTTAATCTCCAGAACATCGCTGCAGTCCACATCTATCTCAATTGCTGTCTTATTATAAAGGGGTAAAAGGCTCTGCATCAGATCATCCAGAAAATCTGAAGCATTGAAGCGCCTGGCTTCCAGATGGCTCCGGTCAACAGCCACCTGTTTGAATCCTTTGATCAGAGCTGCGGCTTTCTCCATATTGGACAGGAGGATCTGAGAGCTTTCCTTAATCATTCCCATTGATTCGATAAACTCGTCCCGGGTCAGATTTTCATCGGCAAAAAGGGTATTAATCTCATCAATTCTGTGAATGATATGGGAGGAGGCCGTTACACCAATGCCGATGGGCGTATTGATCTCATGGGCCACTCCGGCCACCAGTTCTCCCAGGGAGGCCATCTTCTCGGACTGGATCAGGTAATCCTTTGTGTCGATGAGTTCATTGAAAATGGATTCAATATTCCGGGCCAGCTCCCCCAGCTCATCGTTTCTTTCAACAGGAATAACAATTTTTTCAGATGAGCTGAGCATCTGAGACAGGGAGTTGTCAATCCGTACCATATCCCTGGCGATCCGCCCCGAAATAAAGAGGGAAATCACCAGCAGAGTAGCGGCAATAAGCATTGAAAGAACAAGAGAAAGAGTTAACCCTGCCCGGATGACACGCCTTGCCTCGGACTCGATGAAATACATCTCCTCTTCCAGAATATGAACACTGTTAGCAAGGGCATCATCAAAGAGAGAATACTCTGTTCTGAACAGATCTGCCAGATAATGGAGCAGTACCCAGTCCTCTTCATCCACAAACAAAGGTCTGTTGTACAGGGTTGTGAACTGTACCGTACTGCTGATTGTTGTCCCTGAAAGAACATTGCTGATTTCCTGATAATCCTGACTCAGTACCTCAAACTGCTTAACAATAAGGGTTTCCAGGTTCATGATGGTGGAAATGGCGTGTTCCAGCTGGGGTGTCAGAGACGGAAGAACCGTCAGGCTGTCAATATAGTGATAGGATACCGCCAGGTTCCGCATCTCTGTTTCCAGAGCAAACCAGCTCTCTTCAAAGGGCTGATTGACAAAAATCTCTGCCCCTGTAATCCTGACAACCTGAGCTTTAGCCCGCAGACTCATGAGCTCGTTCTTTTCCCACTCAATATCTTCCACAAAGGATGAGACAATCAGATAAATTAGAAACGCCAGCAGGAAACTCAGGCCGTTGCATAAAATCAGAGATGCCAGTTTTATTCGAATTTTCATAGTACCTTGTCTAAGATTCTAACCGGAAAACATGTGAAAACCCAACATTTTTTCACTATTATTAGTTCCGGGGGGACCTGTTATGAAATATCCATATCTACCTGTAATACTACTAATTATCCTGCTGTTCTCTTCCTGCGGAGGGTCTGTTAAAGAAGATTCTCTGCATCTTTCTGCCCCCGGAGTCCTGCCGATTGTGGATAAGCCTCTGGCCATGACCATAATGCTGAGCAATGTAACTCAACTCGATAAAGACTGGCAGAATAATGATGCTTCCGCTTTTATGGAAGAAGTGACAGGTATACAGATGACCTATAATGTGGTTCCCAACCTGGATCAAGCCAGAAAACTTGCTATAACCAGTGACACCATGCCTGATATTTTTATGGGGGAGACTAAGTCCTCAGATATTATGCAGAATGGTCCAGAGGGTTATTACCTGCCCCTTAATAAACTCATAGAGGATCATGCTCCCGCTATAAAAAAGAACTTTGAAGAATACCCTTTGCTTAAGAAAGTGATTACCACCCCGGATGGCACCATTTACGGACTCCCCTCTGTTAATGATGATTTCCATGGTGCCTTCGGTCAAAAAATGTGGATCAACAGAACCTGGCTGGAAAATCTGAAACTGGAGATGCCTCAGACAACTGAAGAGTTCTACAAAGTACTGATTGCTTTCAGAGATCAGGACCCTAACGGGAACGGTATACAGGACGAAATTCCATGGACAGGATCCAAAACCGGTTGGTTCACAAAGATTCCGGGAGCTCTGCTGAACTCCTTCCTCTATGTAAATGAAATAAACGGCGGCCTTTATCTTCAGAACGGCCGGATCCATCAGGCTTATACAGATTCCCGGTACAGGGATGCACTTGCTCTTACAGCACGGTTTTATGCAGAAGACCTGCTTGACCCCATGGCATTGACACAATCCCAGAAGAATCTGATGGATACTGCCGAGAAGAAGGGAGACAATATTCTGGGGGTAGTCAACAGCGGATACTGGGGTATTTTTACAAAGAACGGTGGAGAAAGCGGACGCTACAAAGAGTATGATCTGGTTCCTCCTCTTATCGGTCCTGAAGGGGTTCAAACCAGCGGCTACTATATGAAGATTATAAAAGACTGCTTTGTGATCAGCAGCAGCTGCAAGTCTCCGGAAGCCGCCATCAAGTGGGCCGACTATATTGCCACACCCGAAGGGGCCTGGAATACTCAGTTCGGCAGAGAAGGTCTGGGGTGGATCAGACCGCCGGAAGGGGCTGTCGGCCTGAATGGACTGCCTGCTCTGTTTATCCGGCTGAACCCACAGGAATCAGGAGCCAACTGGGGATTTGATCCCGTTGCTCCCCGTTTTCAGCCGGCATCACAGCGTTTGGGAGAAATGAAAGCTCCTCCAGAGGAGTATTACAATCCCTCAAAAGTTATGACCAGACTCTCAGCCGAGGTTCTTGAAAAATATGTAGACCACAAACCGGATGAAAGCATGATTATGCCTCCGGTTTACCTGACCGCAGAAGAAACAACTCTGGTCAACGAAAACATAGATAGAATAAATGATTACATTGACAAATCTACAGTGGCCTTTATCACAGGTAGCATGGATATAGAGACAGAATGGGACATGTACCTGGAAGAGCTGGAAAACAGGGGATTGGCAAGGATTCTGGAGCTGTATCAGAAGGCCTACAACCGCCAGTTCGGCAATTGAAGACCTTCATTGTTATCAGCTCAGTTCATCAATGATTTTCTGGTGTTCCTGATCTGTGAGCTTATAGAACATCAGGGGCAGGATGGACAGAGCCGCTCCCAGTGCCGGAAGCAGGGTCATGGTCAGCATAATACCGTTCAGTGCCTCGGGAGTCTGTTCCACATTGGGAATATAACCTGAAAACTTGAGAACAAGCCCCACAAAGAAACTGGCGGCACCCATTTTCAGTTTGCTCACAAAGGTCAGAGATGCAAAAATAACACCTTCATTCCGGACCCCCGTTCTGGACTGGGCATACTCGATGGTATCGGCCATCATGGACGTTCTCAGTACAAGGGGAATCCCCAGCAGGACGCCGATCACAAAGGTCAGCAGAACAATAAGAACCATATTCCCAGAGGCACAGGCAAAATAGGCAATGACAAAAAGAATAGCGGCCAGCAGGGATGTGGAGATCAGCAGATCTCTTCCCGAATAACGCCGTCCCAGGGCGGGAGCAATCCCGCAGCCGACACCTGAGGCCACCAGAACAGTACCGGCCAGCATTCCCATATATCCCTCATCTCCCAGATTATAGGTGGCATAGAAGATACCGGCTGTGATGGGAAGGTTGATCAAGACGCTCAGGAGGCTGGACAAAAGGAGAAGCAGAAGGGGCTGGTTTTTGAAAATGGAATCCAGAATAACCCGGACACTCACCTTCTTGTCTTTCTTGTTCAGCATCTCCATAACCCGCTCGGTTGTGCCGAAAAAGCCCTGGAGCATCAGGGGAACCGCCACTATACAGAAAGCGATAACCGCCCAGAAGTAGCCTGTAGCTTCATCACCGCCCCCGAAAAGCTTCTTGAGAGGGATAACAAGAAAAACCGGCAGGGCCGAACCGATCACATTGAAGATTCTGCCGCTGGCAATAAGAGACTTTCTTTCATTGGAATCGGCGGTCATCCGGCTGCTGAGAGTCCACAGAGGGATATCTACTGCCGTATAGGTCATACCCCACAGGATATACGTGACAGAAGCATAGACCATTTTCATTACAGGAGAGAGGTCCGGACTTGTAAAGAGCAGGACCGTAAACAGAGCTATAGGCAGGGTAAAATAGAGAATATAAGGACGGCACTTCCCCAGCTTGGTCTTGGTTTTGTCCACCACCACCCCCATAAGGGGATCATTCACGGCATCCCATATACGGGCTACCAGAAACAGGGTTCCTGCCGCCGCAGCGGAGATTCCCAGAACATCTGTATAGAAAATCATCAGATAAAGATTCACAAAATTGTAAATCATTGTCTGGCCAAGAAGGGCTGTGGAAAATGAATACTTCTCTTTGCGGGGAAGATAGGCCATGGGAACTCCTTTTTATCAACAGTTGTATACTACAATAAAGCAAAAAAAGACCCGGGAAAACCCGAGTCCTTTAAAATTTATCTATTCTGGCTGAAATGATGATCAGCCCAGGAAGTCTATAACCTGGTTGAATACATTTTCAGCAGTGTATCCCAGCTTCTCATCAAGAACTCCGGCAGGAGCACTGAAACCGAAACTGCTGAGGCCGAAGACTTTACCCGCAGGCCCTACAAGTCCCTGCAGGGTGACAGGCAGACCGGCGGTCATACCGAATGTGGGGACTCCGGAGGGG
>JAQQAM010000134.1 GCA_028532905.1 Spirochaetales bacterium
CTTCCGATCTGTTCGGCGATATCCCAGACTCTGTTCAGGAATCTGTTGACCCCCACAAGTCCCTTGGTCTGCCAGGGTTTGGACACCTGCAGGGGCCCCATGAACATCTCGTACATTCTCATGGAGTCGGCACCGTAGTCCCGGATGATATCATCGGGGTTGATAACGTTCTTGAGGCTCTTGGACATCTTGGCGATAACCTGGGTTACTTCACCACCGGTGGCGGTTTCGATGTATTTTCCGTCTTTCTCTTCCACCTGGTCGGTGGGAACAAGAGACTTGTCCTCTCTCTGGTAGGCGAAGGAGGTAATCATTCCCTGGTTGATCAGTCTCTGGAAGGGCTCTTTATCCTTCACCAGACCCAGATCGAAGAGAACCTTGTGCCAGAAGCGGCTGTAAAGCAGGTGGAGAACGGCGTGTTCCGCACCCCCCACATACAGGTCTACGGGCATCCAGTAGTCCTCGGCCTCTTTGCTCACAAAGCGGCCTGTGTTTTTAGGATCGATATAGCGCAGGTAGTACCAGCAGCTTCCCGCCCACTGGGGCATGGTGTTGGTTTCTCTCTTGGCAGGCTCCCCGCAGGACGGGCAGGTACAGTTGACCCACTCTTCCACATTGGCCAGGGGAGACTCACCGGTTCCCGAGGGGTGGAAATCATTGGTGGGGGGCAGTTCCAGAGGCAGCTGATCTTCGGGAACGGGAACAATACCGCATTTTTCACAGTGTACAAGGGGAATGGGCTCTCCCCAGTATCTCTGGCGGCTGAATATCCAGTCCCTGAGTTTATAGTTGACCGCACCGGTACCGATGCTCTCTTTTTCAAGATGGGCGATCACAGCGCTGATGGCCTCTTCTTTGCCCAGGCCGTCCAGGAAGCCGGAGTTCACATGGGGGCCGTCGCCTGTAAAGGCTTCTTCCTCCACATTCCCGCCGGAGAGGACTTCGATAATGGGCAGTTCAAATTTCTTGGCAAATTCCCAGTCTCTCTCATCGTGGGCGGGTACCGCCATAATGGCACCGTGACCATAGGAGATCAGTACATAGTCGGCCACCCAGACGGGGATTTTTTCACCGTTTAAGGGGTTGATGGCATAACTGCCGGTGAACACACCGGTTTTGTCCTTGGCCAGCTCGGTCCGTTCCAGATCGCTTTTCAGGTTAGCCTGACGGACGTACTCGTCTACTGCGCTTTTCTGGTCGGCAGTGGTCAGTTTTTCCACAAGGGCGTGCTCGGGAGCCAGAACCATATAGGTGGCTCCGAAGAGGGTATCGGGACGGGTGGTGTACACCTCAATGGGATCGCCGTCTTCCGTCTTGAAAACGACATTGGCCCCTTCCGAGCGTCCGATCCAGTTCTTCTGCATGGCCTTAACAGAATCGGGCCAGTCCAGAGTATCCAGATCTTCCAGAAGTTTGTCGGCGTATTCGGTAATTTTGAAGACCCACTGGCGCAGGTTCTTCCGCTCTACCTGATGACCGCATCTGTCGCATCTGCCGTCCAGAACCTCTTCGTTGGCCAGACCCGTCTTACAGTCGGGACACCAGTTAATGGGCATATCCGACTCGTAGGCCAGACCGGCTTTATAGAGCTGAAGGAAAATCCACTGGGTCCAGTGGTAGTATTCGGATGTATGGGTGGAGATCTCCCGGTCCCAGTCGTAGCTGAATCCCAGAGCTTTAATCTGTTTCAGGAAGTTCTCAATATTCGCTTCTGTTGTGATCTTGGGATGGGTACCCGTCTTGATCGCATAGTTTTCCGCAGGGAGACCGAAGGAGTCGAATCCCATGGGGTGCAGAACGTTGTAACCGTTCATTCTCAGGTAACGGCAGTAAATATCTGTGGCCGTATAACCTTCAGGATGTCCTACATGGAGTCCCGCTCCCGAAGGGTAGGGGAACATATCCAGCACGTAGGCTCTCTTATCTTTGGGGAAGGCGGGGTCTTCGGCGACCTTGAATGTTTTATTCTCTTCCCAGTATTTCTGCCATCTGGCTTCTATGTCTTTGAATGGGTATTTGCTCATAGGCAAAGATAATATCAAAGAGTCGGATAAGAGTCTAATGTTTTAGGAGTGAATAATGGGATCGGCAGCTGATTTTTCCCCTTCAGGGCGGGGCACAGGGCCCCGCAGGGGGGGCCGGTCACGGGCTTTCCCCTGTATCTGCCTTATTCTCAGCCCTTTTCCGGCTCCGCTCCCGCTCTGCCGGGGCTGAGAAGCAGATGCCGCTCCAATCCCGGCTGAATCCCATCCTGCAGAAGCAGGACAGGAATCAGTTTTTTATTTTTTGAATAACTCGGCATTTGCCGCCAGACGGATATCTTTTTTCACATCGTCAATGTAATAACTGTATCCGAACATGTATTTACTGCGCACCATTTTGTAGGGCATATAGTGGGAAGACCAGGCGGCTGCTAGATCTTCAAAAGGCTGTACAGCCTCTTCCAGATGTTTGACAGCTGAAGCTCTGTAGCGTTCATCTCCACTGCAGCGCAGACAGCACAGATCCAGAGCAGCGCTCAGCTTTTTCACGTAGTACTGTCCAAGGTAAGCCCAGCATTTCAGATCCAGGAGAGCACATTCAATGGCTCCTCCCATCATATCTTGGGAGCAGTTCGTTTCGATGGCCTTGATCTCATTTTCCACTGCGGCTGTTGCTTTGACTATTCCTTCTATACAGTCCAGAGCATCTTCCCTGTCCTCCTGCACACCATTTACAATGTTTTGGGCTGTCTCATCCAGAGACAAGGTGCCGATCCCCGCCATGGCCTTGCGGTCCAGGTAGTCCAGGACGGAACGGAAACCGGTTACGGTGATCAAACTCTCAGGATGAGACTCAAAGTCGTAGTTGATCCAGCTGGTTCTCTGCAGGTTCTCCAGAATCTCCATGGCCGCATTGCACCCGTTGAAGAAACTGGCACCCACGGCTTTGCTGTACTGTCTTTCAAATTCCCTGATGAATATGTCCTGTGCTGTCTCCGGGTCATATCCCAGGCGGCCCAGGAGCATGAACTGGTTCCAGTGTTTTTCCCAGTCATAGGTCCAGGTCATGTGTTTGTGGGGAACATGCTGAAAATCCCGACCCCAGACATAACCGTCGGCACCCCAGTAGAACCCTTTGGCTTTGGGATGGCGTTTCATCCCTTTTATGTAGGCCTTGATAAAAGGGTAGCTTCCTCCTCTGAAGGTGTGAAAGTCATCATTCCGGACGGTATAGATCAGGTTCAGCCCGTCCAGGCTCACATCATCCCAGGCTTTCCACTCCTTCTCGAACATGGGTTCGGGGGAAGAGTACATATGGGCATTGGAATACTTCCAGCTGAGGTATTTTTCCCCGAAACTGTAGTCCTTCATAAAGTCATCCACAATGGATTCGGAAGAGGTCAGATTGGTCCGGAAAATAAAGGGCATCTGCCTGCCGCTTTCCCTGATCCCTTCCAGGTAGGCCTGTTTGACCCAGTGGACCCTCTCTTCTGTAGGTCCGCTCATCTCCTCACTGGAGGTTGTTCCGATTCCCGTCAGGTATTTGTAGCTCAGGCAGAGGGTTTTGATGCACTCCTTCATGTAATCCTGAATGACAGGCAGATGGCAGCGGCTGACATCCAGATCGGCACTTTCATTGGGAATCCCTTCCCTGTTATCCCGGATCACATCATAGCGGTCATTCATATCTCCCAGCTCAGCAGGGAGTCCCAGGCCGGAGGCAATGGCAGGGGTCAGTCGGACATTCCATGTAATCAGATAGGTGGAAATTCCCAACTGCCAGGCATATTCGAATATAAAGTGGTAGCACTCCTTGTACCGGGCCAGTTCCTGTTCTGTATAGGGGCAGGTTCCGGGATATTTATCCAGCCGGAACATCATGGGAAACGGATTCTCACTCCACAGGGAGAGGGTGTTGTAACGGTTGGCCGCCAGCATTTCGATATAGGCCTTCCAGTAGCCTATGTCCATCATGGTCTCCCTGTTTTCGCTGAAGGGAGACCCTTCATCATAGGGCTCGTAGGGGAGATTGTGCTTTATGCCCCGTTTTTCATGGAAGGGGTTGGCAATTTTATCCTTTACGGCGTCTAAACCTTCATTGCTGATGGTCTCGGCAATATCCAGCAGACCGTACATGGCTCCCACCCGGTCATAGGCATTGAGATAGATCACCTTCCCTTTCCGGATGATTTCAAATCCCTCAGCTTTCAATTCAGGATTACAATCACACTGGGGTACAATTTCCCAGTGCCCATGGGAGAATCGCACAACAAGGGCTGTCAGATCGGGGGAGTGGTCAAAGGTTTTCAGGTTTTTCTCAATAAACCCGGTGCCCAGCGCCTGTTTTACTTTCTCCATTCCAAAGGAGATACATTGTATTCGTTTATCATAGTAGAGAATCATTTATTATCCTTTAACGGCACCAGCGGAAATACCGCTGATAATATTTTTCTGTCCAAAAATATACAGAATCAGAACCGGGAGCATGGCAATGATGTAGGAGGCGAATGCCAGCTCCCACTGAGTTCCGTATTCCCCTGAAAAGTAGTACTGGGTAAGGGGGATTGTCCGTTTGCCCGGGGTTGTGAGCATAAGCATGGGAAAGAGGAAATCATTCCAGAACCAGAGTACTTTCAGAATAATAACGGTCGTTGTAATCGGGCGCATCAGAGGGAAAACGATGCTCCAGTAGGTCTTCCATTTTCCGGCGCCGTCGATTACGGCCGACTCAATTATGGAGTCGGGGGTCCCTTTGATAAAGCCATAAAACATAAACAGTCCCATGGGCATGGCTCTTCCGGCATAGGCAATGGCCAGTCCAATCCTTGAGTCCGTAAGACCGAGATTGGTCATTATTTTTACAATGGGAATCAGAGATGTGTAGAAGGGAATCATGATTCCGGCAACAAAAAAGAAGTACAGAGGAACAGCTATTCTACTTTTTGATTTGGCAAGGATGAAGGCCGCCATCCCTCCTGCCACGACAACACCGCCTACTCCGGTGGCTGTGACCAGAACAGAGTTGAAGAAAGGTTGATGAAATTTCATGATCTTCCAGGCATTCAGGTAATTCTCAGGACGGATGTCTCTGGGAAAGGTATTGGGACTGAGCAAGGCTTCTCTGGCACTCTTCAAAGAAACGAAAAGCATGATAAAAAAGGGGTAGAGAAAAATAGCCGTGACTATGATCATAATGATCAGGGCCATTATGTTTTTTCTTGAATTGAATTTGTTGCCCCGGGTTAAACTAAGCTTTGGCATTGTCTTCCCTCCCTCTTAACCATTTCATTTGAATAAAAGTCAATAACACGATCAATGCGAACAGCAGAATCCCGATGGCTGAACCGTATCCCCCTCTCATATTGGCAAAGGATTCTTTGTAGATGGTCAGAGCCAGCAGCTCGCTGGAGTTTCCCGGTCCTCCTCCGGTCATGGAGAACACCATATCGTATTCCTTGAAGGCTCTCTCCAGACTGAGAACCATATTTATGGTGAATGCCGGTGCAATAAGAGGAAAGGTTATA
>JAQQAM010000135.1 GCA_028532905.1 Spirochaetales bacterium
AGGGAATCCACCGGGTCTGTACGGGATGCCTATACACTGTTTGACCAGGTAGTCTCCTTTTCCGAAGGGCACATTACTCTGGATAAAATCAGAGAGAAACTGGGTCTGATCGGTATGGATCAGCTCAACGATCTTATGACCAGACTGGTTGAAGAGAAAACTGAATCCTCCCTGGATCTTCTGGATAGTATTCTGGCCGGCGGTGTTTCGGTTGAACAGTTTATCATTGACCTGGCCGAGTATCTGAGAAACATTCTGTTCATCTTCCACGGTGTTAAAAAGGAATCTTTGCTGGGATACACAGAAGACAGATTCTCATCCGCCCTCTTTGAACATCTCAATTCAAAACAGATTGAGTGGGCTTTGGAAGAAGTGATAACCCTGTTCAGGAATATCCGTTATTCCCTGAATCCCCGGTTTGAGCTGGAACTGCTGGTCAGCCGCCTGTCCAGTATCCGTTATCATATTGATCCCCGGGAGCTTCTGGGTGAACTGTCCAGAATGAAAGAACAGCTGGGAAATCCCCCCTCCCGTGTATCAGCTCCTGCAGGAGAGACTAAAAAAAAAAACTGAAAATTCCTGAAACTGTCCTCTCCGATGCCTTTGATAAGAAGCTGAGGGAGAGACATATCTCTTCAGGACAGTCCGCTGATCCCTCTCCGGTACAAACCATGCCGGTGGAAACAGAGTCTGCCTCTCCCCGGCCTCAGGAACCTCACCGGTCTCAGGGAGGGGAAGGAAGTTTTGATAACAGCTCCGATGCACAGCCTCCGGAATCCTCCGGACCTCCCCGGTTCACTGAAAGGGAAACGGCATCTACGGGATCTGTTAAAGAGGAGAAATCAGAGTCATTCCGGAGTGAACCGGCTCCCTCCGGGGATCTTACGGTTTTTCCCCCTATGCCTGAATTCAGGGAAAAGGTTCTGAAGGCTCTGAGACAGGAGCGGCATTCCCTTTCAGCCGCCATGGACAAGTCTCCCCACTGGAATCTGGAAGGAACAGTACTGACCCTCCCTTTTAACTCGACTTTCGAGTCCACGCTGATTGAAAAAGAGAGCCGTGAAATTGAGACTATTATTAAGAAGGATCTGGGATGGAGCCTTCAGATAAAGACAATTGTAAAACATAAAAAAGAGGAAGCCCAGTCTCAGGAAATAGAGGAACAGGTGAAACTGGTTCTCAATATTTTCAGAGGAACCTTGATCAACAGGAGTAAATAATGAATTTTAATCCCATGGACCTGATGAAAAACCTGCAGGAAATGCAGAGTAAGATGGGAGATGTCCAGGAAAAACTGAAGGATATATACGCCGAAGGATCTGCCGGCGGAGATCTTGTCACCGTAAAGATCAATGGGCAGATGGAAATTTGCAGTATAAAAATTGATCCCCTGGCGGTTGATCCCAGAGATGTTAAGATGCTTGAAGAGCTGATTGTCTCAGCCTGTTCCGCAGCCACGGCATCTATTAAGGATAAAATCAAGGATATAATGTCAGATCTGGCGGGGATTCCCATGCCTCCCGGTTTTCCCGGAGTTTGATCCATGAATACCCTGGAGAATCTGATCACCCTCCTGTCCCGGCTTCCGGGTATCGGGAAAAAAAGTGCCGCCCGAATGGCCTATTCCCTCTTGAAGGGGGAGGAGGAATACAACAGGCTGCTGGGTGAGTCCATTGCAGAGCTGAAGAATAAGATTCACAAATGCAAAGAGTGCGGTAATTATACGGAAGATGAGCTGTGCAGTATCTGCACTTCATCGGACAGAGAGAGCACCCTGCTCTGTGTCGTGGAGGAATCACCGGATATAATGATGATAGAGAGCACTGGAGACTACAGAGGCCTCTACTTTGTGCTTCACGGTGTATTGTCTCCCCTGGATGGCATCGGGCCTTCAGAACTGGGACTGGACCGGCTGATGAAGAGGGTTGATGATCTGGGAGTAACGGAACTTATCCTGGCAACCAATCCCACTTTGGAAGGGGATTCCACAGCCCTCTATATCAAACATCTTCTGGAGGGGAAGGATATCAGAATCTCCAGAATCGCCTCCGGTCTTCCTGTGGGGGGAGATATGGAATATGCCGACAAGATGAGTATATCCCGTGCCCTGAAGGGACGGATGGAATACTGAGCATCTCATTGGTTTATAAATAACAAAGGCCTTTTCCTCAGGGATCAGGCCTTTATTTTTTATAATAGAATTAACCGGCCCATGGGGCTGTATGTCATTACAGTTTGTCGATGAGCATGGAACATTTTCCCGAAGGTATGGGAAGGGTTTTCCGTTTTTCACCCAGGATATCAATGGTGAAGTAGTAGAGCTTTTCAGACTCGAGCCGGATTTCCCAGCCTCTGCCGCTCTTGTTGCTCAGAATGGTGATCATGTTTCGTTTGAGACACAGATCCTCAATACCCATCAGTTCCAGAGTGGGGACTATCCAGTCAACCGTTTTACGGGGAAGACTGATGTAAAGTCCCACAATATTTTCGATCATCAGTGTAATCGTGGATAATCCGGCGTATGAAAGGAAAAGCTGTTTGTTTTCCATACTCTCATCCTGCATGACGGCGGGTCCTTCGTTTAGAGGTGAATAGGCCTCCCAGAGAGTCCCCTTCTTGTTACCGTCGGGATGGAATGTGTCGAGGATGTAGTACATATGACGGATGGAGCATTCCCGGGCAAAATCATAACGGCCGAATTTTTCCAGACCCTTAATAATCATAAAGGTAAGGAAGGGATAGACTGAACCGCGGTATCCGCCTCCCTTTTTATCAAATTCCGGCTCATTGGCCGCCAGTGAAGGAAAGGGATTGTCTGTTCCGAAAATATCCGGATCCTTCAGCAGCTCGATCATCCCTTCCGCTCTGGCTTCATTGGGAATCTCTGCCAGCAGCGGCCAGAAGGAAGCAGCGGTCTTAACCTTAACCTGTTCCAGATCTGCATCCAAATCGTAGTAGATATTGTCATCCTGATTCCACATCAGGCTGTTGATTCTGGTTTTCAGAGAAAAATACTGTTTCTTGTATTTAAAGCTCAGTTCCTTGTCGTTGAGAATATCTCCCAGTGCAGACATATACAGAGAGTTCAGTGCCTGCTGTGCATTGAAGTCGATGGCAAATTTCATTTTCTCACGGGGTGAGTTTGTCATCATGGTGGCTTCAAGAGGGACAGCATAGAGACCTGAGTCTTCATCCTTGAAATTTTCATCCAGCCAGCTGTAGTAGCGTTCCAGAGCCGGCATGACTTCCTTGATTCTCTTCTTCTGTCCTACCTTGTGGTAGAGGTTATACTCGACCCAGGAGAGGAGAGGGGGAGATACGCCTTCGGGATTGCCGTCTGTGAAAACAGGTGAACCGCTTTCCAGATCATATGTGAGACGGATGGCTCCGTTTTCTTCCTGGAGTTTATAAAAATTATCAAGCATAGGGGCCACGGGGTATTTCATGTTATGGTAAACAAGAAAAAAGGTGGACATACATGTTTCGAAGAGATTCAGAGTTGTATTTTCCTTATGGTTAAAGAAGGCGTTTTTTAACTCACCGCTTCCTTTAAACCAGTAGTCCTGTACCCAAGCCCAGGATCTGTTGTAGATATCTACAAAGTCCTGGTCATAATAGTGTACCTTTGGAAAATCTTTCTTTACCACTATAGCTCCTCGATAGCTTACATCTATAAAAGTTAAATATTGTGAATTTTGTATAATACTATTAATTCATCATTTACACAACGTAATAGAGTCAGTTTTTATCAATCAGACGGGATGCTTTAAATTATTGAATTGACTATATATACTTCAGAAAATTATAGTACATTTTTGAATATCCGGATAAAAAAAAATGAAAAAAATAATGATCCCCGCGGAAAAGGCGGAATTTGAGTTATCAATAAAGAAATCCAGGTTCATAAGTCTGTTATTTCCTGTGGATAATGACAGGGATGTGCGCCGAATTCTCAAAGAATTACGGGAAGAGCATACCGGTGCGAATCATGTGGTGTGGACCTATGTTCTGGGGGATGAGGGAACCCTTTACGGATTGAGTGATGACGGTGAACCCCACGGCACAGCAGGCAGACCTGTACTGGAAGTTCTCAAGGGTTCGGGACTGACTTATGCCGCTCTTTTTGTGGTCCGGTATTTCGGGGGGACCAAACTCGGTACAGGCGGCCTGGTTTCGGCCTACACTCAGGCAGCCCAGGAAGTCCTGGCCGTTGCAGAGCAGATTGAAAAGATAGATAAAAGTGAAATATCCCTCAGATGCTCCTACAGCCAGTATGAGGGTGTGAAGAAAATCCTGCTGGAAGAGAAAGCTGAGGAACTGATTGAAAATTTTGAAGAGGATGTTCAGATTAAGGCTCACATTCCCACAGGAAATACAAAATCCTGCAGAAACAGAATACAAGACTATACAAAAGGATCTGTGGAGATGGAAATTCCTGATGCAGCTGATAAGGAATGATCCTCATCAGCATTGCTGTTTTGAATATTTTCATTTTACAATACACAGAGTTTAACCGGAGGGGACGGATCTGTTCCCTCCGTATTGAGGAGTAATGAATATGGGACACAGTGTAATTCCCGAAGCTGAAGCCGTACTGGATAAGGAGTTTCCCGTACTGGATAAGGGGTTTGTCAGACTCGTAGACTATATGGGAAGTGATGACCGGATTGTTCAGTCAGCCCGTGTTTCATATGGAAGCGGAACTAAGTCTTTCCGGGAAGACAAAGGACTGATCAATTATCTTCTGAGAAATGAGCATACCTCTCCCTTTGAGCAGGTTGTTTTCACTTTCCACACCAAAATGCCTATTTTTGTGGCCCGTCAGTGGGTGCGGCACAGAACCGCAAGGGTGAATGAAATTTCCGGACGTTACAGTGTAATGAAAAATGAGTTTTATCTGCCGGCAGAGGAAGATGTTGCTTTTCAGAGTCTGGATAACAAACAGGGTCGTTCAGAAGAGGATATTCCCGCCGAGCTGAAACAGAAAGTCAGAAGTCTTCTTGAGGAGGAGCAGAACAGGGTCTATGAAAATTATACATCCCTTCTGGAAGACAATGTTGCCAGAGAACTGGCCCGGATCAATCTCCCCTTAAGTCTCTATACAGAATGGTACTGGCAGATGGACCTTAAAAACATGTTCCATTTTCTGAAGCTGAGAATGGATGCCCATGCGCAGATGGAGATTCGTGTGTATGCAGAAGCGATTCATAAGCTGGTCAGCAAGGTTTGTCCCATAGCCATGGAGGCATTTGATAATCACATTAACGGATCGGTTCGTTTTTCAGCCGCCGAGCTGGATGCTCTGAACAAGGTTATGGCGGGAGAGGAAAATCCTCTGAAAGGAAGAGATCTGGACCGCTTTGAAGCCAAGCTGAAAGATCATAAACAGCTCTGATTTTTACTGTCATTACAGCAGAAGCCCTGTCTGATATAAGGTTCGTCCTTAAAGATAGGGCTTTATTTTTGTCATCAGCTCATCCATCTTTTTGGTAAAGGCTGAACTGATAAGATGATCGGGATGCTGTTCTGTCAGATTTCTGAAAGCAGACAGAGAGTTTTTCATCTTTTCTTCACTGATGCTGAAGTCTTTTTTCCTTCCACGGCTCCGTCTGTCATAGCTGGATACTTTTTCCTTGAAATGCCGTCCTCCTGAAAGGCGCTTCACAACGGAGGCCATTTTCAGGGGAATGGCTTTATCTATGAGAATCTGCCTTTTTTCATCCGGAAGGTCGTGGGACAGGGAAAACAGATAGTTCATCATTCCGGCAATATCCAGCCGGGGCTCCACATCTTCTCTTTTTTCAAGGGGATCCGGTCCGGAAGATCCCGGCTCAGATGAAACCGGTTCGGAAGCGGCCTCCTGTGCAGGATAGCTTTCGGGATAAGGGACTTCCACGGGCACTTCCACAGGATAGGTTTCGGGAACCGGCATGGGAGGGGCTTCCTGGGGGGGCATGGGAGGAGGATAATAGGGAGGAGCTACCTGTACCGGAGCCGGCTCTTCTTCAGCTTCCTCCCCGGGAATCAGACCTTCCTTCATCAGCTCTGTGTACACATCCTCCATATCCTCGGAATCTTCTTCCAGAAGAAGGGTATCTTCTTCCTCATTGATATTGATGACCGGTTCCATGGCATTGATATCCAGAAGACTGATGGCATCCTCTTCCTCCAGAGGAATCTGGGGCAGACGGGGACCTGTGGAGTAGGCTTCGGTCTGATGCTCCTGCAGATCCCGCATGGTTATCTGTCTCATCTTATCCAGATTATTGTGCCAGTTATCGTTTCCCGCCTCAAATGAAGAAACCGTTTTTTCGTATAGCTCAAGAGTCTGGGTCAGGTTATTGATATCTTCTGTGGAACTTGATGAACCCTGCAGATTCAGCAGTGCTTCCAGTTTGCCGACGGCTTTTTCCCGTTCCCCCGACTGAAAATAGGCTTCCGCCATATCTGTGAGAGTCTTGGGATCATCAATAAGCTCTCTGTCGGAATCCAGCTGTCCATAGAGCTCGGCTGCCTCTTCATGGCGGGATGTCTTCTGGAGGATTCGGGCTTTTATCTGCAGCCCTCTTTTATCTGCCGGATTGGATTCCAGATAATCATCTATATACTTGAGAGCCTCGTCATAGCGCTCTCCATCCAGATAGGTTTCTGAAAGGGTGAGAAGAATGGATTTATCTTTGGGGTCCAGCTTGAATATTTCTATGACACAGGAACGGACCAGGTCGGGACGCTTTTCAATGGCATAGAGTTCTGCCAGAGCCCTGTAGGCTTCCAGGTTGTCCGTCTGTCTCTCAATGACATGATTGTAGGCTTTCTCCGCCTCTTTATACCGCCCCTGTTTTGTCAGAATCTCACCAATTTTCAGGCGGATGTGCATATCCGAGGGGTGGTAGTTGGCCTGTTTATTCAACTCCTCCAGGGCTTCCTGCAGGGCATCCTGCTTCATATACAGCTGCTGAAGATTGAGGGTAGCGGTTTTGTAGGAGGGATCCTTGTTCAGGGCTTTTTTGAAGTACTGAAGGGCTTTTTCTTCATCCCCCCGCTCGGCATGAATGGTTCCCATGCTGTTGATGGCCCGGATATTTTCAGGTTCCTTGTTGAGAAGCTGTTCGAATTTTTTTTCCGCTTCATCCAGGGCTCCCTGATTCTTCAGTACTTCTCCCAGATTCCCCAGACTCGGTGTCCAGCCGGGCCTGTATTTCAGGGATTCTTCATATTGAGTCCTGGCTTCATCCAGATTGCCTCTGTCCTGATAGGTGATTCCCAGATTGTAGTGGAGGGTGGCATTATTCCGGTCCATGGAAAGACCCTGACGGTAGATCTCTTCAGCCTTGCTGTAATCCTTATCCTGTTCATAGATGGTGCCCAGATTATTGTAGGCTTTTATATAGGAGGGATCCTGCTCTATAGACTTTTTATACCATTTCTCCGCCAGCTCGAAATCACCCTCTTTTTTGTAGAGGTTTCCCAGATTGTAGCTTATATCGGGGCGGTCGGGAGCCAGTTCTGCCGCCTGTTTGAATGCGGTAGCCGCCTTTTTGAACTCTCCCCTGTTTTTGTAGGAGACTCCCATATTATTGTAGGCTTCCGGATTCTCGGGAGAGAGTCTCACCGCCTTCCGGTATTCCCTGATGGCATTGTCCGGATTGCCCATTGCTTCAAATATATTTCCAGAGAGAATCAGCAGCAGGGGGCTGTTTTCATTTTCTTTGAGTAGAGAATCAGTCATCTGCCTGGACAGTTCGTAGTCTTCAAGGAGATAGGCAGATATGGCCTGATTGTACTTATTCTGATTGCCGCTCATGAACCTTCCTTCAAGGTCTTATGGATATCTCTTCAGAAAAATCACTGTATCTTGGATTGTCGGATCCCGTATACGATTTAATAGCGAAAAAATATTGCTTAAATGGTGATAATCCGTCAATTACAGTATAATTCTCTTTTTCAATTTTTAAAGGACTCCCCGGATAAATATACTCTCCCGGATTTTCTCCGAAATAGAGCAGGTATCCTTCCACTTCCGGTGAAGCGGATGGATTCCAATCCAGTCTCAGCTTTCCGTCTTCCAGTCGCCGGGAGTGAATATAGGCAGGAGGAAGAGGGGGCAGTGAGGGAGTGTAGTCCACTTCCAGAAAGGAAAGTCCCGGACTCTCATCATTTTTCATATCCGGAAAAAGAAGAAAAGAGAGGAGCAGGTATCGTCCTCTGCTGCGGGAATCTATTTCAGAAAGGGGTCTCCATTCATCGGGAGAATTCAATATTGTCTGTTCTCCCTGAAAGCTGCTTCTCTTTTCCTCAGCTTCCAGCAGGCTGTTGGTTGTCAGGTAATAAGCGAACACAGCGGAATTTCCGGGTCTTGTTTCCACTGAGGCTATATCGTTTATCCGGGAATCGGTGAATTTCAGATCAAGAACCGGACTGATGCCGTATCCCGGCTGATCATGTTTTTTTGTTGACCTGTTTTCAACAAAGCGTCTTTCAATTCTGAATTCATCCATAAATCCGGTAAATCCGGAGCCGAGAATCAGTTCCCCCGGCTCATCTCCCACCCGGGGAGTGAAAACGGTACTGGATTCATCGCCGCTGTCGGTGGTGTAGATTATTGCCGAAGGCTGTCCATTGATCAGGTATTCCAGCATACCCGTCCGGCTGTCATACCGCAGCATATGATGGTTCCATTGACGGGGCAGTACTGGATCGCCTGAAATTTCATAGAAGGATTCGGGACTGTCGGGCATCTGAAATATATTACTGAAACTCCAGACCAGCCGTCTGTTCAGGAAGTGGCAGTTGATGGACTGGGAATAGATTTCGCCTCCATCCCGGCCCAGTCCCTTCCACTGAATTATATTCTCACCTTCCCGGGGATTGGCGGGATAGAGCCAGAATTCAATGGTAAAATCTTCCCAGTCCGTAAACGGGTAGAAGAGGGAGCCTTTGCTGCCGGCCTTGAGGCGCATGCTGTTTTCTCTGTCGAATGTGGCACTGCCGTTGCCTGATTTGAAATACCGTCTGTTGTATTCCGGATGTTCGCTGATCAGATAATTACCGCTGAGATCGCTTTGAGCCTGATTATTGAATGAGAGCAGTATATCTGTTGTATCCCTGTTGGTTTGCAGCTCGGTTCGTTTAAGCACCAGATCCATAAACCCTCCCTTTCCGGGGATGAGTTTCAGATTGCTGAGCTCTGTTCCCTGCCAGTCATCATCTCCTCCCAGAATAAGTCGTTCCGCACTGAGGGGGACTGTGAGAATGAGGGTTTGTAAAATCAGTAAATAGAGAGTATGTTTAATCTTCATAGCACTATACGGGTTATTATCGGTAGATTATGGAAAGTAATAAAGAGAGAGTCGAGACTCTTCAAAAACAAATAAAAGACTTCCCTCTGGAGCCGGGGGTTTACCTGATGAAGGATGAGCATAAAAAAATCATCTATATCGGTAAAGCCGTAAAGCTGAGAAACAGAGTCCGTTCCTATTTTTCCGGTGAAAAGGATATTAAAACCAGAACTCTGGTCCGTCAGATTCATTTCATAGATCATATTGTGACTAAAAGTGAATATGAGGCGCTGCTCCTTGAGAATAATCTGATCAAGAAATGGAATCCCCGGTACAATATCAACCTGAAAGACGGTAAAAGTTATCCGGTTATCCGGGTGACTGCCGAAGAATTTCCCAGGGTTTTCAGAACCAGGAATATTGTGAATGACAAGTCCAGATATTACGGTCCCTATCCGGATGTGAAAGTCCTGGATGAAACCCTGGCTCTTATACAGAAGATGCTCCCCTTAAGGCGCTGCCGGGTGCTGAAGAAACGGGAGAATCCCTGCCTCTACTACCACATGGGAAAATGTTCCGGTCCCTGTGCCGGGCTGATCAGCAAAGAGGAATACAGATCTCATGTCAGCAAGGCCAGGTCCATTCTGACCGGACGGACTGCCGGGCTGGAAAAGGAACTGCTGAAAGAGATCAAAGGCCATTCGGAAGCCCTGGAGTTTGAGAAAGCCGCAGAGCTCCGGGATATTCTCATAGCCATGCAGAAGCTCCAGACCGAACAGAAAGTGGAGGATTTTGAGGAGGAGAGCCGGGACTATATCGCTTCTGATTCATCGGGAAACTACTATTCCTTTGTGGTCTTTCAGATGAGAAAAGGGAAACTCCTTGGAAAAGAGTCCTTTCGGTCCGAGTATTACGGAACCGAGCAGGAGGCTGCTCAGGAATTTCTGCTCCGCTACTACAGTTCTCCGGATAAGGACTTCCCCGCCCGTGTCTTTCTCTCTCTGAAAGAACGGGATTTGATACAGGATTATCTGAGCCGGGAAGTCCGGGGGGCAGAGAAAATGGCTCTGGAACTGCCCCGGACAAAAAGAGATCAGGCCGTTCTGAATATGGCCCGGGAGAATGCCCGGAGTGATCTGGCCCGAAAACTGCAGGACCTGGGGAATATTCCTGCCCTTGAGGATCTGCAGTCGGTTCTGAATCTGAAGAAACTCCCCCGGCGGATTGAAGGCTTTGATATTGCCCAGCTGGACGGGCATTTTACCGTTTCTTCTCTCATTTCCTTTAAAGACGGAAATCCCGACAGGAAAAACTACCGCCATTTCAATATCCGTTCACTGGACGGCGGAATAGATGACTTCAAGGCTATCAGTGAAGCGGTTGCCCGGCGGTATACACGGCTTCTGAATGAGAAGAAAGAACTTCCCGATCTGATTCTCATTGACGGGGGCAAGGGGCAGGTTAGTGCAGCCAGTTCCGTACTGGAAGCACTGGGACTGGATATTCCTCTGATCGGTCTGGCCAAGAAGGAAGAGCTGATTTTTCTTCCGGGGGAAAAGGAGCCCATTGATCTTCCCGAAGGAGACCGGGCTCTGCGGGTGCTTCAGCATGTGAGGGATGAAACCCACCGTTTTGCCACCTCCCATAACCAGAAGCTGAGGAAGAAACGCATCTCTCTCAATTCCCTGGAAAACATCCCGGGAATCGGTCCTGCCCGAAGCAGGAAACTGCTCACCGGGTTCGGTTCTATGGAGAACCTGTATGCGGCAAAGGCAGAAGAAATTTCCAGAACAGCCGGTGTCAGTCTGGAAGCAGCTGAAATGATACGTGAGTATCTTTCCCGGAAAGAGAAGGCCGAGGAGCCATAAAGCGGACTTTATCCTGAATATAGCTCAGTTTTTCCGTATTCAGGACGACCTTTGCCATGTTGCTCCCCTCCAGATCCATCCGGTCAGAACCGTAGTAATTGATATACTGTCCGCTTCGGGATCGATCATACCAGTACACCAGTGATATGGAATCCTGATCCAGCTCGAGAGCCGTAAATCCCCTTTTTCCGATGGTGCATCCTGAATTAAACAGACAGGGAATCAGACCTTCCGCACTATAGAGTTCAGATATCTGCATGTCGTTGGTATGGACCAGAAGATGAAGTTCCTTCTGGAGATTTTTTATTTCTTTTTCTATGTTCTTCTGCTCATGTATGCTGCTCTGTCTGTAGGCTCTGATCAGAAAATCCAGACGGTACTTCAGAGAATCGGATTTTGACAGAGATTCAAAAAGGGGCCTGTGGGTATGGCCGATCACAGAGATAAGGCCCAGACTGGAGGAGGCTTCATAGGCCCTGGTTTCGGTTTTCAGTTTTTTCCGGCTGGTGGGAGACTTGCTGTAGTTCATAATCCCCAGGGGATAGGCCAGGTATTTAAGGGTATAATGGACCAGTTTTTGAAAACGCATGATGAGACTTGAAAACTGGTGTCCGTGATAAACCAGAACTGAACCCCGGTCATTGTGAATGTGGATTGATTCATGAACCGGATAGGGGTAATCCCCGGGTGACTCGCTCAGTATAAGGTCGTGATTTCCCAGGGTTTTGCTTAAGCGTCCCTCTTCAAAAAAGGCGTCGAAGAGTCTGTAATGTCCGGACCAGCGGTCCCGGATCTGTTCCCACTGGAATTTCTGCAGTTCTTCAATATCCCCGTTCAGTATGAGGTGATAATCCTTTCTGTAGTAATGGCGGGACAGAACATCGTAAACGGCCTCCGCATTCCTGCGGAAATCATCACGGGACCCGCCGTTACCCATATGAAGGTCGCTGAATATAACAAATCTGTTTCCCTGCATGGGGATCTCAACACAGCGGTCTTTCACTTCCTGCAGAATGGCGGGATTCTGAAGGAGAGGAGAAACCGGTGAATATTGTAATTGAGCCATATATGAATTATGTATGAGTAAGGGCTTAATTTTTGTATGAAAACGGTTAGTTTTCTGTTCAGCTCTCCTTAATCTGTCTCTCAAAGACTCTTTCTGATAGAATTGAATCCATATGAAGTTAGTAATGGCCACCATACATCTGGAAGAATCCACCAGAGCCGTACCTCTGGCGGCAGCTTGCCTGAAAGCAGAGGCTGAACCGAAGCATGAGGTTGTCCTTCTTGATTTTACCCTGGACCACAGTGCAGATGAAATTGCCGCAGGTCTTCTGGAAGTGGAGGATTGCCAGTGCATCGGGTTTCCCGTATACCTGTGGAACAGACAGCTTGTTCTTGATGTGATTGGTCTGCTCAGACAATCCCGGCCGGATCTTCCCCTTATTGCCGGGGGACCGGATGTGACAGCCGCCCCTGCGGCGTTTCTGGAGAACAGCGGCGTGGACCTTGTAATGCAGGGAGAAGGGGAAGAGCTGATTACTCCTGTCCTAGATGCGCTGGAAGGGGGATTGCCGGTACCGGATCTGCCCGGTTTAAGCAGCAGGGCACATCATTCCCCGGTATCGGCCTTCTGTAGAGATATCAATACTCTTCAATCTCCCATTCTTTCGGGGGCTCTGGATCTTTCAAAAAACAGAGGTCTCCTCTGGGAGTTGTCCAGAGGCTGTCCTTTTGCCTGTGAATTCTGTTTTGAGTCCAAGGGGAGCGGCAGGGTCAGAACCTTCAGTTCTGAGCGGATCAGAGCCGAACTGGAAGCCATAAGAGAAGGGGGGATTGAACAGGTCTTTGTTCTGGATCCCACATTCAATGTCAACAGGGAACGGGTTCTGTCCATACTGGAATGGATAGCCGAACTGACACCAAAGACCTATTACTATTTTGAAATCAGAACAGAGTTCCTGGATCAGGAGACCACCGAAGCCTTTGCCTCAGTTCCCTGCACTCTTCAGATCGGTCTGCAGAGTGCCTCACCCTCTGTGCTGAAGACGATCAACCGGAAATTCAATCCCCGGGAATTCAGAGACAAAACAGCCCTTCTGGGAGAGGCAGGTGTTTCCTTCGGGCTGGATCTGATCTACGGTCTGCCGGGAGATACACTGCAGGGATTCAGAGATTCCATAAACTATGCTCTGTCTCTGGAGCCGAATCATCTGGATCTTTTTCCTCTGGCGGTTCTGCCGGGTACGGCTCTCTATGACAGGCGGAAAGAGCTGATGATCACAGCAGAAGCTTCGGATCCCTATCTGGTTCAGGAAACACCGGACTTTCCTCCCGCAGATCTGGAGCGGGCGGCAGCCCTGAGCCGGGCCTGCGATTTCCTGTATAACCGGAACCGGGGAATCAGCTGGTTGAGCCGTGTCTGTTATGATCTGGATCTGAGTGGGGCGGATCTGACAGAACGCTGGCTGCAGGCCGGATGGACGGATTCGGAAGAGAGTGAAAATCTTAAGACCTTCCTGAAGGATCAGTACAATGTACAGGGAAAGGGTGAACTCTATCCTGTTATAGAGGATATGCTGGACTATCTGGATCTGCTGGAAGATCTGGAAGCCGGAGAGAACAGCACAACTCCGGAAGAACAGATCAGTCTCAGTGATGATACCCTTCTGTCTCTTCATTCCAGCTGCCGGATAAAAACATTACATATTCACCCCGCCGTGGTCACAGCTGGATTTCCCGGTGCCTCTGAGGATCTGTTAACAGAAGCGGGAGAGTTCAGGACTCTGTTCTGGCTGCGGGATTTTGAGCTCTGTGTCGACCTGCTGACGGAGGACGAAATCTCAGTCCTGAATCTTCTTCAGAAGGACGGAATATCCTATGGAGAGCTGCAGAGGACGTCCTCATTGAATGAAATGAATGAATTTCTGATCTCCGGGATTCTGGAAGCCTGGCTTCAGATATCCTGATTACTTCCCCCGGGAGAGGCGTTCAATCAGAAAATCTGAAAAACCGGCAGCCCTCATTTTAGACTGGGTCAGGGCAATGTCGTAGGGGGTTCTCCGGAATGTGAACTCCCTGCTCCCTGTATCCAGGATGCCCCATGCGGCTTCGGGATTCCCGTCCCGGGGCTGGCCGGCAGAACCGGGATTGATCAGCATCTTTTTCCCTTTCAATGAAACCCTGTCTCCATCGGCAGTTCTGGAGCTGCTGATGATTCCTTTGCGGCTACTGTAGTATTCCTGGACATGGCTGTGGCCGAAAAGGGTCCATTTTTTTGAGGCTTTTCTGAAACAATCGGCGGCTTTATCCTCACCCAGGATGTAGTCCCGTGACGGTTCCAGGGGGGAGCCGTGAACCAGAAGAAATCCCTTTCGCTCTCTGTAGGCCGGGAGCATCTTCATATGGGTTTCCATTTCTCCTGATATCAGAGAGCGGCTTGTGATGAGAGCCCGCCGTGCTTCTTTTGAGAAAAAGTCCCCTTTCAAGCGTCCGCAGAGGTACAGGTCATGATTGCCGGGAATAAAAATATACTTTTCAGCCAGAAGCCGTCTGTAGCATTTTTCGGGATCAGGACCGTAGCCGCAGAGATCTCCCAGAAACCAGAGCTCCTTCCAGTTTTCTGCGGAAGCCGCGTTCAGCACCGCTTCCATGGCCTCAAGGTTGCCGTGAATATCTGAAAGGACAAGAACTTTCAATTAACTCTCATGAAAACTTTCGTAGTT
>JAQQAM010000136.1 GCA_028532905.1 Spirochaetales bacterium
CCTCCTCACCGGCGCGCGGCCTTCCGAGATCGAGCAATTGCGATGGGCGGAAGTCGATCAGGCGGGGCGGTGCCTGCGCCTCGAAAAGAGCAAGACCGGCTATTCGGTGCGCCCGCTTTCGCAGATGGCGCTTGAGATCATCGTGGCACAACCACGGCGGCGCGGCTCGCCATACGTGTTTCCCGCCACCCGCGGCGACGGTCCTTTCAACGGATCGAAGAAAATATGGGTGCAGGCGCGCGAGCGGGCCGGACTTCCCAACAGGGTGCGTTATCACGCGCGCCACGCCATAGCCTCTATTGCCCTGTCGGAAGGGATCGACGTCGCTTCGGTCTCCGCCCTGATGGGACACAAGGGACCGAGAACGACGCTTTCCACCTACGCCCATGTCATCGACAGCCGGGCGGCCGAGGCCGCCGACAGCATCGGCGCGAAAATCGCTGCCGCGATGTCCGGCACGAAACCCCGAGCAGATGGGGAATAGACCCCGTTTGCCGCAAGGCGTCTGCGGTTCAGCCGATAAATTTTCAAAGGGGTAGAGGCATGTCGCCTCAGAAAGGAAACAAGATGGACGAGATACTCACACGGAAAGAGGCCGCCCGGTTTCTGCGGAGCCAGTTTGGCCTGCGAACGACCGCCGCCAGTCTGGCAACAATGGCGAGCAGGGGCGGAGGGCCGCGCATGACCAAGATGGGACGGTATGCGAATTACTGGAAGCGCGATTTGACAGAATGGGCATGCCTGCAATGCGGCGGCTTTCTCGATTCCACGTCGACCCCACCGAACAACAGCGCCGCAGCTTTGTTCCTCTACGAGGAAGACTTGGGTGACCTGCCGGAGTTCGACTATCGCAACACCGGCGATCCCTATTTCGACGAGGTCACGCGGTTGGAGGAGCGTGGAAGCCTGCAAGCGCAGATGGACGCCGCTGGCGAGAAATACCGTCGCCTTTTGGAAAATGCGTAAATAAAACAAAAAGTTGACACCCTCTGAGGGTCTGGTTTGTTATTATAGGTGGAGGCCGTGTGGCTTCCACCATGACGCCAGACAACAGAAAGGGTTTCGTCATGGAAGAGCAGAATGACAACTTCATCCTCATCCCGGCCAAGAGCGGCGGCGCGTTGGTGCGTCGCAGCCAGATTGCCGGAGGTCGCGCCAACGGGGCGGAGGGGGCTATCCTCTATCTCGCTTGCGGCCCAAGCGTTTACACCACCGCGACCATTCCGCAGATTGCCGAATATCTCGGCGCGGAGATCGCAAGGCCGCCGCACGGCAGTTAAGACAGACGCTTGCGGGGCTTTGCCATGAAGCCCCGCAAGAACCCCACCGACGCGCAATATTTGCGGCGCATGCAGCATGAGCCCATCGGGCCGCATGATCCGCGTGTCCGCAACGATGCCTACTGGGCGCTCCGCCATCAGGGCTACTCGGACGCCTTCGCCCGGCGCGCCTTCCGCGACATGCTCCCGCGCTTCTATCGCGAGAAGGTCGACACGTCGGGCGAATATATCGACGACATCGACCCCGACGAACTGCTGTTCGTCCCGAGGGTCGATACGGAAGTGAAAAAGCTTGCCGTCATGATCCGGCCCGACCTCACCGAGGAAAGCGCAGCCACCGCCGCGCCACGATCAAACGAATATACGATCTGGTCTGAGACCGTGCCGGGTTTCGGCTTGCGTATCCGGTCAACGGGCGTGAAAACCTATATCGTCATGTTCAGGGTCAAGGGCCGCAGCACGCAAGGCAAAATCACCCTTGGCAAGCCCGGCGACCTGTCGCTGGACCTCGCCCGACGCTTGGCCCGCGAAATCCGCATCGAAGCATCGGCGGGAAATGATCCGCGCCCGGCACACAAGCACGGGGAATTGCTGAAACGGGTCAAATGATCAAGGTCGCGTCTCGGCCCGGTTCCCCCATGTTACCCCCGGAAAATAGCGAAACACCGCGAAACAGCTTGTGCCTATTGTGGAGTCAGCCCCGGCACCCGGCCCGCCGCCGCACCGAAACAGGCGCGCGAAACATGCGAACCAAGCGCGAAACAGATGTGAGACAAAGCGAAACGCGGTGAAACCGGCCATCGCCGCCACTGAATCGCCTTTTCATCCTTTCGTGCCGACCTTGTATGTCCAAGTCGAGGAGCGATGTGACAGGCATCGCCGCTATGAGACGCGCCCGTTCCTCGTCGTGAGAAAGGCTTTCACATATGGCGGTCCTCACGAGGCGTGGCCCGGACTGTATGACCGAGCTTGGATGAAAGCGTTGATGGCAATTGCCCCATGGATGATGGAAAAGATTACAGGATTTGAGAGCTGGAAAAGTAGCAGGAAAGAAAGAACGATCTTTCAGGTTTCAGGATAAAGCTTCAGGAAACAGCCGAGGATAACGGAACACGAAATGGTGGATAGCCCTTCGAACCTGACCTACAATCAGGAAAGAAGGGTTTCCTGCCCAGAAAAACCGGATCATAACGCCAGACCAGGGCTTTCTGTCCCAGGCGGCGACTCAGCTCACGAAAACTCCCGATCACATCAGCCACAGGAGGCACTCCCGGTTCTATATCCCGTCCATAGGCTGTGATTGTTACAAACCAGTACTGATTATAGGCAGAAATAAGATCCAGATTCTCCAGCATGGGCGCCGGATTCTTGGTTGTGAAAATTAATGCATCCACCACATCCGGATTCAGGCGGTACCGGGTGATGATCTGGGGAACATAGGGATTCCGGACACAGACACTGCCTTCCTGTATGCGATTATAAAACCAGGTGCTGAAAAAAGCAGGGATGTCCGTTCTGTTTCCAATATTGATGAGCATAATGCCAAAATAATTTACAGGACCATGGTAATACTGTCGCAGTTCTTTATGGCATTGAAGACGGAGTTACGTTCTGCCTCTGATCCCACGGTCATACTCAGATTGAGAGACAGGTATTTACCCTTTTTATTGGAAGGCTTCAGGCTGTGTTCTCTTTGAGCCATGATTATTTTCACATCCCGTTCCATATCTGCCTGGTTCAAACCAATGACACGGAAAGACCAGCTGCAGGGATAATTGATTTTCTTCTTATCTTTCTGATTCATACCTGATGATTTAATCAGACTTGCCCTCTATTTTCCAGTGTCAGGGACAAGGAGTTCAGGAATATATTTCAGATCTGCAGCCGGAAGTCCCACAGATTCGTTTAAACTGACATGATCCCTTTTCTCAAGAATGGCCTTCTGCTCTTCAGAGGATTTGTTTTTTATCAGATTGGAAATATAGTTTTCCACAACAGAGACGGCATCTTCCGTGCTGTCTTTGAATACCGAAATAACCGAAGTGGAAAAAATCGATTCTTTGGCACTTCCCAACAGTTCTCCGAAATAATTGGATTTAACATAGCTGTCAATTGCCTCTGCCGCCAGCATGGATCTTAATATCATCAGATCCGATGGATTGAAAACTTTGACAAGGTCGACAATTTCTCTGTCCCCCGCATGACTCAGAAAGACCTCATTCAGATCGGCCATTTCATCTTTTTCTCCCGCGGCATCGGACTCGGCTGATGAATTCCTCTTTCTCAGGAGAACAACAATGACCAGACAGACAAAAATCAGCAGTATCAGGTGATAATAATTCATGTTCCATCCTTATAAGCTCCATGCGGGATTAAAATCCGTTCTATCCGCAGCGGAGGGTTTAAAGGTAATATAATCAGAAACCCGGCGGAATAAACAGGGAGAAACAACAAAAAAGTACAAGTATTTATATACTTTTTCATATATTCACAAAACTATGCAGTCATAGGATAATAGAAGAAATATTTTATAATCCGGCCGGAGACCCCTTTAGAGAGACCGGTAAAAAAAAAGGAAGCTGAAATGAAATACCCCGTAGCAGAAAGAGCTCTGAAAAAATGGCAGGCAAACAATCTGAAAAAGCTGGACAGCAGGGGAGAGAAAACCCATTACAAATTCATTTTCCAGGGATCAACCTGCAACAACGGGGGCAGTGAGTTCAAGGCTCACCTCCATGCTCTTATCAATAATAACAATACCATAGAAAAAGCCTGGATCGAAATTCCTGAAGAAGAGCAGGAAGCCGCAGCACAAATGTGTGCCTCACCATCCAAAAATGCCTCTGAAGCACAGGATTTTTTTAACAGCTTTAAAGAGGATGCGGATTTTTCCGGATCTGACATTGAACAGGTTATACAGGAAGAAGTTCCTTTGAACTATGCCGGCTGCCTTTGTTATGCACCCATAGTCAATCAGAAATGGAAAATGGCGCTGAGTACAATGCATTTTGACGTGAAGAACCCGACCTGAACAGACTGATTATCAATTAAAAAAGCTCTGCCATTCCTCTGATCAGATAGACTGCAATAATACCGCTCACGGTCAGTTTAAATGCTATCCCCACCAAAGTCCCTGTGAAAACTCCCAGGGCAGCCTTCAGGGGTTCCTCATTCTCCTTGTTAAACAGAACTTCTCCCAGAAAGGCCCCCAGAAAAGCACCGATGAATATGCCCAGAGGGGGAAAAAAAATCATTCCCAGGATCATTCCGGCAACAGAGCCCCAGGTTCCGCCCTTACCGGCTCCCGCCCGTTTGGAGGCCAGAACCGGAAACAGATTATCCAGAAACTGACTGAGGAGAGCCAGAACCCCCAGAGTGATTAACAAGCCGGGCCTGTACAGAGAAAATGAATCGGGCAGGGAGAGGATCAGCAAAGATGCAAAACTGAGCAGAGGCCCCGGAATAACAGGAACGATACAACCCACAACACCTGTAATCAAAGCCAGAACAGCAAAAACAGCTGCGATTATTTGAATAGCCATACTGCCCATTATACACAGATTCCATAGAAAATCGAATCTTTACGGCAGATAGGGATTCCATTGAAAAACCTGTCATTCACAGGGGGGTAACAGGATTCGCTTTGTAACCGTTACACACTGTGCAGCTGTTTACAGATCGTGTAAACAGGTGCTTAATAGTATATAGAGAATCCTTAGATGGGAGGGTTAAAATATATGTCAGAACAGATCATATTAATTTTGGATGACGATCTCAATATCTGTGAGATCCTAAAAGAGATACTTTCATCACGATATACCACAATTGTTACCACTTCAGCCAGTGAAGCTCTTGAAAAGGTAAAAGATTCACCAGTAGACCTTATGCTGGTGGACTTTAATATGCCCGAAATGAACGGAACCGAGTTTATCAGCAAGGCCATAGCCATTCAACCGGATGTGGCTTCTATCATTATTTCAGGGAACAGAAATATAAATACAGCCATCGATGCCCTGCACACCGGCGTTTATGACTTCATCCAAAAACCCTTCATGGATATTTCAGCCCTCCATATGGTTATTGAGAACGCTCTTGTGCGAAGACAGCTTCTGATTGAAAACAGGCTCTATAAACAAAACCTGGAAGAGATGGTCCGCCAGAGGACCCGGGAACTGGAAACAAAGAACCAGGAATTACACCAGTCCAGAAACCGGATTATAGGCATTCTGTCCAGGGCAGCGGAATACAAGGATTATGAGACAGGTCAGCATTTTCAGAGGGTTTCAGAATACTCAGGGATCATCGCCATGGGTCTGGATATAAGCGACAAAGAGGTTGGTATTATCCGACAGGCGGCTCCTGTTCACGATATAGGAAAGATTGGTATACCTGAAGCAATTCTGCTGAAGCAGGGCCGTCTTACAGACGAAGAGTTTGAAGAGATGAAACAGCACTGTCTGTTCGGTGAACAGATTATGAAAAGCGGTACATTCCACCCGGCTCAGTTGATCCAGTCCGGAGACAGTCAGACCGAAGGAACCTACTCGGATGAACTGCTGGAGACGGCAGCCAGAATTGCCAAATCTCATCATGAACGGGTAGACGGCAGCGGATATCCCGAAGGCCTGAAGGGTGATGCCATACCCCTGGAAGCCCGTATTGTGGCCGTGGCCGATGTGTATGATGCCCTGGGCAGCAGCCGCTCCTATAAAAACGCATGGAGCGAAGATAAATGCCAGGATTTTATACGCCAGAACTCAGGCATCCTCTTTGATTCCAATGTCGTTTTCGCCTTTTTCAGAAATATTGACCTGATTCTGAACATCAAGGAATCCATAACAGAAAAAGGGAAAACCTGTTCGTATATTGCCTGAGGGTTTCATGAGAAAAGGGCAGACCGTCTGGATTAAAAAAGGATTCCCATTTAGTATTAAACCATGAGCTCAGAGCCCAATCTGCTGAAACGGCTTTATACATACGACATTGTCCGATATACCACGGTGGGGATAATCAATACCATAGTCATATTTGCCCTTTTCTTTTTCTTCAATGAACTGACAGATTCCGGACCGGTCTGGTCCAACCGGATCGGCTACACCGGCGGTCTGATCAGCAACTACACCCTGAACAAACACTGGACCTTCAAGGCCCATAAATACAATCTTCCGGAAATTCTTCTTTTCGGATTTTCCTTTGGCCTATCCTATCTGGTTCAGTTTCTGACCTTCCGACTTCTTATGGACAGCTGGGGATGGGGAGACGGAGTGGCGGCACTGGTGGCCTACCCTCTTTATGGGCTGATTTTCTATATTCTGTGTAAATATCTGGTCTTCACAGCCAGAGCGGATCAGGCGGCCTAGAAAATATTCTGGCTAGAGCTGTTCTTTCCACTCCCTGTAGACCCTCCGGAAATCTCCGGACCTGTCTTTATCAGGGGTAAATAGAGAATCAACCAGATCCACTGCTGTTGTACTTTCTACAGTCTCAAAGAGATATTTAAAATAGTAGGCATAATACAGCACAGCTTCATCATCAAAGGCCAGCTGTTCGTCTTTTGCCATTCTGAAGCGGAAGGGCTTTAGATCATAAATATCATCTATATACTGAATATCATTATCAGAGAGCATCTCATACAGCTCTCCTGCGGGGGGTCTGCCGGGATACTTGGCGAAATAACGGGAATACAGACTGGGAAACCCGGTGAGCATGAATTTGAACAGGACAGCATCCGCAAGTTCCTCCCTGGTTTCGGAAGGATTCAGATAGTATCCGGGATTATTATGACAGAGCATCAGATTGACATAGGCATACAGGAAATGACGACGGCCGTAGTTTTCATCATGCTTCAGTATTATAATATTGGCTACAGGAATCATATGTAGAGACTGACCTTCCAGGCGTGAAGGATTCTCAAACAGATGCCTTAAGTCTGTTGTGGCCAGAAGGAGGGCTTTTTCCCTCTCCTGTTCGTCATAGTTGTCATTGGCCATAACCCTGTCCACAATATGCTGTATAAAGTCTTCATCCGCCAGCAGCTCAATAATCTTCCGGTCTGTGATAAAGACCTCATACACAGCCTTCTGCTTCGGCAGTTTATCTGAAATAAAACTGGCCCCGCTCCACACATTATTTCTGATGATTCGCGTATTCAGGGAGCTGCCGTCATAGAGTTTTATATTCTCCCGGCGGGTCAGTGTGTAACGATCTCCCATATACCGGGTGCAGCCGCTTAAAACCAGCAGTAAAATCAACAGGCCCAGACTCTTCTTCATACCGGTCATTATAGTTCATTGTTCAGGAGATTTCATTAAACTCTCAATTTCACAGTTGCGGTGTGTGACAGTAAGACTCAGCTGACTTATACTTTAAGAATATGAGACACTTTTTTCACCTGATGCTGCTTACCCTTCTTCTTATGGCGCTGTCCTCCTGCACAACCGGTTCCAGTCACAACAGAGGGAGCCTGAGCGTTGCCATGGATAAAAGCCGGGACGGCTATGAAGGAGAACGGGAGGTACCGGATGATGAGTATCCCGAACCGGAAGAGGATGAACAGGAACCGGAACAGCGGGAGGAAGATGAGGAAGCCCATACTGATTATGACTCCTATGGAGGAGATTCAGGCCCCTCTACCCTGCTTGTGATGGTTCGCGGTGGCCAGAGCTTCCTGGCAGATCCCTACTTTTCCCGGGCCAGGGGCGGCGAAATCATGGTGGGAGACAGCGGTGGACGCTGGGGCGTCTTTCTCACCGGCGGTTTCAATATTCTGAAGACTGATCCCGAACACTCCGTTTCTGAATCCATAGAGGGAAACCCTCTGGAGTTCAATGCCGCGGTGGAAGGAAGGTTTTATCCTTTTAAAGATCTGGCATACTTTTCACCCTATCTTCTGGGGCGTGTGGGCGGATTTATCATGTTCTGGGAATTCAGAAATCCTCTGACATCAGGGGATGATACGATTCATTCTGATTCCCTGGGAGGACTGATACTGGGCACCGGCGCCGGCATGGATCTGATCCGGGGGGAACGCTTCCGGCTCGGCGCGGCTGTCATCCCGGAGTGGTATATCTACGGAGACCAGACTTCCCAGGGCTTTACCAATGATTTTTTCGGCAGCCAGGGACTGATCCGCTGGACCGCCGAGGCCGGATACAGGTTCTAAAAAGGAACCGGGCCTATCTGATCCGGCCTGAGGCTCTTAGCGGATGAAGTTGGTCCACACCTTCTTTTCTTTGGGATTGGCATCGCTGATTGCCCTGGTCTCTTCCCTCTGCTTGAGCAGGACGGCCATATTCTTACCCAGAACTTCCATGATCTGAACCCCTTCCTTGTCTTCCAGGGCTTCACCGGGCTTGGTACCGTGAATGACATTCCAGTAATTGGATGTGGGCATCATCATCTCTGAGTAGTTCAGGAAATTGTTCAGCTGATTGAAGGTGGGGACTCCACCGGATCGTCTGACGGCAACAACGGCGGCACCCACCTTGTTCCGGAACAGATTCCCGTTGGCCCCGGCAGTATAAAAGGCTCTGTCCAGAAAGGATTTCATTGTCCCTCCAATGGCCGCATAATGGGTGGGGCTTCCCAGAAGGATGCCGTCTGCGTCTTTCATCTTCTGGATATATTCATTCACCTCATCCTTGATGACACACTGTTCATCCCTGTTTTTCATACAGCCGTTACAGGCCATACAGCCCCGGATGCTTTTGTTTCCCACATGGAGAATCTCCACATCAATTCCCTGCTCTTCCAGCTTGCCGGCCACCAATTTGATGGCGGTATATGTGTTTCCCTCTTTTCTGGGACTTCCGTTTAATGCAACTACTTTCATACTTTTCTCTCCTGTCGGATTTTCATTTGATTCCCTGTTTTACGAAATTAAGATTATACAGACTGAAGGGTGAGAGGCAAGTGTACAGAAGCCGGAAAATTGCACTATTTAAGAGTCCCTGACCTGTTTATCTGAACCGCTCCTTCCTGTAGTGTTCCGGACTGCTGCCCACAATCCGTTTGAAGGCTTCTGAAAAATAGTAGGGAGTATTGAATGAGAGAACAGCACTGATTTCTTTAATGCTGAGGGATGTCGTATCCAGAAGCTCACAGGCCTTCTGTATCTTCAGCTGATTAAAATACATCATGGGAGATGAGCCGGTAGCCTCTTTGAACCGGCGGATAAAGTGATACCGGGAAGTACCGGCTTCCTGTGCAATATCCTCAAGGGTCAGGCGGCGTTCAATATTGTCATACATATATTCAAGAATTGACTCCAAATCCCATAGGCAGGCATTCTGTTTCTGACAGAAACTCCTTTGAGCCAGGAGAGTACTGAACAGATCATGTGTAAACACTGCCGACTGATACAAGTTGGTAAAACCGTAGCCCCTGCGGAAGGAAGCGGCTATTTTCAGAAATGACTGTATCAGATCGCCCCTCACATCATCTGATAAAACAGGAGACTCCTCTGTCAGTCCCAGGGTCAATAATAATGACGGAACCCCGGCCCCTTTAAAATGCAGCCAGTAGATAGACCAGGGATCTGATGAATCGGCAAAATAGGCATGAGGATATCCGCTGAAACAGACAGCCAGATCTCCTTTTTGGATGCTGTGAGTCCTTCCGCCGGTTTCCAGAATCCCTTTTCCCCCAGTACAGTACAGAAAAATATACTCATCAAGGGCGTCTCTTCTGATACCGTGACCTGCGGCCTTCTCAAAATATCCTGTCTCCAGGGGAATCAGAGCTGTGAGAAGGGGATGTTTTTCTTCGGCTTTAATTCGCTCACGGGGAATATAAAGCGAATATCCCTTGAATGTCTGCTCGTCCCTGCCTGGCATCTCCACTAGCCTCTCCTATAGCAATAAAGTGTATCCCTATCGCAATTATCAGGATTTTAAATCCATTCCTGAAGGTATAGAATAGCACAAACTTTATAAAAAGAGAGCAATTTAACATGAATATCACCAGTCATGACAGAGAAATCCTCAGAGATCTGGCTAAAAAACAGCTGGAATACGCCCGTCTTCCCGTGATGGATGAAAGGCGAAAAGCCTGGACAGCACACAATGATCTGAAAGGGGACATACCGATGATCCATGTGGAACTGTGGACCTTTGAACAGGATGTCCTCCCTCCCCTGCGCTGTGAAACAGAAGCGGGCAGAGAAATGGAAGGGGTCATGACCCGCTGCATCACCAACCATGAATGGATTGATGATGACCGTGTGGTACACGACTTCTACCCCCTGGAATGGAAAACCCGGTTTCGTCTGTTTGATCTGGATGTGAAGGTGGAAACTCCCGGGGAGGGCGGCGTGGGTCACCAGTTTATTCATACCATCAAAGATTTCCCGAATGATTTTCATGCCCTGTCTCCCTCGGTGTATGACGTGGACAGAGAGGGAACCCTGGCCTGGAAGAACCTGGTGGATGAGACGATCGGCGATATCCTTCCGGTGCGTATGGGCAACGGTTCAGCCGAAATATCCTTAAGCCAGCATGTGGTTCATATGATGGGTATGGAGGCTATGATTTTTGCCATAATGGACTATCCCGATGAGTTTCATGCCTTTATGTCCCGAATTGCCGACGATCACATCAGCTACTATAAATGGCTGGAGAATGAGGGACTTCTGTTTCTGAACAACGGTGACGACCATCTGGGTCAGGGCTCCTTCGGTTTCAGTGATGATCTGCCCCGGAAAGACCGCCGGGACAATACAGTCCGGACCAATGATCTGTGGGTTATGATGGAGTCACAGGAAACAGTCAGTATTTCACCGGAAATGTTTGAAGAGTTCTTCTTCCCCTATTACAAAAGAACGGCTGAACACTTCGGGCTGATCTCCTACGGTTGCTGTGAACCGGTTCATGCCCTGTGGGAGAACTGCATCAGCCGGTATCCCAATGTGCGGAAGGTTTCCATTTCACCCTGGTGCGATGAGCAGATGATGGGGGAATATCTGAGGGGAAGTTCAACCATCTACCACAGAAAACCCAGCCCCAATTTTATGGGACTGGACAAGTTTTTTGATGAAGAGGGCTACCGGTCCCATATAAAGAAAACTCTGGATGCCGCCCGGGGTTGCAAGCTGGAGTTCGGATTCCGGGATGTGTATACGCTCTGTGGAGAGAAGGACCGTCCCCGGAAAATGGTGGGAATCCTCAGGGAAATGATTGAAGATCACTGGCAGTAAAACCGCGCCGGCGACTGTAACGGCCGCCGGCAAGCGGACCCGCCGGGGAATACCGGCAGACCCCATGGCAGCCCGGTTCTGCTGCAGCCGGCGGCACTGTCAGATTTTTCGGTCAACCCGGTTCTGTCACAGCCGCCGGCGACTGTCAGATTTTACGACCAGCCCAGTTCTGCCGCAGCCGGCTGCTGCCGCCAGCCCCTGAATGAGCTGTCGACTCTGAGGGTTCTCACTTTTTCCAAGTCCATATCATCCGTTGTCAGAACGGCTTCGGGATACACAGGGATCTCCGCCTTGTTTCTGACAAAAAGAGGCATTTCCTCCAGAGGAATCTCATGCCGCTCCAGCCACTGCCTGCCCTCCAGCAGCTCTCCGGTCCAGAAATCGATCCATTCTCCCTCGGGCAGGTAGACTCTCCGCTCATTGCGGCTGTTCATTACCGGGCAGACCAGAAAATCACGGCCGCAGAAAAACTGATCATCAATATTCCAGCACACAGGATCATCGGCATGGTGAAAAACCATGGCCCTCAGAACGGGAAACCCTGTTTCCGACACGGCCCGGGCCTGTTCCATAAAATAGGGAATCAGATAGTAGCGCAGACGCAGCCATTTACGGATGGAGTCGGCAATCTCCGGAAAGTGCCAGGGCTCCCGGGGGGAGGTTCCGTGATAGCGCAGATGGGAACTGAACACAGCAAACTGAGTCCAGCGCATATACAGATCATCCTCGGGATAACTGTTCATAAACTCAGGCAGCCCGTGAAAACCGGGGACATCGTGGCTCCAGAAACCGAAGCCCGACAGACCGATATGAAGGCCCCCTTTGAGGGAACCGGCCATCCCTTCCCAGGTGGCCGCCGCATCACCGCCCCAGTGCAGAGGATACCTCTGACAGCCGGCCCAGCCGGCACGGGCCCAGATGATCCCCTCTTCCCGGGTTCTTTGAGTCTCTTCAAAGGCCGCTTTCTGATAGAGCAGGCCGTAAAGGTTATGGAGTTTATCCGGAGACATATTCAGATAGTCCGCATTCATCTGGATTCTCTCACCAAAATCTGTTTTGATCACACTGGCCCCTTTTTCCAGAAGATCCCGGATCATACCCTGATACCACTGAACCGCTTCGGGGTTGGTGAAGTCAATCTGGCCTCCGAAATCCTGTCCGGAAAAATCCGAGGAAGAGCTGACCGCTTTGCCCCGGGGCGGCGCCAGATATCGTTTATCCAGAGCCTCTTTCAGGAGTCTGTTCCCCTCCCCGATATTGGGTGTCTGCCACAGAGAAACACGGTATCCCTGGTCCCGGAGACTTTTCATAAACCCTGGGGGATCGGGAAAATTGGCTTTGCTGAAGGTCCATTCACAAACCCAGTCCGTTTCAAACCAGCCCGTATCAATATGGATCAGATCACAAGGATACTCCTCTTGTCTCAGGCGTTCACAGATTTCGTCAATCTCTTGGGCAGAAAAATAGGTCATACGGCTCATCCAGGTACCGTAACTCCACAGGGGAAGCTGCGGAGGATATCCGCTCAGCTTCCTGTAGTTGTTCAGAATACCTTCTGGATGATCCCCTCCCAGAATAAAAAGGTCCAGTTCATCCTCTTCGATCCGTCCCTGGGCGGCTCTGGTTGAAATATCCGCCAGGGAGAGACGCATATGGGCGGAACTGTGAATAAATAGGCCATAGCCCCTGCTGGACAGGTAAAAGGGTACATTTTTATAGGCCCGGCGGCTGTTGACCCCCATGGCATCCGTGTTTTCCAGATTGATGGTCCGTCCCCTCAGGTCCTGGGAGGCAAACCGCTCCCCTGTCCCGGCAAAATGTTCATCAGATTCGGCCTGAAAGGAGAAGAGAGCCGCCTTTTTCTGCTGACCCTCATGTTCAAAGCTGATAAAAGCCAGGGGCAGGGATTCCACTTTCTCGGGAAAGAACTGATCATGTGCGCTTAAGGTGATCTGCCTGCCCGATGCCGTATAGAAGTCCCCCTTCAGGGAATCAAAAGCCGGTGTAATCTGATCGCTCCAGCCCTCCGGAGCAGTCCGGACTTTGTAAAAGCAGGCCCGCAGCCTCTGTTTATCATCATAAATCCGCCAGCAGCTCTCCTCTTCCAGTACAGAAAGAGGCCTTGCTGTGAGGGAATCATGGAGGCTGAGCATAGGGCTCTGACTCACATGTTTTGTATACAGATGGAGAATCTCATCATCCGGGCAGCTCAGATTGACCGTGTATGTTTCGGCAGGTCTACCCGACACTGGTTGCAGACTTCCCTGCAGAGAATAGGGATAAAAGGGAATCTCCATTGTAAGAATACCGCCGGCGGCTTCCATGGAGGCTGGAGAACCGGCTCTCCAGATAAGAGCCTCAGGATGCAGATCCAGATCGGCCATATCCGTTAAAAAATCATTTAACTGTTTCATTTATAGTTCCTGTTCATTAATTTGTATTCTCATTCTGAGTCTGTTTTTATCTGAACTGCTCTACCTGCTTCAGAACCTGTTCCACTTCATCCTGGGTCTGAAAGTCCACCATAATATACATCCCTTCCGGTCCGACTGTATCCAGCAGAGGATAGGCCTCTTCCGGTTTCAGCCAGGGCGCCTGAACAGACTTGCCTGCGGCTTTGATCTTTTTATACATATCGTACCAGCAGGGGTCTCCGCCCTGGGGCCGCTGGGGTCCCGGAGTCCACTGAATCGCATCCAGACTCTCAATTTCCAGAAGGCAGTCCAGCTTGTTCAGAGCATCGGGGCCGTCCAGATGGAACAGGGTATTATCCAGATGGTCGCAATGCTCCCGGAGCCAGGGGACTTCAAATTCCTCAAACATCTCGGGGCTGATCATGGCAATAAAATCACACTGGGCCAGGGAGGTTTTGCCGGGTCCCCAGATCATAAACCAGCCGTTCATGCTGCTGCCGTCTTCCCCTTTGAGTTCATTGTAGTAGTCCTCATAGCAGTCAAAAAAGCATTGATTGATCTCACTCTGCTTCTCTTTGACCCAGTCGGGATTCAGAATCAGGTCCATCAGAAGATCCTGGGTACCCCGCAGTTCCGCCAGAACATCCAACCCCGGCATAAAGGCCGGATAGGCAACGGAGAAACGGTCCTGTGCAATATCCCGGAGTCCCATGGCGGCATTCCAGATGGTCTTGTAGCTGCTGCCTTCTTTATCCAGAGTCAGAACTCTGTTGTTCTCCGGGCTTAAATCGGTAGGATGATAGAGAATATACTCCTCTTCAAACCGGGGTTCCACTCCCAGAAAGGTCGCTAGAGAGACCGTTCCGTAGTCGGGATAGGTGATGGGCATAAAATCGGCTCCCTGCCAGTTGCAGGACACCCGGTACTCCTCGTTTTTCACAATCCAGTCCACATCGGTATGCCTCTGTACCGGATCGGCAGGAGGAGCCACGGGAGCAATACCATGCAGGCTTGCTCCGGTTTCCAGTCCCGATCCCCAGTGGCCCAGTACAAATCCCTTATGATTCCACCAGTCGGTCATATGCTCTCTGGTTTCAGACCAGTTCTCTTTCCAGTTCATTTTCAAGAGTTTACTCCTGCCATTTAATGTCTTTAGCGGCTTCATACAGAGCCAGAATATTCTCTACAGATGTATTGGGCTGCAGGTTGTGACAGGGCCCGAGGATAAACCCGGTCCTGTCGGAAGCCAGAACAGACACAAGTTCTCTGACCTGTTCTCCCACCTCCTGCGCCGTCCCCCGCGGGAGGGTTTCCTGATTGTCCACAGCACTGTGGAAGCAGATCCTGCTGCCGTAGGTCTCTTTCATGGACTTTAAATCCCAGTCTCCGCAGCGCCACTGCACGGGGTTCAGAATATCGATTCCCATCTCTGTCAATTCGGGAAGAAGGGGGCGCATATCACCGTCATCATGATGAAACACCCTTATGCCGAAAGACTTCACAAGGGCAATGGCCCGTTCCATATGTTCCTTATAGAAGGATTGGAAAATTTCGGGACTTGTAATCAACCCGGTCTGGGCACCCCAGTCATCGGTGACCTGAGAAAAATGGATACGCCCTTCGGCCGCTTCAAAACAGCGCCTGTGATACTCCAGAAAGAAATCCGAAACCTTCTGAAGGATGATCCGGGTCAGCTCCTCTTCCAGGACAGGGTCCATCAGGGACTGCTCCAGACCTCTTAGGTAATTATGGAAGGTGAAGAGAGCCGAGTATCCGCAGCAGATAGCCCTGTCCCCGCACTGGTCAATCAGGCCGGGGAGAGCTGCATAGTCATACCAGTCGGGGTCGGGCCATTCATAGCGTTCCAGTTCATGGGGATCGGAAATGCCGGCCAGAGGATACAGAACCTGTTCATCATAGCTTCCCTCCTCATACCGGCTGGTCCGGTAGCCGAACCCCCATTCGTTAACCCGGACGCCTTCCTCTGTGGTGACCGTTTCTTTCCGGCAGGGAGGCCGGACTTCCAGAATACCGTCCACTCCCAGCTCATCCCAGAGCCTCAGGATTCCGGAAACACCCCGGGACAGGGGCCCTCCATTCAGACCGATACAGGGTGAGTGTTCACCCTGTCCTTCCTCTATTCCGAAATGGCGGAACAGTTTTTCCTGAACCTCCACGGTAGCCCACATATCTGTGGGAACCCTGTCTACCGGCTTATGATCGGCGGCAGCCAGAATCCGTTCTTTGTGTGTCATAGCCTCTCCTAACCCTTAACAGCACCAGCAGTGGACCCCATATGGATATTCTTCTGGAAGAAGAAGTAGGCCACCAGAGGGATCAGGGCGGATACAAGAATAGCCGCCGTCAGAATAGGAATCGGAATACCATGCTCCCCCTTCATAATGGCAATCCCCAGAGAGAGGGGCCGCTTTCCCGGGTCCTGAATCAGCAGCAGGGAAAAGGGAAGCTCCGTCCACATGGCCAGAGACCCCACAATACTGACAGTCCCCACCATGGGAGCCGCCATGGGCATCATAATCTTGAACAGCTGCCGGAACACCCCTGCCCCGTCTATACGGGCCGACTCGATCAGCGAGCGGGGCATGGTGGCATAGTAGGTGGACATGATATAGGTTCCGAAGGGGGCAAAATAGGCCACCCAGACCAGAATCAGACCAAAATGAGAGTTCATCAGACCAATCCGGGAACAGATTCTGTAGACCTGTGCGGCAATGACCATCTGGGGAAAAATCTGAAAGAACAGAATAAACGAGAATATGGACAGCTTGAACCGGAACCGGAGCATTCCCAGGGCAAAACCTGCCGCATTGCACACAAAGAGATAAACGATCATCCCCCCGAACACAAGAAAAACAGAGTTCATCAGATAGGAGAGAAAATTCAGATTCCTGAACACATAGGCATAGTTATCCATTACCCATGCTTCGGGTAAAGCGGTCTTGCTCAGAGTATACTCCTGCACCGTTTTAAAACTGGTGATAAAGGAGAAGTAAATGGGATACAAACTGACAAAGGCAATGAGGAGCAGAAACAGGTAGACCAGGGTCCGGCTTACCAGGTTCCGGTTATTCTGATTCATCATGAGAGCTGATCTCCTTTTTTAAGAACCTGTATCTGCGCCGCCGCAATCAGGGAGCAGAAGAAGAAAAGAACAACCGCCCAGCTGGAGGCGTATCCCATTTTGAAGGCCTGGAATCCCTGACGGTAAATACCGAACTCCAGAGTGAAGGTTGCAAATCCCGGACCGCCGTAGGTCAGGGTGTAGATAAAACTGTACATTCTGGCAAAGACCTCAATAAAGGAGAGAACCAGGAAGAACTGAATAGAGAAGCTGATGCTGGGGACGGTTATATGAAAAAACTTCTGCCACCAGCCCGCACCGTCGATTCCGGCAGCATCATACATTCCTGAATCAATACCGCTCATGGCAGACAGGAAATAGATACAACCGAATCCCATTTTGGAGAATATGACGAAGATCACAGCCACTGTATGAATGGCAGATCTCGATTTTCCGAGTAAATTGATTGTGTTGGCGTCCTGAACTCCCAGAAATGAGAGAACTTCCACCATGGGTCCCGTCTGACTCAGAATAATACTGAACAGGGTTCCCAGAATAACATAGCCCAGAATAGTGGGCAGATAGATAACCGAGCGGAAAAAGGTCCAGCCTTTCAGGCCGTCTCTCAGAATAGCCGCTATAAGAAGAGGAATAAAAACTCCTGCGGGAATGTAGAGTATAAGAACACCGAGATTTTTCAGGGAATGCCAGAATTTAACATCCTGAAACATGCGTGCATAGTTCTGGAAGCCGACCCATTCGGCAGCACCGAATCCCTTCCATTTTGTCATACTGTAAAAAAAGTTTGCCAGCACCGGGTATACCGTAAATACCAGCATAAGAAGGAGAAGCGGAGCCAGAAGGATAAAGGCATCCCGCTCTTCCTGCTGTTTCATAAGTCTTTTTTTGGACATTATTGATCCTTTGGATTATTAAAAAACCCTGCGGAGGCATCACTCCTCCGCAGGCAGTCAACAGTTCTGCTGAATCAGAATATCTGTTGTCAGATTAAAGATTCATTTCGTAGGCTTTCTGAAGACTTTCAATATACTTGTTCAGGCTGATTTCATCGGCCAGGAAAAAGAGCTGAAAGTAGTTGTACATTTCGGCACCGAAACCGGCATCGAGCTGAACATAGAAATCGGGAACGGCATTATTGCTCATGTAATTCACAACAGTGGCCAGAGACTCATTGTCGATAGGCAGGTTCTTGTTGGGAACAATGGCACCGGTTCTGTTCAGGAACAGATTGGCAGAGTCACCGTGAACATATTCATACAGGAAGTCTACTGCTGTTTCGATATTCTTAGAATCTTTCATGACTGCAAAACCGATACCGGCGCCCTGTGAACTCTGTCTGTCTCTGTAGGGTGCGGCATCCGCATTGATACTGGGCATGTAACCGAGGTTTTCATAACCGAAGGCATCTCCGAAATCTTTCCAGTGGGCAATGTCGGAAGTCAGACCGAAGAAGAATCCGCCTTCACCGGATTTATAGAGCTCAATGGCGTCCATAAAATAGGGCATAGTGCTGTTTTCTGTTACAACATATCCCTTAGTGAACAGGGTTTTCATCATACGGGAGGCTTCAACAAAGGCCTCATCTGTAAAATTGGCTGTACCGTCTCTGAAGCCGGCCAGTTCGGGTCCGTAGAAGTTGGCCAGAATGGTTCTGTAGGCAAAGTCGATACCGAAAGGCTGTCCGCCGTTACCCATAACGACAGGAGGAATACCTGCATTATTCAGCTTTTCACAGGCTTCCAGAAAGGTCTCCCATTCACTGAGATCACTGCCGGCATCCACGCCGGCTTTCGCCAGATTGGCCTTGTTATAGTAGATTCCCAATCCCTGAGCGGTAAGAGGAACAATTTTAATATTCTCACTGCTGTCTCCCGTTGAGGAACAGGCCGCCCAGGCTGAATCGGAAATATTGTCTTTCCAGTCGGCAATATAGGGATCAAGATTCAGAAGGAATTCATCCATATTCCAGATTCTCTGGTCTGTATGAGCCATAATGACATCAGGAACACGTCCGGAGCCGACAGCGGCAGCCAGTATTTCATAGTAGTTATCATGGGGCTGGGCGATATGCTCCAGCTCGACAGTGGGGTTGGCAGCCAGATACAGGGAATCCATATCCTTGAGTGCAGACCCTACGATCTCCTCGCTGTACTTGAAATCCCAGATTGTCAGTTTAACGGGTCCGTCGGATGCTGCCGCATCTGATTCATTCTGTCCGCCGGCTATAAGCATTGAGGTACAGAATACTAATAAGAGTAATAATGTGAAACCTTTTTTCATTGAGGTCCCTCCTTTTGGAATTGATTTCAGTGTGGAGGGCAAAATGGAAATTTGAATAGTTTCAATATTCTGAAGAACTCTCAAAAACAGTTAAATCGGGGTGTCAAATCCTGTAAAAAGTATCAGAACCGGCTAAATAAGCTGAAAATAAGACAAAAAAAGACCTTTTTTTAATACAATTTCAGCTCGTCAATCATTTTTATCAGATATTCATCAGGAGTGATTTCTCTGGTATTGATCAATAAATCATCCAGCCGGTACTGCAAATCCGAAACCCTTGTGGAGGGAATGAAGCGCTCGGAATCCTCACCGGTGTAGTTAAGGGCTTTCTCTATGGACTCAAGAACCGGATACTTCTCCCGGTCCAGGCTGATATCCTTCAGGGGAGACAGCATTCCCAGATCTTCCACCAGAATTTTCTGGGACTCCAGTGAGAACAGATGCTCCAGGTAGGCGTAGGCCGCCTCCTTGTTCCGGGAATTTTTATTAATACAGATCAGAACACCCGCATCCTGCAGCAGCTGCGCCCCGGGCCGGACCATATCCGGATGGTGAAGATTAGGAAAATATCCCACATTATCACTGCCCAGGGCATCAGAGAAGTTCTTCCAGTGGGCAATATCCGAAAGCAGACCGGGTATCATGGCCGCTTCACCGGCACTGAAGGTATCAGAGGCAAAAGAAAAGTAGGGCCGGAACAGTCCCTCTTCATGAAAATAGCCCCGATCCCTCAGGGAGTCACAAAACTCAATAATATGTCTGTACCGGGGGGAGCGGATTCCCCTGCCCTGTCTGTAGAAATTTCTGATTTCCTCATCCGTAAAAAAGGCTGTGATCAGACTTCTTCTGATGAACTCGGTGGTCAGGGGTCTGTTGTTCCCGGCGGCTATGGGGACAATCCCCTTTTCCAGCAGAACAGCACAGGCCTTGAAAAAATCATCCCAGTCTTCAGGTGCCTTCTCCGGATCAAGTCCTGCCTCCCGGAAAAGATCCTTGTTGTAATACCATCCCATCCCCTGGAACGTCAGAGGAAGGGCTTTCAACTCCCCCTTCTCTGTCCGGCAGGCTTCAATGGATTCTTCTCTGAAAAGAACAGATGAGTCTGTTCTATAGGGATCCAGGACTTCCAGATAAGATTCAAACTCTCCGAATTCCACCCCATGGTGGAGCCACAGAATATCCGGCCCCGTACCAGCCAGCAGAGCCGTTCTCAAGGAGGGAATATACTGCTGGTCATAATAGCCTATATGTTCCAGATTGATTTCAGGGTATTTTGCTCTGAAATTATTATCCACCCGTCTCATCGCCTTCTGGGTGAGAGGATCAGTATATTTAAAGTCCCAGACCGAGAGGCTGGATTCTGCAGAAACAGGCAAGACACAAAGAACAAGAAGGTACAGGGTATATAAGGAGAAACGCATCATAATGCTTTTAGAATAATCCCTGATAGCAGAATTGGGAAGTCCATGATAAACTGATGCCGTGCTGAAAACCCACCGTTTTTTCATACTCTCAGTGACCGCCTTTCTGATTCTCTGTCTGACGACGGCAGGGATCGTTTTCTACAATACCCATTCCAACCGGGTCAGAGATCTGGCCCTGGAATCGGTCATGCTTCTGGCCGACTGGAATAAACTGCAGGTGGAAACCAATCAGATTCTGATGAAGCGCTATACGGCAACAGGAAATACAGTGCCTCCGGAAATAAGCAGCTGGTCCGCCCATTACAGAAATTTTTCCGAATCACTCCATCTGTTCTCTCAGCACAGGCAGATCGAAAAACTGGAGAATATACCCGAAGAAGTCCAGGGGATTATCAGGGTCTGGCGTTATACGGAAATACAGCTGAACAATGCGGATCACTACTTTCATAAGATTATTCAGACGGGCCTGGGAGAAAAAGTCATGGTCAACGGCTTTCTCCACACCATGTATAAACTCAGAATGTCCGGCCAGCTCACAGTGAGTGAAATTTTTCTGCTGGACGATACCATATATGCCCTGGAGTGCCTGAACAATGCCACAAGGGAATTTGATATACTCTTCACCTCTGTAATAGAGAATCTGAAAATAGAGGAAGATCTGTATCTGCAGAAAGTGAAGATTGTCTCAATCGGTCTCTCCCTGGCTTTTATACTTCTTCTTGTTCTTCTGATCCTGATTCAGATGCAGCTGAAGCGGAATCAGACAAACAGAAACCTGTACCAGAAAAACCGCAGAACGGAACTTCTTAAAAATCTGGTTCACAACAGCTGTGAAGAGAATCTGCAGCTCTTCGGCAAAAGGAGAGAGGAACTGGGCATCAGACTGGATCTTTCAGCCCCAGTTCAGCCTGTGTGCCTGCAGATTGACGACTACTCGGATTTTTCCCATCAGCACAACATCACCGAACAGGAAGAGAGTATCAGTAAAATGGTCCGCTTCCTGGAAAACCGTTTACGCCTCAGCGGACGGATCTATGAATCCTTCCGCTACAGTGAAGACAGCATCATTATACTGATCAACACACAAAGCACAGCAGATAATGATGTTCTGAAAGAAGAACTGCAATTGAGTCATGAACAGCTGAAAATGGAGAAAGGTATATCCGTAACAATGACATTCGGATTTTTGAACACCGAAGAGGTGGATCTGGATCAGGAGATCCGACGGCTGCTGAAACTCTCCCGGTTCCGCTTTCTGACAGGAAAAGGGTCCTTTATCTATTCCGGAGCCACCAGGCTGATGTCCCGGGAAGCCTTCCATTATCCGGCAGAAAAGGAAAAACATTTTACCGAGGCCATGAACAGTCTCGATGAACCCGAAGCCCTGCGGATTCTCCATGAAATGACAGAATACGGATACCCCTTCGGCCCTGAAAATATGAAACGTCTGATTATCCGGTTTACCGCAACCCTGATGACCATATCAGAATATCTGGAAAAGACCTATCATATTACCACCATGGATACTGTCACTCCCATGATACTTAAAGTTCAGAGTCTGGAGACTCTGGATGAAGTGAAAGAGCTGCTCACCAGTATTATCAGAGATGTGATTGGCGAATGCTGCCGTAAAAAAGAAACCCGTCATGATGCAACGGTCTCTCAGATAAAGGAAATTATCGACAGTGAGCTGAACGACTTCAATCTATCGGCAGATTCCATTGCCGACCGGTTTCAGCTGACATCCAGTTATCTGAACCGCCTGTTTAAACAGCACAGCACCTACAGTATTGCGGGGTACATCAATCATTGCCGGCTCAACAGAGCCGAACTCCTTCTAAGGACAACAGAAATACCGGTTAAAGAGATTGCCGAACAGTCCGGTTTTGCCAGTATGGGCACCTTCTTCCGGGTCTTTAAAAAGGAATACGGGCGCACACCCGGAGATTATCAGAAAGAATCCAAACAGCTGTAGGGTTCAGGTATCTTCAAAAATCTGATTTTTTTTTACCAGATAAGACTGTTTTACATCTCCCTATAGAACTAAAGTTCTATATTTAAATAAATGAAAGTATATTATTATATCAATACTATGCTTTACTCCGTTATTTTCACAAGAGATAAACAGACATCCGGATGGAGCACTGAAACAGGACAGCTCTCTCTGGCAGGAATCAAGGATCTCATAGACAAGGCCATGTTTGTTGCAGGTCTGAAGACCAAGTATTCCAATAAGAATCACAAACTGACCCTTTCCGATGAACCCGGCGGCCATCATCTCAAACTCGAACTGATCGGTCAGGATTATTATATTACTGATAACAAGCTGTTTTCCGGTCATGGCACACTGTATCCCGATATCAGTTTCCTGTTCGGGATCATGCCGGAAACACTCTATATGACAGTAGAGACAGCAGATGATTTTCCCGCAGAAGATCCGGATGAAAACCTGACAATGACAAAAAAGAAAGACCGGTGGAATGACCATTTATCCCCTTTTGAATAACAGTCGATAACATTATTCAGAAATATAAATGACTCTACAACTTAAATCATCATTCGTTTGCTTTTAATTAGACATATCCTATACTTAAAAATGATGAGACACGTCATAAGGAAGAATCAGTGGATCTGTCTTTTGAAAGGATTCTGGATAACATACACAACCAGATAGCTGTTATTGACTGCAATCAAAATCTCATATACAGCAATAATTTATTTGAATCACTGCTTCTGCTTTATAATACAGAGATCCTCGACCTGAAACAAAGGAGTATTGAGGAACTGTTCGTTAAGGATCTTTCTCCGGTGAAAGAAGCGGTTCAGTCCTGTCTGAGGAAGGGGGAGTTTATTAAAACCCGATTCAACTTCCTTTATTTTGGGCGTCTATCTTATTTTTCAATTACTGTGATTCCGGAGTATGGACGGTCCGGAACCGTGGCCCGGTGCATTCTGATCTTGCAGAATGATACGGAAGTGGAACTGGGCAAAAGAGAATTAAAAAGCAGGGTACTCTTTTTTTCCAGTCTGATAAAAAAACTTCCCATAGGTGTTTATCAGTTTGATCAGAATGATTCGGATCTGACAATCTCCCTCTGGAATCCTTATATGGCGGGAATCTTTAATAAATCTGAATCGGAACTGATGCAGCAGCCTTTGAGTTCAGTATTTGATGATGCGACAATGAAGCGCCATACAAAGATGATACAGAAAATAAGGGAGACCCGGTTGTACTATGAATACCCGGCCGAATATATCCGGACCCCGGAAGGTATGCGTTATTTCCATACGATTTTAACCCCGATTGATGAAAATAAAGAGGGGCCTCCCGATTCATTCCTGGGAATCATGACCGATGTAACGGAAAAAATAGAAAATGTTCTTGAGTTAAAACAATACCAGAGAGAGCTGAAAACTGCTCTTAAATCCAAATCTGAAGAATTAAAAGATACCTCTGCCCTGTTTATGTCTATCATGGAAAGTACATACGGGATCGATATTTTTGCTTTGAATACAGAAATGAAATATCTGGCATTCAATGCTCATCATCAGATTATGATGCAGAGCAATTACGGCCTGGAAATAGAGATAGGCAAATCATTCATCCCCGTTCTGGATATCCTGAATGATAAAAAAATAACCGCACTGTTTGATGACGCTCTGGAGGGGAAAAGCACGGTAACGGAAATCAAACTTACCCTACCCGATGGTACGATATCTTATATGGATGCTGTTTTCTCTCCCCTAAAATCACTGGATGTAATTATCGGGCTGACCGTAGTTGGACTGGAAACCAGCCAATTAAGAGAACTGGAGAAGGAAGCTGCAACCTTCAAGAAAATTGCAGAAAGTGCAGAATACGGAGTGCTGCTGACAGATCGTGATTACAATATCCAGTTCATCAATCAGTTTATGCTGAAAATACTTCAAATAGAAGGAGCAGCTCCTGTGGGGGAAAATTTAAGCTCCTATATCCCCCATGATCAGTTTGAGTTCATTCAGCTTCATGCACAAATGGATTCAAGTCAAAAAAAAACAGGACATATCGAAATTGAAATACAACCGTCAGAGAAGGCCCCCGCCTCATTGCTTGCAACTGTCAGCCCCTATGAAAGCAAAGACGGAGAATCTGGCGGAATCTCTTTCACCTGTATCGATATAACTCCTTTAAAAGAAGCCAGCATAGCCCTGGAAGCTGCCCGGAATAAAGCTGAAAAAGCCTCCATTATGAAAAGCTCCTTTGTGGCCAATATGAGTCACGAGATTAGAACACCCCTTAATGCGATTCTGGGCTTTGCACAGCTGATGAAGGAACAACTGGACAATCCTCAAATGGAAATTTACTTGAAAAACATCCTCTCCAGCGGAGATATATTAAGATCACTGATCAATGACATTCTGGACTTTTCTAAAATCGAAGCCGGAAAAATGGACATAAATCCGGAACAGGTCAATATGATAGAGTTTTTCCAGGAAATATATTCCCTGTTCGAGTTAAAAGCTGCAGATAAGAAGCTGGACCTGAAGATTCTCAGTATCGGAGCCGTACCGGAGTATCTGGAAACAGATCCCCTGCGGCTCAGACAGATCCTTCTCAATCTGGTCAGCCACTCTTGAAGAGCTGGAGCGTAACCGGGAGCGTCTATTGCCATGAGTCGACCCCTGAGCACCTCGAACGAGTTAAGCATGCGTAAGGATCTGGTGCGCCTTCGCATGGAAATGCATCGCCAGCAGATGCTCTACCACGCACAACCACTTTCCCATCCGCTTCAGCAGATCAAGGGATTCGTAACCTCCCGGCGCTCATCTGCCGACGCCTCTTCAGGCAAGGGCCCGCTGATGATTGCCGCCACGGTTGTACTGGCTCTGTTTGGTCGCCGGATGGGCAGGCTGGGCAAGCTGGCTCGTGTCGCCTTGACGG
>JAQQAM010000137.1 GCA_028532905.1 Spirochaetales bacterium
ATCCCCTCTAAGCCTAGAAACGGCTGCCCTGTCTGTTAATCAGTTCCTCATCACGTTCTGTGAAAGGAATCTGCTTGCCTTTGGTGTCGTAGATTCTGACATCAAGAGCAAGTCCTCTGAGTTCCTGTACAAGAACATTGAAGGACTCAGGGATGCCCGCAGCGGTAGTTGCGTCACCCTTGACAATGCTTTCATATATCTTGGCTCTTCCGTTCATGTCATCCGACTTGATCGTCATAAGCTCCTGGAGAGTATTGGCAGCACCGTAGGCCTCAAGGGCCCATACTTCCATTTCTCCCAGTCTCTGTCCACCGAACTGGGCTTTACCACCCAGGGGCTGCTGTGTGACCAGCGAGTAGGGACCGGTTGAACGGGCATGCATCTTGTCATCAACCAGGTGATGCAGCTTCAGATAGTACATGTATCCGACAAATACATCGTTTACAAAAGGCTCTCCTGTATATCCGTCATACAGTGTGATCTTGGAAGATCCTGCAATTCCTGATTTTTCCAGCTCTGCAGAAATATCCTCTGTAGAAGCCGAGTTGAATACAGGAGTTTCATACATTTTACCCAGTCTGGCACCGGCCATTCCGAGCATGGTTTCCATGATCTGACCGATATTCATACGGGAAGGTACACCAAGGGGGTTCAGACAGACTTCCAGAGGAGTTCCGTCTTCCATGTAAGGCATGTCCTCTTCAGGAAGTACACGGGCAATTACACCCTTGTTTCCGTGACGACCGGCCATCTTGTCACCCTCTTTCAGCTTACGCTTGGTGGCAATCAGTACCTTGACAACTTCATCAACACCGGGGGAAAGATCATCACCCTCGGAGCGCTTGAGTCTCTGAATATCAATAACCGTACCTTCCACTCCGTGGGGGAGTTTCAGGGATGTATCTCTTACTTCTTTGGCTTTTTCACCAAAGATGGAGTTCAGAAGCTTGAACTCGGGAGTGGTTTCTGTTTCAGACTTGGGGGTTACCTTACCAACCAGAATATATCCTGATTTGACCTTGGCACCGACTCTGATGATACCTTCTTCATCCAGCTGCTCCAGAGATTTTTCTGAAGTATTGGGAATATCCCGTGTCAGTTTCTCAGGACCGAGCTTGGTTTCCCGCACTTCGGTCACAAATTCTTTAATATGAATAGAGGTGTAATAGTCATCCTTAACGACCTTTTCGGAGATAAGAACAGCATCCTCATAGTTGTATCCGTTCCAGGGTACAAATCCGACCAGCAGATTTCTTCCCAGTGACAGCTCTCCATTCTTTGTGGAGGGTCCATCGGCCAGAACGGCTCCGGCTTCAACCTTTTCACCCAGTTTCACAATGGGTTTCTGATTAAAACAGGTATCCTGGTTGGTTCTCTGATACTTGATCAGAGGATAGTGATCGTTAACCTCACCATCTCCACCGTCGGGAGCGATAATCACTTCTTCAGAAGTTACTTTTGTAATGGTTCCCGCATTTTTGGCTTTGATACAGACACCTGAATCGTAGGCAGCCTTTTTCTCCATTCCGGTTCCGACTAAAGGAGCTTCGGGAAAGAGAAGAGGAACAGCCTGACGCTGCATGTTACATCCCATGAGCGCACGGTTTGCATCGTCATGCTCCAGGAAGGGAATCAGTGACGCCGCTGTAGAGATGATCTGACGGGGTGAAACGTCCATATACTTGATATCTTCAGGATTTTTGATCGTATAGTCACCTGATTTTCTTACAGCAACCAGATCTTCTACAAATCCGCCTTTACTGTCCAGCTCGGCACTCGCCTGAGCGATAAAGTACTTTTCCTCATCCATGGCAGAAAGGTACTCGACCTCTTTGGTTACCCGGCCGTCTTCCACTTTACGGAAGGGGGTCTCCAGAAAACCGTAATCATTGACTCTGGTAAAGTTTGCCAGAGACACGATCAGACCGATATTCGGACCTTCAGGTGTTTCAATAGGACACATACGTCCATAGTGAGTGTAGTGTACGTCTCTAACCTCAAAACCGGCTCTGTCTCTGGAAAGACCACCGGGTCCGAGAGCATTGAGTCTTCTTTTGTGTGTCAGCTCGGAAAGGGGGTTAACCTGGTCCATAAACTGAGACAACTGTGAGGAACCGAAAAATTCTTTTACAGCAGCCACAATCGGCTTGATGGACACAAGATCCTGAGGTTTCAGGGATTCAACTTCCTTGAGAGACATTCGCTCTTTGGCAATTCTCTCCATTCTGGAAAAAGCTGTTTTCAGAGAGTTGGAAAGAAGCTCACCCACAGAACGGATACGTCTGTTCCCCAGGTGGTCAATATCATCAATAGAAGCATCCCCGTCATATACCTTGATCAGAAAGCCCATTGTATTGACAATATCTACCCTTGTCAGAACATGAGAATCTTCGGGATTTTCATAATCAAACTTCTTGTTCAGTTTGTAACGCCCTACCCGGCCCAGATCATATCTTCTGTTGGAGAAGAACATGGAAACCAGATCTTTTTCCGCACTGTCCACGGTAATAGGCTCACCGGGCATCAGAACAGAGTAGATAGAGGAGAGGGCATCTTCTTTTGTAGGTTCATCCTGATCGGGATCATCCTGATTATACTTAGCCTCTTCCCTCTCAAAACAATTAAGAATAAGTGATGAATTGAGAGATTCGGCATGTTTGAAATCAACAACCTCAATGGTTTTAATTTCGGAATGAACCAGTTCGTCCGTATCATGGGGATGGATTTTTTCACCGGCGCGGTAGATTTTCTTCTTCACACCATCAATCTCTTTGTATACGGCCCGTCCGAAGACCATGCCTACCAGAGATCCGGCACCTTCCCTTTTGTTATTTACCTTAACCTTTTTGGTTTTGTAAAACTCATCTATGATTTTTTCCCGGGTATCCAGTCCCAGAGCTCTGAGAAACAGGGAACCGAGGATTCTTTTCTTTCTGTCAATCTTGGTATAAATCAGTTCTTTTTTGGGATCGATCTCAAACTCGAGCCATGATCCGCGGTAGGGGATAATCCGGGAGGAGTACACACCCTTTTCTACAGAGAAAATAACACCGGGAGACCTGTGAATCTGGGAAACAACAACTCTTTCGGCACCGTTGATAATAAATGTTCCTCTGTCGGTCATAAGAGGAATATCGCCCATATAGATTTCTTTCTGCCTGATTTCCCCTGTAGACTGGAAAATCAGATTAATGCGGGCCTTAATAGGAACAGCATAAGACAGGCCTTTCTTTTTACACTCGGCCTCTGTCATTTTTACGCCGTTATAATCCAGGGTATAATAATCATAATCGAGGACCAGCTCACCGTTGGCACTCTCAATAGGGAATGTAGTCTGAAATACTTCTTCCAAACCCTGGCTGACCATCTTATGATCACCCTGAAGGGCATTGGTCTGCAGAAATTTTTCATATGAAGAGAGCTGGATATCTATCAATCCAGGCAGATCTATTACTTCTTCATACTCATTACCGATATAGCTTCGGCTTTCTAACTTATCCCTTTCAAACACTCAAAACCCCCTGATATACACTAAACCACAAAGGGCATAGAATCCCCTTGTGGTTAAGTGAGAAAAAATCAACTCTGTATAGTATAAACAGAATTATTTAATTTCAATAGTAGCGCCAGCAGCTTCGAGCTGCTCTTTAATCTTGGCTGCATCTTCCTTGGAAACGGCTTCTTTGATTACGCTGTCAGCGCCTTCAACCATTTCTTTGGCTTCTTTCAGACCAAGACCGGTAATTCCTCTAACTTCTTTGATTACACCGATTTTCTTACCATCAGCGAATCCTTTGAGGACTACGTCGAATTCGGATTTTTCTTCAGCAGCAGCGCCGGCATCACCAGCGGCAGCGGGTCCAGCAGCAACAGCTACGGGTGCAGCAGCAGTAACTCCGAATTTATCTTCCATAGCTTTTACGAGCTCGGAAACTTCCAGTACGGACATGTTTGCAATTGCGTCCAGAATTTCTTCAGTTGTCATATTATCTTCTCCTTATAATATAGTATTAAAGCGGCGATAGCAAAACAACTATCAGAAGACTAACGCCGCCATATAATAAGCCCCTGTTAAAAACAGGAGAACCTTATTCCTTTCCTTTCTCTTCAGCAACAGCCGCCAGAGTTCTGACAAGCTTTGTTGTGACTGCGTTAAGCGCAAGCGCAACATTCTGAACAGGGGCATTCATTGTACCCATAAGTTTGGCGATAAGTTCGATGCGTGTGGGGAGCTTGGAATATGCTACAACACCGGGTTCATCGTAAACTCCGCCATCAAGATAACCACCCTTCATTACGACAGGGGCATCTTTTCCGAAATCAAGCAGGGTTTTCGCTACAGGACCGGCTTCATCGTGAGCCAGAGCGACTGCAGTGGGACCTACCAGAAGTTCCTCAACACCTTCATTACCAAGATCTTTCATGGCAATCTTTGCCAGATTGTTCTTGATTACATGATATTCCGCATTCTGCTCGCGCAGTTTATTTCTCAATTCAGTTACCTGAGATACAGTAAGACCTCTGTAATCTGTAAAGAAAAAGCTGTTTACTCCGTCAAACTGCTCTTTAAGAGCATTAACGGCATCGATTTTACTCTGCTGTACTTTCTTTTCTGCCATCTCTTACTCCTTTACCGCTACTTTGACACCAGGGCCCATAGTAGAGGACAGTGCAATTGACTTGATGAAATCACCCTTGACATCAGAAGGTCTTTTCTTCTTCAGATCACTGATGAAAACATCGTAATTCTCTGCAATGCTGGCAGCATCCATAGACACTTTACCAACAGCCAGGTGAACAACACCGGTTTTATCGGCACGGTACTCAACACGTCCCTGCTTCAGTTCTGCCAGGGCGCCTTTAATATCCATGGTAACTGTCCGGGTTTTGGGGTTGGGCATCAGGCCTCTTCTACCGAGAACAGGACCAAGCTTACCAACTTCCCTCATCATATCGGGAGTCGCAACACAGATATCAAAATCCAGCCAGCCGTCTTTAATCTTGGCTACGAGATCTTCGTCACCAACGTAAGCAGCACCGGCTTCTTCGGCCTCTTTTGCTTTTTCACCCTTGGCGAAAACAAGAATCTTCTTCTCAGCAGTAAACTGATAAGGAAGACTGACGGTATCGCGGATAGAGTGACTTTTCTTGATATTCAGTTTAACAGAAACTTCAACAGTTTCATCAAACTTGGCAAATGCTGCATCTTTTACAAGATTTACGGCATCGGCAGTTTCGTAGAACTTTCCGACTTCAACCTTGGCTGCAGCGTCTTTGTAATTCTTACCTTTAGCCATCGATCAACCCTCCACCTTGATACCCATTGAGCGGGCAGTTCCGGAAATAATATTGATTGCAGCATCAATATCGTTTGCATTCAGGTCAACCATTTTTGTTTCGGCAATTTCCTGAACCTGTGCACGAGTTACTGTTGCAACCTTGGTCTTGTGAGACTCGGGAGAACCCTTGTCAATTTTGGCTGCTTTTTTCAGCAGAACCGATGCGGGGGGTGTCTTCGTAACAAAAGTAAAACTTCTGTCAGCATATACTGTAATAACTACAGGAATTGTCAGTCCCGGCTCGAAGTTCTTGGTTCTGTCATTGAACTGCTGAACAAACTGAGGAGCAGGAACACCGTGGGGACCCAGAGCGGGACCTACGGGAGGTGCAGGTGTTGCTTTCTGAGCAGGCACCTGAAGCTTAATATAAGCTGTTACCTTTTTCTTGGCCATTAAAATCTCCTTGTGGTATTAACGTCCCTCTTTAAAAGAAGGACTCCCATCTATTTAAAACGGCTACGCCGTCCTTAGATCTTTTCAACCTGAGAGAAATCGACTTCTACGGGAGTACTTCTTCCGAAGATCCCAACCATAACTCTCAGCTTACCCTTCTCCTGGTTAATCTCTTCGATATTCCCGGAGAATGACTCAAAAGGTCCTTCTATAACACGAACCTCTTCACCGATTGCAAAGTCCTGCTTGGACTGAAAACGCTTCTCGGCTTTTATGGCGCCTGTTTTCTGCAGGATAGCTTTCGCTTCATCCTGACTGATAGGCTGCGGCTTGGCACCGGATGCATAACCTACAAACCCGACAACACTCTGGATCTTCTTAATTGTGGTACAGACATTTTTCCAGCCTCTATCAGGAAGATCCATCTCCAGAAGAACGTAACCGGGAAGGAATTTCTTCGATACAGTACGCTTCTTACCGTTACGCACCTCCACAACATCCTCTGCAGGAACCTTAACGTCAAGAACAGCTCCCCCAAGAGAGCCGTCTTCCATATAGAGTCTGATATATTTTTCAACCTTGTTCTCATACCCTGAATAAGTATGAAGAACGTACCATCCCTTCGCCATTACACATCCTTGCCACCGGGGCTTGATCAGAAGATAAAGAAAAGTCCTTTCAGCAGAACAAAATCAACCACACCAAAAAAGACAGCGAACAGGACTGTTGACACAAGCACAACCCTGGTAGAGGCGGCCACAGAATCTCTTCCGGGCCATACAACCTTTTTCAGCTCTCCGTAACTCTCAGAGAAAAACGCTTTGATCTTCTTCATAAATAATAAGCTCCCAATGATAAAAAGCCCCGGTTTTCACCGAAACCTCTTTAGACAAACAAACTCCGACACAGAGGTCGGAGGTCTATCCAATCAATAAAAATTAAAAAAAACAGGCCAGGTAGGACTCGAACCTACAACATCCGGTTTTGGAGACCGGCGCTCTAGCCATTGGAGCTACTGGCCTGTATATAAACTTATTTAATTTTGGTCTCTTTGTGATCAGTAGACCCCTTACACCACTTGCAGTACTTTTTCATTTCAAGCTTACCCTGAACATTTCTCCTGTTCTTGGTAGTGGTATAGTTTTTCCGTTTGCAGGTTGTACACTGCAGGGCAATCAGTTCAACTGCTCCCTTCTTAGCTTTAGCCATAATTATTATCTCCCGCCTAAAAGCCGAATCGAATGATCAGCATAATATCATAAGTAAAAGTAAGCCTCCGACCGGACTTGAACCGGTGACCCCAACCTTACCATGGTCGTACTCTACCGACTGAGCTACAGAGGCATGTCGTAAAATGCTCATGTAAAGTACCAAAATGCTTTTTCTTTGTCAACTCTTTTCCGGAAAAAATAACATATAAAAAAACCGGCCGAATATCTCCCTATACTGAAAAAAATTATTTCAAAACAAATTCTCATCCTCAATCATCAAGGGGATAATCGCCATAAAACGAAATAACCGCTGAACAGGCTTCTCTGTAGCGCTTGTATTTTCGGTCGTAGATTTCATAATAATCCGGACGCGGCCTGATCTCATACTTGATTTTCACCATAGACTCTACGGCATCTCCCAGGCTGGCAAAACGGCCCAGAGCCACAGAAGCCAGACAGGCGCAGCCCAGAAGCTCGGCATCTTCAATTTCGGGGATCAGCATGGTTTTGCCAGTTATATCGGCTTTCATCTGATTCCAGATATGACTCTTGGCCTGCCCTCCTGAAATCCTCAGTTCATCAACAGGGAGATCAAGCTCCTCAAAAACCTCCAGCCCCCGGCGGACGGCGAAACCGATGGCTTCCATCACGGCCCGGCCCAGTTCAAACTTCCCCTGGGACGGATCAAGCCTGGTAAACAGGCCATTGGAAAACTCCCAGAGATTCTCCCCTTTCATACTGGGAAAGAAGAAGGGGTGATCCTGTGAGGCCGGAATATTCTCCACCCCTGTCATGGTTTCAATATAATTATTTTTTTCCTGCCCTGTCAGGGAGCGGTACCACTCAAAAAGGCTCCCGGTTGAGGAGAGTATGGCGGAAATATTTGTATAGCCCTCAAAGGCATGGGGCAGCTCCCGCAGACGGCTGTCACCCCTGGGGGCTTCGGCACAGTAGTTTATCCCCTCGGAAGTACCGGCCCGGTCACAGATTCTGTTGGGAACAACAGCTCCCACCCCGATCAGAGAGGCAATAAAATCACTGCCGCAGGCGATTACCGGTATACCCGGCTTCAGGCCAGTCTCCAGCCAGGCCTCTTCGGCAACAGTACCGGCTACCGTACCCATTTCAACTACCTCGGGAAAGGCGTCTTTCCTGAAACCCTGCCTGTCCAGCTCTTCCCCGGTCCAGACATAGGGCAGATACCCTTTATGGGCTATAACCATAACCGGACGCCCGGTCAACTGGGCATAGAGGATCTCGGGACAGGAGAGAAAATAATCCGCTTTCTCATAAAGAGAGGGATCTTCCTTCCTGATCCAGTTGATTCTGGAAAGATAGTAGGAGGTGCTTAAAAAATCCGGATCAGAGAAATTCCTGTTCCACATGAGCGCCGGTCCCAGAGGCTTTCCCTGCCGGTCCGTTGCAACCATGGTGGGACCGTTGCCGCTTATGGCGACAGCAGAGATTTTTGAGGGGCCGATATTTTCAACGATCTCCTGAAATCCGCGGGACCACAGTTCCGCCGAAAACCCCTCAGAACTCTGAAGGGCATCCGATGGGAAGCGGACTCGATGATAGGAGAAAAGAAAGCCTTCTTCTGTGATCAGTCCCCCCTTCATTGAGGAGGTTCCAATATCTACTGCAAGTATCAAAGGCAGCTCCGGATCGGTTATTTTTTCTTGATCATTCTCTGAATCATCTTGCTGTTATCCAGCAAAGGAGAAACAGAACGGTTATGATGCACTCTGGATATGGATCGGGCAAACAGATTTGATACACTGGCCGAGAAAAACCATTCTTTGGCCAGGATCTCTTCCGGGAGGGTCACCGCATTGGTCCCTACAATATAATCGAAGTACCCTTCCTTGTAGGCTTCATCAAAATGCTCTACCGCCGCTCCCGAAAACATGGGCAGGGAAACAGAACAGATAATCTTTTTGGCTCCCAGCTCTCGAATCAGCTTCATCGCCTTGATCAGAGTTCCCCCTGTTCCAAGCATATCGTCGGCCATAAATACAGTTTTACCCTCTACATCTCCCAGAAGTCTGGCCGATGTGATATTGGAATCGGCTGCCGATCTGGTCACCTTGGAATAATCCCTCTCCTTATAAAGGAGGGCCAGGGGTTTTTTCAGTGAGTTGGCATAGAATTTATTTCTTTCAATGGCCCCCGTATCAGGGGAAACAACAACCAGATCCTCTTCCATCAGATTTATTTTATTGTTCAGCTGTCTGAGGATCTGATAGGAGGCATGGAGGTTCTCCAGAGAGAGTTTATGAAAGCAGTGGGAAATTTCCTTGGAGTGGATATCCAGAGTAATAATCCGGTCAACACCCATATTCTCAAACATGCGGCCCAGGGTTGATGCGGTCAGCCCTTCCCGTCCCTTTGATTTATGCTGTCGGCTGTAGGGATAGGTAGGAAGCACCAGAGACACACGGCGGGCTCCCGACTGCATAGCCGCATCGATGGTCACAAAAAGACTCATGAGATGGTCGTTAACCGAACAGACACTTTCTTCCTCGGAACCGGAGAAACGCAGGGGTTTCATATTGGCCATATCCTGAACGATATAAACATCGGCTCCCCGGATGGATCTGAGGATTTCGGCCTTCAGCTCGCCGTTGGCGAATTTGGTTACTTTACAGGGGATCTTGAAAGAGGGGCTCCTGTAATTGGAGGCATCTCCCACTGCGGAAACCCTGTGGGAAATAATATCATTTGCAAAATTGGATTCTTTGCATACTTCCTCTCTATCCATATTGTAGAGACGGGAAATATAACTGACTTTTTTTTCGAACCGTGTCCTGTAAATCGTCTTCAGATGGGAGGTGATTTCATCGGCAAACTGCTCTCCTCCCGGACAGGCGATCACACCAAGAGACGTGGGTTTGGAAAAACTCATCTAATATCCTTCACTATATTGTTGATTTGTGGTTAAAAAGATAGCATAGCCATAGGGCGGGGTCAATATTCAGGATTTGCCGGGAAGTGCGAATCTTCAAAGATTTTCCGATCATTTTGAGGATTTGAACAGCCGCTGAATTCGGGTGTGTAACTTTAAAGATTAATCATGAAAAAAAGCGCTTATGTCTCTTTACGCAGAAATAATATATAATTTATTTTATCATCTATATCTTATTTGAAGATGACCAAGGAGTATCCAATGACTGTCAAAAATAACACAAGCTTATTATTGAGCATTCTTATAACTTTACTGCTTCTCACATCCCTGTCCTGCTCCCCCGGAAAATCGGAAAGTCCCGGATCTCAAGGGGGATCAGAAAAGGAGACAGCAGCTCCCCAAAGCATGTCTCTGGCCGTGTTTGTCCCGGGTGTACTGGCCGGAAGCCCCACCTACGAAATGATGGATGCGGGCGTTCGGAAAGCAGCCGGAGAATACGGAGCTACAGTGAAAACAGTGGAAGGCGGATTCAACCAGGCCGAGTGGAAATCAAAAGTTCTGGCCCTGGCTGCTGAAAAAAAATATGACCTTATTATCAGCTCCAATCCCTCAATGCCTGAAATTTGCAGAGACATCAAGAAGAGTTTTCCCGACCAGGAATTTCTGGTACTGGAAGGAAGCCGGATCGAAAACGACACGGTCTCCACATTCCTGTTCAGCCACCTGGAACTCTCCTATATGCTCGGCTATCTGGGAGGACTGATCACATCTTCTGATGAGCTTGCCGGCAGTAACGATGATCTGAAAATAGGACTGATCGCAGGTCAGGAATACCCGGAAATGATGCAGAGGATCAAACCGGGGTTCGAAAACGGGCTGAAAGCGGCTGTTCCCGGGGGTGAACTTGATTTCAGAGTCATAGGCAACTGGTACGATGCCGCCCGAGCCTCTGATCTGGCTCTGGGAATGTTTGACGAGGGCGTTGATGTGATCCTCACCATAGCGGGAGGGGCCAATCAGGGTGTGGTTTCCGCTGCCAAAGACAAGGGAAAATATGTTCTGTGGTACGACACAGAAGGCTACTCCATTGAACCCGGCGTGATTCTGGGCAGCGGTGTTATCAGAGAAGACAAGGCGGCCTACGAACAGACTGTTCTGGCACTGACGGGAAAGCTGGCACCCGGGTCATCGGTCTATGCGGGAGTTCATGAAGGATACATTGATTTTATTGATGATGCAGAGCTCTATAGGGAACATGTTCCGGAATCCATCAGAACCGTCATGAGTGCAGAAGTTGCCAAACTCCGGGACGGCTCTCTACAATTCAGATAGACCGGGGATTCCATTGTCACCCGCCCCCACCGGACTCCTTAAAATAGAACACCTTACTCACATATTCCGGGAAAACGGTATTACCCCCTGTTCCGATATCAGCCTGGAGATCAACAGAGGGGAAATTCTGGCCATAATGGGGGAAAACGGAGCCGGAAAATCGACCCTTATGTTTCTGATTTCCGGTTTTATGAAAGAGAGTTCCGGCAGAATCATCACCCCTGAAGGGGACAGCAGGGAAGCCCGGAGACTGCTTTCCGGCATGGTTCACCAGAAACCCATTCTCGCCGGCAATCTGACGGTTCTGGAAAACATGATTCTGAGCCCTGAAAAAGGATTCTTCCGAAAAGAGACACTGAAACAGGAAATTCAGGCAGTTCAGAAACACTACGACCTCCCCCTGGATCTCGACAGCAGGGCCCGCAGCCTGACGGCACCCCAGATCCAGCGATGCGAGCTGATCCGGGCTCTATGGAAAAAGAAAGAGCTTCTGATCCTGGATGAACCCACCGCCAGCCTCTCTCCCACACAGAGCGAAGAACTGTTTGAACTGATCTTCAGACTGAAAGCCGAGGGCAAAACGATTCTCTTTATCACCCATAAGATCCACGAGGTTATGAAAATCGCTGACCGGATTGCTGTCCTGAGACAGGGGAAGCTGCAGGGGACAGCCTGCAGAGAGGAGATGAGCCCGGCAGAGATATCCAGACTGATGATCGGTGAAGACGAAGGACCCGAATACCTGGAAAACAGCAATGTATCATCCGCCCCGGACAGCGGTGAGATGCCTGTTCTGGAGCTCACGGATATTCAGCTCAGCGAGCTGGGGAGTCCCCGTCTGAAAAAAATCAGCTTCCAGCTCTTTCCCGGAGAGATTCTGGGAATTGGGGGCATACGGGAAAACGGCCTGATCTACATCGAAGATCTCCTGAGCGGGATCATACAGCCCGATTCGGGTTTCATCTTCATCAACGGAGAAAACAGAATGCCCCTGACCCCCCTGAAGATGAGGCGGAGCGGTATCTCCTATATACCGGCAGACCGCCTGAGCAGAGGGGCCGACCCGGAGTCCACCCTGGCGGAAAATATATCGGTACTGAAAAGACAAAGAGGACGGGGCAGCTACAGAGCCCGGCTGATCCAGCGGGCCCGGATCTTTATAAAGGAACACGGCATCCGGGGAGATGCCGAACAGCAGGTAAAAACCCTGTCCGGAGGAAATATTCAGAAAATGATTGTTGCCAGGGAACTGGAAAACAGACCGCCTCTGCTTATTGTATCCGAACCCAGCTGGGGGCTGGACTTCAAGAGCCGGAAGCGGCTTCACCGGCAGCTGATCCAGGCAGCCCGGGACGGGATTGCGGTCCTCCTTCTGACAACCGACCTGGATGAACTTCTGAGCATCAGCAGCCGGGTCTGTGTTCTGACAGAAGGAGTTCTCAGTATAATTGAGAGAAACGAAGAACAGTGGAACAGAAACTATATCGGAGAGAAAATGACGGGAGCCGACAGAGTATGAAAAAGAAAAGAATTCCGGCGTCCCTGCCGGTTCTGCTGCTCTGCCTGGGTGCTGCGGCCCTGGTGATTATCCTGTTCAGCAAGACTCCCGCACAGACCCTGTATTACTTTTTCCCCGGGGTTGCCGCCAACAGACTCTATCTGGGGGAGATGCTGAACAGCCTTGTCCTTCTGAGTATCACCGGCCTGGCTATTGTGATTGCCTTCAACGCCGGGTCGTTCAATCTGGGCGGGGAAGGACAGGTTTACACCGGAGCCATCTGCGCCGTTCTGGCCGCCCGGCAGCTGCCGGATCTGCCCGGAATCCCCGGTATTCTCCTTTTGATTCTCTGCGGTACAGCCGGAGGAGCACTGCTGGCCTTTGTATCAGGAGTCCTGAAGGCCCTGTGGGATGTGGATGACCTGATCAGCACCTTTCTGCTGTCATCGGGAGTTGCCAAACTGATTGACTACCTGATCGCCGGCCCCTTGAGTGATCCGGCGAGCTACCTGATAACAACAGAACCCCTTCCGGACAAATACAGGCTCCCCTCTCTGCTGATTCCGAGCCCCTTTAATATTTCATTTATTCTCCCTCTGATCCTGCTGCCCCTGTTTCATTACTACCTGAACCATACACGACAGGGATACGAACTGCAGATGACCGGTAGCAGCAGCAGTTTTGCCCGGCACAGCGGGCTGAATATGGGGATATACCAGACCCTGCCTTTGACAATCAGCGGGGCGCTGCATGGACTGGCGGGCTCCCTGGTGCTGACAGGAACCTACTTTGCCGGAATACAGGGGCTGACCTCCGGACTGGGATGGAACGGTATTGCCGTTGCCCTGATTGCCGGCCGGAAGGTACCCGGAATTCTGCCGGCAGCCCTCTTTTTCGCATGGATGACACAGGGGTCCAGAATTGCCTTGCTCCACTCCGATCTGACCCTGGAACTGGGTGCCGTTATTCAGGGGATTCTGTTCCTTCTGATTTCCTCGTCTGTACTCAGACTGAAATTCAAAAACCGCCCTGCAGGAGGTTCGCCGTCATGATCTTTGTGATTCTTGCCAGTGCCACCCCCCTGATCCTGGCGGCTCTGGGCGGACTTTTAACCGAAAGAGCCGGCGTGCTCAACATAGCCCTTGAGGGGATGATTCTAGGGTCAGCATTTACCGCCATCCTTGTCAGCAGTATAAGCGGCAGTCTTTTCCAGGGCACAGCGGCGGCAGTACTGGCGGGTCTGCTGACAGCTGTTGTGTTCAACTTCGGAACCTTCACTCTCAAAGGAAACCCCTTTATCACAGGACTGGGTATCAATGTACTCATTCCCGCCCTAACGGCATCCCTGTCTCAGTCCCTTTATGGAAATCAGGGCATTATCCGTCCCTCAGATATGGGTACCCTTCCGTCAGTGGGAGGGATCAGCATATTTACGATAGCGGCTCTGGCAGGGGCACTTATTGTGCTGGCGGTCTTCTTCCGCTCCGGCAAGGGACTGATGATCCGGTCCTGCGGAGAGCAGGAGGATCTGCTTGTGAGCAGAGGAATCAACCCTGTCAGAATCAAGCAGGAAATGGTTCTGTACTCGGGACTCTTCTGCGGCCTGGCCGGTGCCTCCCTCTCACTGGGACTGGGTGTTTATGTACCCGGCATGTCGGCCGGTAAAGGATGGATTGCTCTGGTTGCCATCTATCTGGGATACAGACGGGTGCCCGGTGTAGTTCTGGCCTGCCTTCTGTTCAGCCTGGCCGAATGGGGGGCTAACAGAGCCCAGGGCTTCCTCGGTCTCCCGCCGACCCTGATCCTCAGCTTTCCCTACTTTATGACCCTTGCCGCATTATGGCTGTTTTCCATCAGAAAAAGCCGCAGCCCATCCCGGAACTGATGAATATTATTTTTTTGTTAGATTTTGGTTAATTTTCTAACATTAGTCTTGCTTTACCGCCCACCTCCCTATAGACTTGGACTCGAAATCCGCCTGTTTTACACAGACGGCAGGATACTAATCTGAAATTTTTATTACTTATATCACATATAGATACAGGAGATTAATTTACAAATGGCCATAGTCTTGAATATTATGGAAATCATCGGTGCCCTGGGTGTTTTCCTCTTCGGAATGAAAATAATGAGCGAGGGTATCCAGAAAGCAGCCGGTGAAGGACTGCAGAGTGTATTAAACCATATTACGTCCAACCGTTTTGTTGCTGTTCTCACAGGTTTTCTGGTAACCGTCATCGTTCAGTCCTCATCCGCTACAACCGTTATGGTTGTGAGTTTTGTCAATGCGGGGCTGCTGAGCCTCACCCAGTCCATCGGAATCATTATGGGTGCCAATATCGGTACCACCGTTACCGGTTGGATCGTCTCCCTTCTGGGATTCAAGTTCAAAATCAGCGCCATGGCTCTGCCTGTTATCGGTATCGGGCTTCCTCTTTACTTCTCCAAGTCTGCAAAAAGACGGGACTGGGGTGAGTTTATGATCGGATTCGGAATCCTCTTTCTGGGTCTGTCCTTCCTGAAGGACTCCATGCCCTCCATGGATGCCGGTGCCGTCGGATTCCTGGAATCCTATGCCGGAAAGGGCGTGCTGTCCATGATCATCTTTATCTTCGCCGGTGCCCTGATCACCGTCATTGTCCACTCATCCAGTGCTTCAACAGCGATTACACTGACGATGGCCCATAACGGTCTGATTCCCCTGGAAGCGGCAGCTGCTATGGTTATGGGGTCCAATATCGGAACCACCATCGATGCTCTTCTGGCTTCCATCGGGGCCAATGTAAACGCCAAACGGGCTGCCAGAGTTCATATTCTGTTTAATATTGCCGGTGTTGTGGTGCTGGCCTTTTTCTTCAATCCCTTCCTCAGAATGGTTCAGGCCATTGTTCCGGGGGACGAGATAACCTCCAACCTGGCCATGTTCCACACCATGTTCAATGTTCTGGCCACCCTTGTCTTTATAGGCTTTGTTCCCCAGATTGCCAGACTGGTTGAGAAAATGGTTCCTGTGGGTGAAGATGAAGCGGGACTGGGAAAATACAAACTCACCTATATTGAACCCACCATTCAGAATATTCCCGAAATCAATATTGTTAAGGCTCAGAAAGAAGTGTCCCATATGACCAAGGTTGTGGAAGATATGTTTAATATCTATATGGAAGTCTGCAACAACCCCGACAAGAAAATGGGGGCCAAGGTCAAGGAACTCAAGGAAATGGAAGACTACAGCGATCAGATGCAGGAAGAGATCTCCAAATTCCTGATTGCCTGTTCCTCTGAAAGTCTGAATGAAACCGGGACCAACAACGTCAGCGCCATGATGAGAATCGTTAATGAACTGGAAAGCATCGGAGACAGCTGCTATAACCTGATCCTTTTATCCGAACGTCGGTTTAAAAAGGATATTCCCCTGCACGAGGGTGCACTGGAAGATCTGGAACCCATCACTACAATGGTTCAGAAGTTCCTGTTCTTTATTAAATCCCATATCAACGAGCATATGGACAAGGAAACCCTGAAAGAGGCTTATGAAATGGAGGAAAAACTCCAGTCCTACAAGAAAAGCCTGAACAAGGGAATCCGGAAAAACATCAAAAAGGGTGCTGATATTAAGGGCGAGTTGCTGTATCTTGATATAGTCGGACATGTGGAACAGATTGGTGACTACTGTCTGAATATCGCCCAGGCACTGAGAGCTTATTACTAAGCATACTGTGTAAACCCAGGAGGAAGCATGCTGGTTGAGATTGAAAATGTCCGCCAGATTCCCGGTGATGACAAACGAAGATGGTTTGTAGATGAAAATACAGACCTGATTGTCTGGTTTGATCAGACTGAGAGTGAAATAACAGGCTTCCAACTGTGTTATGACAAGAAATCGGTCCAGCGCTGTCTGACCTGGCAACAGAGAGACGGCGGAAAGACCACCCTGAGTGCGGACGGGCGGTACAGCAAAAAACGTGTCATCAGGCTGTTCAATTCTATTTCTGCCGGTCTTCCTGATACAATTAGAAGACTGGTGGAGGAAGCCCTCAGCTGACCTTGCGTCCGACCAGGGGTAATCGCATATGAAATCAATAATCAAATCAATTCTGCTTATACTGGCCGGCGCTCTGACAGCCGGTGCTCTTTTGTACGGATATTCCTATTTTATCAGGACAGCCGGTCCGGCAGATGGTGCCGAATCTCTCAGCTTTGTGGAAATAAAGCCAGGGGATGCGGTCATTTCTCATATTTCCGGCGAAGTTTATCTGATCAGAGAAGAAAAGATGATCACCCCCCGTCCCGGAGATGCGGTGCAGCAGGGAGACATCATCAAAGTGGTGGATGATTCCTGGTGTCAGATTCATTTTGTGGGAAAAGCCACAATGAACCTGAGAAGCAATACACTCCTGAAGATACAGAAACTCCTGACCAGTACCAGAGATATCGATGTCCGGACAGAGCTTCTGACGGGTTCCATGATCTATAAAGTGGACCGGCTTAATGCAACGGACAACCTGGAAGTTCTGGCTCAGGAAAAGATTTTCCGGGTGGAAGGAACAGAATTCTATATTGAAGCCAGAACAGATGGCGGCAGCCGTCTGTCTGTCCGGGAAGGTACGGTGGCCGTTCTCAGTGATACAGAGAACAGGGATCAGCTCCTGGACAGCGTTTCGGAAGGAGAGACCCTGGATCTGAGAGGCTGGGAGGAAGGAACACCCCTGCCGGCGGTGCGAAGCCTGAACAGTGGGGAGAGACGGATTTTTGAAGAAGAAAGCCCTGCTCCTCCAACGGACAGCAGAGAAAAACTGGCTGCTCTGAGAATCAAAACAGAACCTCCGGGAGCCCAGCTGTATCTGGACGGCAGGCTCAGTTCTTCGGGAACATTGAACGGTCTGTTCTCAGCCGATAAGCCCCTCACTATACTTGCCCGGAAACGGGGATACAAAGATCTGAATATGAAACTGATTCCCTCTGAACAGGATGGGTCCGAAATTATTCTGAAACTGGCTCCCCTGAGCATTGAAGAAAGCCTGAAATATGAGGCTGACACACCTGCCGGAGAATCCATTGAAGAGCTGAAAGCACGATTTGAGTCGGAGTCAGAAACCCTGACGGCCGGCTTCAACCGACAGATCAGAGAGAGCGAAGCCAAACTGAAGGAGATGGAAGCCCTGAGCAGCAGCCTGCAGCAGACCATAGCAGGGCTGGAAGGGAATAACAGAACCTATATTGCCGAAAAACGGGAACTCCAGGAGCAGCTGGACAGAAGTCTGGAAGAACAGGAGAAGCTGAGGCAGCTCCTGCTGCAGATCCAGGAACTCTCAGCGGATCAGTAGATCCACAGGCTGTCCCATCAGAGTTTCAATCGCCCTGTTGACGGTGTCATCACGCTTTACAGCATCATTCATCAAACCCTCCAGGCGGCTGCGGGCCTCATCCAGACACAGCTTGCCGCTGGTTCCTGTATAGGTCCGGGACATGACCGAATCATCGGGATTCTGATCTTCCACCTTATCCAGAGCCAGCCCTACTTCCTTGTAGGCATCCCGGAAACTTTTACCCGAAGCCACCAGGTCGAGAGCCACGTCGGTGGCATAGATATCCCGGGAAAATCCCGCCCGCAGTTTATCACCGTTTACAACAAGCTCCCGGAAGGTCAGGGTCATCATCTTAAGAGAGATGGATGTGATATCACAGCCCTTGAGGAAGGGTTCCTTGGTTTCCTGAAAATCACGGTTGTACCCTGAGGGCAGAGAGCGGAGAATATTCCGGATCTGTGTGCCGCATGCGCTGACGGTGCCGGCCTTGGCCCGCATCAGTTCCAGTCCGTCGGGGTTCTTCTTCTGGGGCATGATGCTGGACCCCGTACACAGCTGAGCCGGCAGACTGAAGTAACCGAACTCAGGAAGGGAGAAAAGAATCAGATCCTGGGCCATTTTGCTTAAGGTCAGGGTCATCTGATCCAGAATATCCAGGATCATCAGCTCCATTTTACCCCTGGAATTATTCACATAGACCACATTGTTCTGAACCCGGGAAAACCCCATCAGTTCTGTGGTCATTTCTCTGTTCAGAGGCAGGGGAACGCCGTATCCGGCAGCCGCCCCCAGTGGGTTCTGATCCAGGATGTCCCAGGCGGCCGACAAGAGACGGATGGAATCGGTCAGTTCTTCGGCGAAACCCGCGGCCCAGAGACCGACGGAGGACGGCATGGCGATCTGCATATGGGTCCGCCCCGGCATGGGGGTGTTTTTATGCTCTTCCGCCAGAGAGAGGACAGCATCTGCCAGCTCGCCGCAGTCTTTTATTATATCCAGCACTTTGGTTCTGGCATACACCCGGACGGCTGTGACCACCTGATCGTTCCGGCTCCGGCCGGTATGGATTTTCTTACCGGCTTCCCCGGCCAGCTCCACCAGACGGTTCTCAATGGCCGTATGGCCGTCTTCATCAGACCGTTTAATTTCAAACCTGCCCTGTGCATGTTCTTCCAGGATCTGCAGCAGTCCTTTTTTCAGGTCCGCCAGCTCTTCTGATGTAAGGATATCTATAGACTGAAGCATGGTGGCATGAGCCAGTGACGCGGCGCAGTCCGAGGGAATCAGTTTCTGATCCAGAATATAGTCGATTCCGACGGTGAACTCTTCAATCAGTTCATTCACTTCATAATCTTTGGCCCATAACTTACTCATGCGGATTCTCCCGGGGGTTGGATTTTCAATGGGCCATGGTAGCACAAATAAAAAAGAACCGGAAGTATAACACCGGTTCTTTACAGCTGTCAGATTAGCAGATCAGGGGACATGAACCCCTTCATAAGCTCCTGCTTCGGGAGCAGTGTCCTGAACTCTGGCAACTCCCTTAATATCATAGGGAAAGTCTTCATCCGTATCTCCGTCATCGTCGGCATCGGGCCAGTCACTGACAAGGTGGCTTTCCCAGCCGAAATCATACATAAGTTCGCCATTGCTGGCAGCATGCAGATTATCATCCGGTGTTTTCCACAACGTGTCTGCCCCCCCGGGATTCGCCGTACTGGCCACCCCGGGTGGTCCGATAATTGTATCGGGATGATTAACATGCACCGCATCCTGCACAATGGTTCTACTGAAATCGGCCGCGCCGGCAACCTGTATATCATCAAAACCATTGGTGGCAATATTGTTCACAAAGATACTGCTCAGAACCTGAACATCAGATGATTCCCCGTAAACTGCTCCGCTTCCTTCGGTACTGTTGGTGGAGAAGGAGGAAAATGTAATAACTCCCACTGAGTCTTCCAGGTATATAGCACCGCCGTGTGCTGTCGAGCTTCCATTGGTCTGATTACCGGTAAAGACCATATTGATTCCCGCTAGACTGCTGTCTATGCCGTATATGGCGCCGCCAAGCCCTGAATTAGCGGTATTCAAATCAAAAATGGTGTTGGCAATATATAATTCAGATCCTTCGCTGTAAACGGCGCCTCCCAGAACTGCATTATTTGAAGAAAATAGACAGTCATAGATAAGCAGTTTCTCCCGGTTGACAATGGAGCCTCCTACAGGATTGCCGGCATTACCGCCGCCTGTAAACGTGATGCTCTCAATAAAAACTTCCAGATCAGGACTGCCGTTTCCATCATCCACAATAATATGAGGATCGCTGCCGTTTCCATTATAAGTGATATCCCCGTCAGCCCCCGAAATAAAAACATCTGATGTGATTTCCAGAGGATAGGAAAGATTAAGAGTATAGGTACCGGCGGGCAGTAGAATTCCTTTGGCTTCCTCTCCTGAATTGACAATCACCAGGGCTTCCCGGATATTGATAGAACTCCAGTCTCCCAGATAGTCATCGCTAAAAGGATCATCCACAAAGATAACCTCTCCTGCCAGATTGGTATTATCCAGTTCTATGGGTCCCATACTCCATCCAGAGCTGTCATTATGGGTACCGTTATAAAGATCATAGGACCAGATGCCCGTAAGAGCTGTTCCTTCATAGGCTACCGGAACAGGGAGGTTATTATTCCAGACAGCCGATTCGTAATTGAAATAATTATTAAACCGGAAGTCCGAATTCCCGGAGGCAGAGGCATAACCCAGAGCATTAATATCCTCCGCATTATCGATGTCCGTTGAACCGTCTTTCTTATAGAGAGGGACTCCAATATTATCCGTACTGAAGTTGTTATGTTCCAGAATATCCGGCCGGTTACCGCTGCCGTCTTCCCAGAAACATATATCCCCAGGCATTCCAGAACCGACAGCAAAAATATTATTAATGAAGGTCCCCCCCGGTTCACCCAGCCTGACAGCCACACCCTGAGTTGTCCCATGTCCATCAAAGAAATTATTATAAAAAAATCCCCCCGCTCCGCCGCCGGCGGTCTGCATGGCAATTCCTGTAGCCGATGAAAAGGTATTACTGGCGGTTATTCTGGATGAAACGACTGTCGGCTCAGCATCATACCCGATATTCAGACCCACAGAATAATTGGATGCATCCGCAATCAGCTGGCTGCTGTAAATGCGGGGCGAGGCATTGTAGACAGACAGAGCGCTGCTGTCTGAAACGGAGGCACCGTAAAGATCACTGTACTGAATCGTGGGGGCGGCCCCATCCAGAACTGTAACGGCTGCAGTATATATTCCATCACTGGAGCCGTATACCCTGACCCCTTCCAGTACTGTATCCGGACCCACAGAGCTGCCTTCATAGATAATGGAGCCCATATGTTCATCAGCAGTTCCGGCAGTTCCGTTTCCTGCATTAATGCTTATCTCACAAAGTGTCCCGCTTCTGCTGCCGGGATTGTCGTAGTCCCGGTAATTCCAGTCAAAAGACGAGTAACCACCCTTAATGGAAATATTGTTTCGTATATACAGATTAGTACTGAGATAATAGGCTCCGGAGGCCAGTCTGATCTCACGGATACCCTTGCTTTCAGCCATTGAAACAGCTTCCTCAATGGTATCAAGAGGATTGCTCTGTGACCCGGATGCACCGGCAGAACCGCTATTGGCTACATGAATATATTTCTGTTCCGCCACAGTACAGACCACCCTGTAGTTCCGGGTGGTTCCATCATCAAAATCCACCCGCAGGGTTCCGCCTGAAGCCGGATTGATCATGGGAGCCGCATCGGATACAAGAATTATCCCGTTGTAGCTGACAGTCCCTCCGCCGGACAGGAAAAACGTGGGGATAAATGTGCCTACAGTAGATTCAAAGGGGAAGTTGAAGATAATTGTATCATTATTGATTTCTGCAGAAACAGTTGAATCCAGCCCCGGATTCATACCCGTATTAAACTCAAAATGATACAGTGAACTGCTTTCTATATCCCCATACCCGGCGATAACTGTATACTGAATCCGGCTGTTATCCGTTTTAACAAGATCATAATAGACGGGAGATGTAAAATCATGAGAAGAGTTCCCGCTGTCCTGCCACAGTCCATCCACCTGCAGTCCTTTTCCCTGAAAATCAAAGCTTGGAATCAGTGATGATCGATTCACCGTATCGGGCAGAGAGAAATAGATGACAGACCCCCTGATGTCTGCTTCCAGATCACCGTCAAGCCCGGGATTTATACTGCTTTTCAGATAAAAGGAACTGATTCCCTGATCCTCCACATCACCGTTCAAATCGACCGACGGCTTCCTGCAGGAAAACAGACTGACGGAACTGAGAATCAGAAAAACGGCAATGACAGTTTTGAAATGCTTCACTGAAAATACCTCGCAATAAGATCTCCTGTTCCGTCATCCCGCAGAGCGGTCATATAGAAGTCGGAGACCCCTTTCGAGAGGGACTGAACCGAGGGGCGGTCCGCATAATGGGTGCTGCCGATCTGCTCCCAGCCTTCCCCATTCCAGCTGAGAACCTTATTGCCGTAGGCGGCGGAAGGCTTGTTGTCCAGCCAGGACAGGGACAGGGAGGTCAGGTCGGCCTCGGGGATATAAAAAGGTTCAATATAATTGAGATTGGTCCAGGCTGCAGCCAGCTTATCATAGTAGAGAATCTTCACCGCGTAGGCACTGTCACCTCCGTCTGTTTTACCTGTGGTGACTACAACGGGTGCTCCTTTTTCCGAGTCATAAAACATATCCACGATTCTCCGGCTTTCCTCGTTAAAGGGGATGCTTTCCTCTTTGAAAACAGGGCTCCAGACGGACTCTCCCGGAGATATTTTAAACAGATGGATCAGACCTTCGGCTTCTGCAAAGGTACAGGCGGCATAGACGGTGCTGCCGTTGTCTGCGACAGCCCGGAAACTGTCTGCATGCAGGGTACTTCCCGGATAGGCATCGTTTACAACATACCCGCCGGCCTGTCCCCAGGCGGCTCCGTCATAGACCCAGACGACAGGCATTTTTGTATCGGCGGAATCGTCAATCCAGGCGGCGAACATATACAGACTGGAAGCGGGAAACATATGAAACCCGGATGCGGTTCCGGAATAAATTGTAATGAGGGAGGAGCCGGACCAGGTATTGGGAGGAATCAGCGAATACCACTCCATATTACCCCCGGGACCGATGGTCTGTGTAATAACCTGGACCTGACCGTTCCAGTACAGGGAATCAAAATTCTCCATCCCGGCGGGTCCTCCGATGAATTCTTCCCAGGTGGTTCCATCTATCAGATTCAGGGCATAAGCTCTCATAAGACCCGTATTTTCCAGAAAAACAGTATAGGGAGTTCGATCAAGATGAAATCCTGTATCAATGCGGGAAGGAAACAGAGCCGCGAGAAGGGGATTCGTCCCCAGATCCTGCCAGCCCGGCTGGGCGCTCAACTCCACTTCGAACTGCTGAATCATCCCGGAATCCGCCGTCAGGGTATAGGTCACGGGTCCGGAAAAATCAACAACAGAAACACCGCTCTCCTGAGCGACCCCATCCACTTCCACTGTGGCGGCATCGGTGGAGAAACGGGGAATCCAGGTGTATCCGGGTACTGAGTAATCGGGGTATTTCAGCAGGATACGGTTTCCCGACTGGGTGCCGGTCACATCATAGGCCAGTCCGCCGTTGTCTTCCATCCGCAGTTCAAAGGAATAAAATTCCGTATCCAGAAGCCCGGCGCTATCCATATCAGAGGGCTGGGAACAGGAAAAGAGCAGAACTGAAGCAAACAGCAGTAAAAGTCTATTCCTCATGTTCATAATAATACTCCGCAACAGGCCCCGCATCATATCCCGCGCGTACAGCCACGGCCTGAATATGAACGGACTGGGCATAGAGATAAAGGGGCACTTCGTAAATCAGGCCATGACGGTCGCTTGGCTCACTGCCGTCTGTGGTGTAGCGGATCAGTGCATTCTCATCCTCACAGACGATACTCAGCATAATGCCGCCGGAGCCGTCTTCCGGTTCCCACTCAATAAACTCGGGGATCTGTATAAAATAAGGATACCTTTCGGTACAGGAGGTCAAAACACAGAGAGACAGAAAAACAGCAGAAAAAGCTATGGATTTAATAATGTTTCTGATCACCTGATCCTCCGGGCCTGTTTTTTTAATCTATCGGCGAGCCCCTTTTTTAAGTGAAGCACGTAAATCAGGATACAGAGAAAAGAGGCAGAATTCCTATATTTCATTATAATATAAAAAAAGAGAAGTATCAGGATTCTAAACCCTGTTTCCTGGTATTTTCCCGGGGGAAGGAGGCCGCTCCTGAATAAAGGGCTGCCTTTTTTCCATCGCAGATCTGTCAAGTTTTGCTCATTATTTAAAGGAATCTGACAGATAATAAGATGAGAGGAAGGACTCTGCTCTCAGGAAATGAGTCCCCTCAATCCCAGGGAAGCGAGAAGGGCATGCCTCAGAATTTATTACCCTATTTCAAAAAGAACCTGATTAAAATCGAAACTCAGATATCTGCCACCGAACAGTTGATCCGGCAGTCCGGAGCAGGAAAGGGCGGAAGCGGCAAAGGTCTGATCCACAGCTTCTCCGAGATTCACTACCTGGCCGGGTTTCTGAACCTCATGAGCTTAAGCCGTCTGAGTTTTCTGGGCGGTCTGTACCTGACCCGGAAAGCCTCATCCACAGGCCGTTTGACAGCCGGTGAAAAATCACTGCTGCTGACTCTTATGAAACAGATTCGTCAGGTCTATGACAGCATCATTATGGCCGAGGACTACGGAGATTTCATAACTCCCTCTCAAATAATGATTTACCCTGCTGTCGAAAGAGTGAACGAAGAGGCTCTCAGATGGATCATCAGACGCTTTGCCCGTGAAGGTGTCAGCCTTCCGGCTCCCTTTCCTTTAAGAGCTCTGTCCATGGAGCGCACCCGGTCGGGAGACTGGGATTTTAAACTACCCGATACCCTGTTCCGTCAGGCCGGACGGGGAGAGTATCTGTCCGTTGCCTATGTGGATCTTGCAAAATGGGAGGAGCCCCTGAATCTGGTAGAGAGTCTGAGAGCCTGGAAACAGGACGGGATTCTTCAGTTTCACGGCCCTCTGGAACTGCCCCTGGAGGATGAGGCGGAAGCCCCGGCCCTCCCCTACTTCTTTATTATTAAAAGCGCAGCCGAACCGGAAAAATTCTGGGAAAAACAGAGAATTCCCGTACGGCTATTGAGTACTCTGTCCGCGCCGGATCAGACGATAAAGCTGGTCAGAAATGCGGAACCCGAAGAGAAACGCCTCGATTTTGATCCGGAAGAAACAAAAAATCTTGATGATCAGACACTCCTTTTTGACCCCGAATCGGTTCAGGAAGAGGAATTTCCTGTAGACCTGAGCTCCTCCCCTCTGCATAAAGAAGAGCAGATCGATGAGCTGTCGGGAGAGGAAGAAGAACCGGTCAACCGGCGGATCAAAGCCGAGCCGGGCACTGTGATCAAGTACCCCATCGGTATCAAAATGAGTATTATCACCTCCCTGATCATTGTGATTGCCCTGTCGGGGATGATTTTGCTGGCCACCTTCTTCTTTCTGCAGGATTCTCAGGTCAGAGTGGAAGAGAGCAACCTGAAGATATCCGAAACCATTGCCGCACAGGCCGAAGAGAGCCTTCTGGCCATAGGCAACAGTGCCTCCCTTCTTCTGCTGGGAGCCGGTGACGAGGGCTCTGCCAGTCAGAGGAATTTCAAAAGCTACTACTTCCGGAGCGAACGGAATATTCTGTTTGCCGGAATCACCGAAGAAGACAGACTCTTCTACAATGAGAGCCTTCTGGCGGAACTGGATGTCTCAGAGTCCTTTATCATGGGTGTGGTGGATGATCACAGTGAGCAGATCCGCCTGGCCAAGGGAGGAACCCCCTCGGTCTTCAATGTATCCACCTATTTCGGGATTCCCGTTCTGGGAATTACCATTCCCTATAAACAGGAACAGGGCATTAAAACCCTCTTTATCCTGACCGATATCAGAGACAGCCTGCAGAAGGCCGTCCAGTCCAGGGGAATCACAAGTACTTTTATAGTCGATTCCACAGGGAATCTTATTTCCCATCCCGACAAGACCATCCTCACTTCCGGAGTGAATCTGGGAGATCTGCAGATAGTAAAGGAACTGTTCTCATCCGCCGTAAACACAGGCCAGATCCGCTATGAGCAGGAAGACGGAGAGACCTATTTCGGCTCCTATAAAAAGATCAGCTTCGGCCGCCTGGGGGTCATCACCACCGTACCGGAAGCTCTGGCCTTTGAAGCCATCTACCGGATTCAGAGACGGAATATTCTGCTGATGATCATGTTTGTGGCTCTGGCCATCCTGATCATCTATTACTACTCAAAATCACTCTCCGGTCCCATCCGGAAGCTTGTGGGGGCCACTCAGGCCATTGAAGAAGGCAATTATGCCCTGGACCTGAAGCCCAAAAGCCAGGACGAAGTGGGTGTTCTTACCAGAGCCTTCGTGAACATGGGCATGGGCCTGGAAGAGAAAGAGAGAATCAAGGATGCCTTTGGCCGTTTTGTAAACAAGGAAGTGGCGGATCTGGCGGAAAAAGGAGAGATTCAGCTGGGGGGCGAGATCAAGAATGCCACCATTTTCTTCTCGGATATCCGTTCTTTCACAGCCATTTCAGAGAAACTCACTCCTGAAGAGGTGGTGACCTTTCTCAACGAGTATATGACCCTTATGGTAGACTGCGTCAACCAGACCAAAGGGGCAGTGGACAAGTACATCGGCGATGCCATTATGGCCATATGGGGGGCTCCCATCTCCCATGGAAACGATGCAGAAAACGCCGTTAACGGTGCCCTGATGATGCGGACGGCTCTGCGGAAGTTCAACCAGGACCGGGGAGGCGACCGGAAACCCATCATCAAGATCGGCTGCGGTCTGAACAGCGGGGATGTGCTGGCCGGCCAGATCGGTTCCAACGACAGAATGGAGTATACGGTTATCGGAGACGCCGTTAACCTGGCCTCCCGGATCGAAGCCCTGAACAAGCCCATGGGATCGGATATTCTGATTTCCCAGGGGACGGCAGACATAGTGGAGGGCATTTTCGACCTGGTTCCCATGAACAAGATTATGGTAAAGGGAAAATCCGAGCCCCAGCAGATCTATGCGGTTCTGGGGCGGATGGATGATCCGGACCGGCCCAAATCCATGAAAGAGCTGAGAGACAAGGTCGGCATCGTGGGTGATTTTGACAATATTGCAGATGTGAATACGGAGAAAGAAGAAGTCAAATATGAGATCATTGATTAGAGACATCTTTCTCAGCCTGATCCTCCTCTCCATCTTCGCCTGGGCGGGCTATACCTTCTACAAGGATCTGAATAATGAGATCAGCAATGAAGGGGGCGAAGTCATCGGGGAGATCACCTTTATCGAAAATGGCGCCCAGCGTAAATTCTCCGGACGGGCAGTCTGGGGAGAGCTGGAGACAAGTGCTCCCCTGTATAACTATGACAGCCTGAGAACCATAGAAGATGCCCGAGCCGTTGTGAAGCTGATAGACGGTACAGAGATAACACTGGAAGCCAACACCTATATTGTTCTGGAATGGGGCGAAGAGGCCAGAAACATCGAGTTTCTGGGCGGAAATATTTCTGCCGCCTCCGGCGGTGATTCTGACCTTCAGATTAAATCGGAAGATACGGTCATTGCTCTGAACAAAGCCAGCGTGACACTGGATAAACGGGAGGGAGAAGAGATAAACCTCTCGGTTGATGAGGGTACAATCGGTGTTACCAGAGACGGAGAAACCACCAATATTGAAGAAAACTTCCGTGCCAGCATCAGCGACGACATAATGGTGGAGCAGGATGCGGTGAAACTGAAGTATCCTGCCAACAACCGGCTGATTGTCACCACATCGGCGGCTGTTCCCCTGGACTTTTCCTGGGAGTCCATACTCCCCTTGAACAACCCCCGGCTGGAAATCGGCGAATATCGGGATTTTCTGAGGTTCACCGCATATGAACTGGGCAGAAACAGCGTCTCCTACAGAATAGACAGCCTTCCCGGAACCTATTACTGGCGGATCAGCGGCGAATTTGCAGACGGCAGCACCTATAACAGCCCCTCCAACCGGGTCGTCATAATACGGGATAATGCACCCGGGCTTCAGGTTCCTCTGGTGGACGAGACCTTTGAGTACAGAAATACCCCTCCCGATCTGGCCTTCTCCTGGGAGGCTTCATCACTGGCCAACGGCTCACGCCTTCAGGTGGCGTCGGACAGCGGTTTTACCAATCTGGTGATTAACAGCTCCGGCCCCAACAATTTCAGCACCATAACGGATCTGGAGGAAGGCAACTATTTCTGGAGGGTCATCCCCGAATATACCGCAGCCGACCTGATCGCCTACTCCAGCCCCGAAGTCCGGCGCTTCTTTGTGCAGAAAAATGACAGCCAGGAACCTCCCCGGCTGATTCTGCCGGCCGCGGAAGAGCTGGTAAATCCCCTGAAGCGGAAAGAGGGACTCCGGTTCAGCTGGAAGGCCGACAGAGAGATCGGCAGTTATCATATTTTGGTAGCCAAAGACAGAGAGATGAATGAACCGGTTGCAGATCAGTGGCTCAGCCGGAACTCTTTCCTGCTGGAAGAGATTCCTCCC
>JAQQAM010000138.1 GCA_028532905.1 Spirochaetales bacterium
ATAACCACCACCACTACAGGCAGAAGAATAGCCCGTTTGGCCCTGAAGCTGAGAAAGAACAGGGTCAGCATGGCCAGAACCGCCAGTATGAGGAGAATGGAAAAATCCCGGATCAGATAGTAGGCGATGCGGCTTCCAATGGGGATATCCCCGCTGAACCGGACGGTTGTGATCTGTTTCAGGGGTTCCAGGGTTCTGTTGAAGCGCTTCATAAACTCATCCGCATTGGGAGAATAGTCTGTTGTGAAGATCACATTCAGCATGGTACCTTCTGCGGAAACCACAAAATTATCTGCCAGGGGATTATTCAGAATCCTTGATTTGAATAGCTCCAGCTCTTCCCTGTTTGCCGGAGCCCGGCCCCCCTCCATCATAGTGGTGGGGAGTATCTGTCTGCCCCGTGTATCAAAGTACACAAAATTAAAGGGTGTCAGGGCGTGGTTTACTTCACCGTAGGCCATAATTTCCCGGATTGTATCAGACAGAGTCTGAAGGGTTTCAAGTGTATAGAGGTCTTCTCCCTCAATGCTGAGAAAAAGATAATTAGTTTTTTCCGACTGGACCCCCAGCTCCTCTTTGAGCCTCAGTATCCTGCTGTTGCTTTGGGGCATGAGGCTGTTGGGATCGGGGTTCATCTGCACCCTGAGGGCATGGTATCCCATAAACAGGGTCACTCCGAAGGTCAGAATAATTATGGCCAGGGAGTGGTTGAGGGTAAAACGGAGAAAACCTCTGATGCTCATAAAAGGGTCTTACCGGTAGCTCAGGGAGTAGCCCAGGGTCTTGTCGAGGATCAGAATATCCAGCAGGGGTATTTCAAAGCGGACAGTGGAGGCGTCGAGGGTCTCTCCCCCTTCCTGCTTCAGGATGGTGCCGGCCACTTTGACAGTTATACTCAGGCTGGAGTTCTGAATACCCATCCGGCTTTCCTCTCCCAGGGCGAATTCCATCATATCCAGATAGTCTGCTGCACTGAGACCAAGGGTGGCCGCAGGTCCGAAGTTCTGGACCAGGGGATTGTTCAGGGCCGGATTGGATTCCAGGAGAGCGATGACTGTGTCTCTTGTTATCTTCACATCCAGTTTTGATACATCACTGTCCCGGGAAAAGCGGATCATTTTGCTCTGGGGAGTTGTCTGATCCACCTGAGCCAGCATATCCTCAACGGAGCTGAAGCGGAAACTGCCTTTCATATTGTGACGGTCGGTACTGCTGAGCTCTATGGCACTGAGGTTCTCATTGGATGAAAATCCCTGCTCTATGGCCGGTAGGTCAAAGAGACTGTCTTCTTCTCCGGGGATCTCTGTATCCGGGTCCAGGAGCATGGACATCTGAGTGATGACCTCCCCCAGATAGGATGCCATTCCCACTTCATAACGGACTTCTCCTTCTCCGGACGGGTCCAGCAGTATTTCCTGTTTCATGGTGCACGATACTGCCGGCAGAATAAGCAGGCAGAGTATTATTGTCTTTGTTATTTTCATAGATTCCAGATTGTTCCTTATACTGTTTACTACTATATCAGATACTGTTACGGGAGGTTAAGTTACAGTTTATTACAAAATAAAAAAAGGGCGTATACCGTTTTTGCGGCAACGCCCTTTGATCTGGCAGCAGTTTTTCTACTTTTTCGGCGGCATAAGATCGGTAATTGTCCCTTCAGCCATCTCTGCCGCCAGGGCAAAGGTTTCCGACAGGGTGGGATGGGCATGAACGGTGAGAGAAACATCTTCCAGGTCGGCTCCCATTTCAACGGCCAGGTTGGCTTCTGCAAGAAGTTCCCCTGCGTTATTACCGGTAATTCCGGCTCCCAGCACTCTTTTTGTTTCCGGATCGTAAAGGACCTTGGTCGTCCCTTCGTTTCTTCCGTTACTCAGGGAACGCCCCGAAGCCGCCCAGGGGAAGACACCCTTTTCGTAGGCAATGCCCTGTGCGGCAGCCTCCTTTTCCGTCAGTCCGGTCCAGGCAATTTCAGGGTCCGTATAGGCGACAGAGGGGATGCAGGCCGGTGAAAACTCCGCCGGTTCTCCTGCGATCACTTCGGCGGCGACCCGCCCTTCGTGTACGGCCTTATGAGCCAGCATGGGCTGTCCTGTGATGTCTCCTATGGCGTAGATATGGGAGACGGCGGTCTGTCTTTTTTCATTCACAGGGATAAAACCCCTGGCATCGGCATCAAGGCCCAGAGCGTCCAGACCGATGCCCTCTGTATTGGGCCGGCGTCCGATGCTCACAAGGATTTTGTCATACAGGGTGGGCCCGGGGGCACCGTCTCCCTCAAAACTCACCAGAAGTCCTTTCTCCTGAGGCTCTACCTTTGTTACTTTGACTGAAGTGTACATGGCTTTCAGCTTCTTTTTGTACATACGGGCCAGGGGTTTGACCAGATCGGGATCTGCAGGAGGAATAATCTGATCCATCAGTTCCACAACCGAAACCTCCGATCCCAGAGCACTGTAGACAGTTGCCATCTCCATACCGATGATTCCTCCCCCTACAATCAGAAGGCTTTCGGGAACGTCTTCCAGTTTCAGGGCATCTGCTGAGTCCATGACCCGGGGATCGTCAAAGGGAAACATGGGCAGCTTCACCACTGAGGACCCTGTGGCGATAATAGCCTGTTTGAATTGAACCACAGCTCCTTCGGTTCCTTCGACAGTGAGACTGGATGGGGATGTAAAGCGTCCGGTACCGGTGAGAACCTGAACCTTCCGCTGTTTGGCCAGGGCTCCCAGCCCCTTGGTCAGGGTGCCTACAACCTTGTCCTTGTGGCCTCTGATGCCGTCCAGATCCAGTTCGGGTTTTGCATATCTGATACCGAATTTTTCAGCCTCTCCGGCTTCGTTAATAATCTGCGCCAGGTGGAGGAGGGATTTTGAGGGTATACAGCCTTCATTCAGACAGACCCCTCCCAGGATGCCTCTTTGTTCCACCAGGGCCACGCTCTGACCCAGGTCGGCGGCTCTGAAGGCGGCTGTGTAGCCTCCGGGGCCGCCTCCCAGAACCAGTGTCTCCACATCTATTGTTTTTATTTCTGACATTTTTTATGTTCTCCAGTATGACTGCCGGAACCCGTATTCAGGGTGCAGCAGAGTTTCTGCATACTCTGCAGGAGGCTCTTGAATTACCAGTCCCCCCTTGCAGAATATGGATAAATTATAGCAGGATCTTCTTCATATCTTCCAGCAGGTCTGCCAGATGTCTGGCAAAACGGGCCGCCATGGCTCCGTCAATCACCCTGTGGTCGTAGGAGAGGCTCATGGGAAGAATCAGCCTGGGTTCAAACTCCTCACCGTTCCACACAGGCTGCATGGATGAGCGGGACAAGCCCAGAATCGCCACTTCCGGCGGGTTTATTATGGGAGTGAAGGAGGTTCCTCCTATTCCCCCCAGATTGGAAATGGATATGCCGGCTCCCTGCAGGTCATCAGGTTTCAGTTTCCCTTCTTTTCCCCTGAGGGCCAGATCCTTTATATCCGCCACAATCTCTGTCAGGTTCTTCCGGTCCACATCCCGGATAACAGGCACAAGGAGACCCTGGGGTGTGTCCACGGCAATACCGATATTGTAGTACTGTCTCAGATACAGCCGGTCTCCTTCGGGAGCCAGAACTGCATTGAACCGGGGAAACTCCTCAACCGCCTTGTACAGGGCTTTGACCACAAAGGCCAGAACCGAGAATTTAACCCCCTGGCTCCCTTTGGCATTCAGTTCCTTTCTCCAGGATTCCAGATAGCTGATATCAGCCTGTTCGTAATGGGTCACATGGGGAATATTCACCCAGCTGCTGTGGAGGTGGGGGCCCGATATTTTCTGTATGCGGGTCAGTTCTTCTTCTTTGACTGAACCGAACCGGGCCGGGTCGGTATATGCCGGGGCGGGCAGGCCCGAGCCTCCGCCTCCTTTGGCCAGCTCTTTTACAAAGTTCTGCACATCCTCTTTCCGGATGCGTCCCTTGGGGCCTGTCCCTTCCACCCGGGAGAGACTGACTCCCAGTTCTCTGGCAAACCGCCGGACCGATGGGGAGGCATGGTTCAGTTTGCCTGAACCGTCTCCGCCTTTGTCAGAGGCTGCGGCCGGCCGCTTGGTTTCCGGTTTTTCCGGAGCCTGTACAGCCGGAGTCGGGGGGGCAGAAACAGGAGCATCAGGAGCTGGGGGAGCAGGCGCAGAGTCATCAGAAGCCGGTGCTGCCGGAGCCTGGTCGGCAGGAGGAGCCTCTGAGACAGCTGCTGAAGAAGCTGAAGAGCTTTCCGCCAGGGCAATGAGGTCGCCGGTTTTCAGTTTGTCTCCTTCCTTGACCTTTATCTCTTTGATGACTCCCGCCACAGGAGAGGGAATCTCCATGACGGCTTTATCGCTCTCCAGAGCCAGAAGGGCCTCTTCGGCCTCAACCTCCTGCCCCGGTTCAACAAATATTTCAGCAACGGGAACAGCATCGTCCGTTCCCAGATCCGGTATTTTAATTTCAATTATATCTGCCATATTCTTCCTCACAGGGTCATGGGGTTGGGTTTTTCACTGTCCAGATTGTACTTTTTAAGGGCTTCACTCACCACTGTGGCATCCAGGTCTCCCTGATCCGCCAGTCCTTTCAGAGCATTCACCGCAATGTAATACCTGTCCATTTCAAAGAAGCGTCTGAGCTGCTCTCTGGTGTCCGAACGGCCGTATCCGTCTGTTCCCAGAACCGTCAGGCTGTTGGGGATGAGTCTTCTGATCTGTTCAGGGTAGGCCCTGATGTAATCGGTACTGATCACAGCCGGACCCTTATGTCCCTTCAGCTGCTGGGTAACATAGGGAACCCGGGGCTTTTTGTCCGGATGGTTCAGATTCCAGCGTTCGCAGTCTACTGCTTCCCGGTGGAGCTGGTTGATACCGGGAAGACTCCAGATATCCGCATCCACTTTCCAGTCCTTTTTCAAAAGCTCAGCGGCGGCCAGAACTTCCTGGAAAATACTGCCGCTTCCCATAAGCTGTACTTTTTTGCCTTTCCCCGAGGCTTTCTGAAAGAGATACATACCCTTGCGGATACCCTCTTCGCTACCTTCGGGGAGCTCGGGCTGTCTGTAGTTTTCGTTGGTTACGGAGATGTAGTAGAAGATGCTCTCATTATCCTCATACATCCGCTTCATGCCGTCCTGGATAATAACCGCCAGCTCATAGGAGAAGGCCGGATCATAGGACATACAGCTGGGGATGGTTCCTGCCATAACATGACCATGGCCGTCCTGGTGCTGCAGTCCCTCTCCGTTGAGAGTGGTCCGTCCGGAGGTGGCTCCGATCAGAAAGCCTTTGGCCCGGATATCACCGGCCAGCCAGGCCAGGTCGCCGATTCTCTGAAAGCCGAACATGGAGTAGAAAATATAGAAGGGAACCATGTTCTTTCCGTAGTGGGAGTAGGCGGTTCCGGCGGCCAGCCAGGAGGAGAAGGAACCGGCTTCGTTGATTCCCTCTTCCAGAATCTGACCGTTTTTCATCTCCTTGTACCACATGACCGACTGGGCATCCTGGGGCTCATAGAGCTGTCCGTATGGAGAGTAAATACCCAGCTGCCGGAACATCCCTTCCATACCAAAGGTCCGGGCCTCATCGGGAACGATGGGTACCACGTTTTTCCCCATCTCCTTATTCTTGGCCAGTGTACTCAGAAGACGGACAAAGGCCATGGTTGTGGACATATCCTTGTCTCCAGAGCCCTTGAGGATGGATGAAAAACTGTCCAGAGGAGGGACGCTGAGGGCTTCGGACTTTGTATTCCGCACCGGCAGATATCCCCCCAGACCTTCCCGGGTCTGACGGATAAACTTCATCTCCTTGCTGTCTTCTGCCGGCCGGATAAAGGGCAGGTCGTACAGCTCATCATCCTTGAGGGGGACTTTGAATCTGTCCCGGAAGACCATAAGAGAGTCGATGTCCATCTTTTTCTGGGAATGGGTGGTGTTGGCCGCTTCTCCGGCGGCTCCCATACCAAATCCCTTGACCGTCTTGGCCAGAATAACAGTGGGCTGTCCCGTATGTTTTACGGCAGCAGCGTAAGCCGCATAGATCTTCCGGGGGTCGTGTCCGCCGCGGCTCAGTTTATACAGCTGCTCATCAGTTTTGTCTTTCACAAGTTCCAGGAGTTCCGGGTAATGACCGAAGAACTTTTCTCTGATATAGGCGCCGCCCCGGGCTTTCATGGTCTGATACTCCCCATCCACCACTTCATTCATCCTTTTTACAAGGAGTCCTGATTTGTCCTTCATCAGAAGTTCATCCCATTCGGTTCCCCAGATCACCTTTATCACATTCCATCCGGCACCCCGGAAATTTCCCTCCAGTTCCTGTATGATTTTTCCGTTACCCCGGACAGGGCCGTCCAGGCGCTGCAGGTTGCAGTTGATCACAAAAATCAGATTGTCCAGCTTTTCCCGGGCTGCCAGGCTGATGGCTCCCTGAGATTCAGGTTCGTCCGTTTCACCGTCCCCCAGAAAGGCCCAGACCTTTCTCTGTCCCACTTTGGCATGGCCTCTGGCTTCCATATATTTCATGAACCGGGCCTGGTAGATAGCCTGAATCGGTCCCAGTCCCATGGAGACCGTAGGAAACTGCCAGAAATCGGGCATCAGCCAGGGGTGGGGATAGGAGGAAAGTCCCTTTCCTTCTGTCTCTTCTCTGAAATGGTTCAGATGGTCTTCTGTCAGTCTGCCTTCCACAAATGCCCGGGAGTACATTCCCGGGGAGGAGTGGCCCTGAAAAAAGATCAGATCTTCCCGGTCAGGAGCGTTGGGCCCCTTAAAAAAGTAGTCGAAACCGACTTCATATAAGGCCGCACTGGATGCAAAACTGGCAATATGCCCTCCCAGGGCACCGGGTTTTCTGTTGGCTTTGACAACCATGGCCATGGCGTTCCAGCGCACATAGGCGGCAACATCCCTGGCGATCAGTGTATCTCCCGGCATCTTTTCCGATTCTTCAGGAGTCAGTGTATTTATATATGGTGTGGTGGCTCTGTAGGGAACCTTTATTCCCTGTTTTCTGGCCTGATCAATAAGCTGCTGAATCAGGTAATGGGCTTTTTCCGATCCCTCTTCTTCAACAACTCCTTCCAGCGCTTCCAGCCATTCCCCGGTTTCTTCAGGGTCTTTGTCAATGAAATCAGTCATGTTTCCCCCTATGTATTGTAGTGACAGTCAGATATCCTCATTGCTTCAATTTTCAGCTAAATTTACGGTGCATTCAAATTTCACCGTCATCTTTTGAAACAGAGGGTTATAATTAAATACTAGTAAAATGATAAGGATATGGCAAATTCTTTTATAAAAACCTGAGGAAAACCGTAATCCCGCCGGTGGAAAATCAGCGAATAATCAGCTGGCCGCTGCCGGAAAACCGGCTTTCCCGGATGCGGGTTCCCGGAGCAAGGATGATGTCTCCGCTTCCCGATCCGGCTGCTACAGCTTCGTCAATATCCATATTCTGAGCATTGACAGAACCGGAGCCGCTTGTTTTCACACTGGCCAGACCGGTACGGCCGGTCAGTGAGATATCACCGCTGCCTGAGGATTTCACCTCCATACTGTCCGAGATAATTTCCGCCCGGATTTCCCCGCTGCTCAGAGTGTTTAATACCGCATTCCGGACTTGAACCAGGCCGAAGCTGCTGTCTCCCGATCCACTGGATTTGACCTGTAAGCTGCCCTCCGGGGCCTGAATATCACCCAGGTCTATTTCACCGGAGGCGCTGTTTTTCACTTTGACAGAGGCACAGCTTACCCCATCAGCTTCAATGTTTCCCGACGAGCTTGCTGTGAGTTCCAGAGGCCCATTCAGATCCAGTCGGCCTGTTATGATATCTCCGGAACCGCTGACCCGTATTTCAGCGCTTCCCGCTTGTATATCTCCCAGAGAAATATCTCCCGAAGCAGACGCTTTCAGTGAAATATCATCATTCTCCCAGTACTCCCGGGACCGGAGGTCGGCACTGGAGGAGACATGTATACTCTTCCACACAGGCATGGTGAGGGTGATATGAATATCATCTTTTTTTATAAGCCTTAGAAGGTTTTTCTCTTTCTGTTTAAACACAAGTGTACCCTGGTCGTTGTAAATCTCCAGCTGGTCGATGCGGTTGTTTCTGTCCTCAATATCCATCCCGAAGGAAGCACCTCTGACCAGGGTCATGGTACAGGGAACGGCCAGGTGGAGAGAATGGAACTCTCCAATATCAAAATCCGCTTCCCTGCCCATTCCCATTGCCTCAAGTCTGGACAGGGTGAGAAAAAGAACAGCAGCTGCTGTCAGGAATCGTTTCATAGGAACACCTCTGTTCTCATTATAGTCACAGGTAGTGTAAAAAACAGGTAAAGTCGTATATACGAATTGACGTCGTATATAAGAACAATATAATGAGAGTGTGAAACAAAGATCAGTTATTAGAGCCATCGATATTCTGACTCTGCTGTCGGAGTCCTTAAACGGCCTGTCCCTCAATGAGATAGTGGAAGCCACAGATATCCCTAAAACGACGGTCTATGAAATCCTGCTGATGCTTCAGGAAAAAGCCATGGTCCAGGTGGATGAGAGCCGGGTCAGAAAGTATCAGCTGGGGGTTCAGGCCTTTGTTATCGGGAGCCGGTTTGTCAGAAACCTGGAGCTGGTTCATACGGCCGCTCCTGTGGTTGACGCCTGCTCGGAAGAACTGGGCCAGACCGTATTTCTGGCCATGCTGGACGGTCATGAAATCATCTATCTCTATAAAAAAGAGCCCGAGAATGTGGTTATTCATACAGAGAGTGTGGGCAACCGGGCGGAAGTGTACTGCACCTCTCTTGGAAAAGCTATTATCTCTTCCCTGCCGGATCATGAACTGCAGAGCATCCTGGATAAAGTGAGCTACAGAAAAAGAACCTCCCGGACTCACACCAATCACAATTCCCTCAAAGAGGATCTGAATGAATGCCGCAAGAGGGGATATGCCATTGATGACCGTGAGGTTCTGGATTTTGTCTATTGTGTGGGAGCTCCGGTATTTGACCACAGAGGCAAAGCCGTGGCCGGGATATCCTGTGCCGGGCTGTATTCAGATGAGAGGGACCACAGGTCAGAGGGAGGGGTTCTGAAAGAAGCCGCCATGAAGCTCTCCCGCCGTCTGGGATTTGATCCGGGACGGAAACCCTACGGAGGTATTTAAAAAATGGATTATGTAAAAAGAGTTCTGGAGCTGGCGGACTCTGCCGCAGCACAAGGAAAGCCCGGCTGCCGCTGGATGTGGGGGGAGGCTCTTCTGGGTTATGCCTTCACTGAGCTGGATGCCTGGCTGGGAGAAGACCGGTATCTGAAGCATATTGAACAGTACGGCGATCATTTCACAGAGCATTCTCCCCGGGTGGATCAGGCCGATACATCGGCTCCCGCTCTGATAACCTATGCCCTTCAGAAGAAGCTTGGTAAACCGGGATACAAAGTCCTTACAGACCGTGTTCTTGATTACATAAAGAATGAGCCCCGGCTGATGGATGATGCGGTCAACCATCTTGGAAACTCCCTGGAAGGGAAGTTCTATCCTAAGTCCATCTGGGTGGATTCCCTTATGATGTTTTCAGTGTTTCCCGCCCGGTATGCCGCCGAAAACGGAGACCCTGAACTCCTGGATTTCGCCGCCCGGCAGCCGGGTCTGTATGCCGGTACTATGCAGGATCCAGAGGATAAACTCTGGTATCACAGCTACTGGGTCAAACAGAAGACCCATTATCCCCGGAAAAAACTTTTCTGGGGACGCGGAAACGGTTGGGTCATTGCCGCACTTCCCATGATTCTGGATCAGCTGCCCGAAGATCATCCGGAAAGGCCCGGCATCCTCAAAATTCTGGAAGAGACATCCGCAGCCCTGCTGCCCTGTCAGAGGGAAGACGGATTCTGGGAAACGGTTCTCAATAAACAGGGCAAAACCTACAGAGAAGCCAGTGCCACCGCCCTTATGGCCTGCGGCTGGCTCCATTCTGCCAATAAAGACTATCTTCCCCAAGTCTATGGGGAAGCGGGGGTCAAGGCTTTTGAGTCTGTGAGTTCCCTTATTACCCAAAGGAAGAAGGGACTGGCTCTGCCTGAAATTTCAGGTCCCACCATTCCCCTGCCGCTTCTTCCCTATCCGGGGTATAAGCTGATTCCCCGGGGGGATAACTGGGACTACGGCCTGGCCGCTCTGTTTCTGGCCCTCATTCAATATGACAGATATTTAAAAACACAGGAAAAGGAAATTTAAGATGAAAAAGAAGATCACAGGAGTTCTGCTGGTTCTGCTGGCAGCAGCCGTTGCCCTTTCCGTTGTTCTGGATACACGGCGGAACAACAGCTTTACCCCCGCCCCCTCAAGGCCCTCGGAGCCCCTTGAGTTCAGTCCCGATGAACTGCTCTATGCCTTTCATCACGGTCTGGAAACCGACCCGGCCGAGCAGTTTGTGAACATAGACAACACCTGCCGTTATGTGGACGGCCGATATGACTGCGCCGACTTCCGTCTGGTCTCCCTGATGCGGATACTCTACCTGTATCCCGGGCGTCTGACTGACTCAGAGCATGCCCGGATCAGAGAAACACTCACCAGTTTCAAGTACTGGATGGACGAACCCGGGGACGACAGCATGTGTTACTGGAGTGAGAACCATCAGATTCTCTTTGCCACCGCAGAGTTTCTGGCCGGAAAGCTCTATCCCGATGATCTTTTCACCAACAGCGGTATGACCGGACGCCAGCATCAGGCCAAGGCCCGCAAAAGAATCCTCACCTGGCTGGAACAGCGCTGGAATTACGGATTCACAGAGTATTATTCCAATGTCTATTATGTGGAGGATATCGGCCCCTTAAGTAATCTCATTGATTTTTCCGGGGATGAAGAGATTACCCTCAAGGCACAGATCATCATGGACCTGCTCCTCTATGATCTGGCTAGCCAATCCTTTAAGGGAACCTTTGTGGCCTCCAGCGGCCGTGCCTATGAGAATAACCGGAAAAGCGGTATTCACAACTCCATGAAGGCAGTGGCTCAGCATATCTGGGACTATCCTCTGGAAGCAGAAGAGCGCCGGGGCATGGATCAGGGCTTCCTGTACATCGAAAACTATGAGGTTCCTGAAGTGATCCGCCTGATCGGTCTGGATCACAGTGAGCAGGTTATTAAAGCCTCCAACGGGCTGAATGTGTCCGAACTGAAAGGGGAGGGACTGATCGGTCTCGAGGATCATCAGATTATGATGCAATGGGCCATGGAGTCCTTTACCAATCCGGAGATTGTGAATAACTCGATTGATTACATCAACGCCCATGGCCTACTGTCTCAGAAGTCCTTTACCGATTTCTCCATGATTAACTACACGGTTCTCAGACGACTGGGGCTGCTGCCTGTGATCACAAAGCTGATCAATCCCCAGAGTAACGGAAATGCCATCCAGAGGGGGAATGTCTACACTTACAAAACAGATTCCTATTCCCTGTCCACCAGTCAGAACTACCACCCCGGCACACACGGAGACCAGCACGCTGTCTGGCAGGCCACTTTAAGCCGGGAACTGAGTCTTTTCTCCGCCCACCCGGCGGTCTGGCCCGATGACAGCGGTCCCAACGGCAACTCTCCCACCTACTGGGTAGGGGACGGCAGACTGCCCCATGGGGTACAGGATAAAAACATTCATATGAGCCTGTATCAGCTGCCCCGGAAGCCGGGACTTATTGAAAAAAGGATGATCCCCTATACCCATGCCTGGTTTCCGGAACTCCGCTTTGACGAAGTGAATGTGGAAGACAGATATGCCTTCGGCCGGCTGGGAGATACCTTTGCGGTGATGATCGCCTATCAGCCCCTTGAGTATGTGGTTCCTGAAGATCTGACAAAGGACGGCAGCAAGTCGGACCCCGAAGGAAGACGGGAGCTGATTCAGAGGGGCCGGGAAACCTACTGGATTACCGAGCTGTCCACAAAAGCCGAAGAGGGCAGTTTTGAGGCTTTTCAGCAGAGAATCAGATCCAATCCGGTGAGCTACAGCAAGGGACATCTGACCTACAGCAGCGGCGGCCGGGATCTGGAACTGGAGTGGAAAGGGGATTTTCGGGTAAACGGAATTATTCAGGATACAGAATATCCCCGCTTTGATTCGGCCTATATTCAGGCGGAACGCAAGGCAGACACTATGGAGTTTGAGTTCGAAGGAGAGACCCTCTTTCTGGACTTTCACAATAAAATCAGAGAAAGCCGGTAAACCGGCTGGAGGTAAGTTTTATGGAAATGGAAATCAGATATGCAGATCATCCCGAAGATGCCATGCATTACACCACCGAAGAGATCAGAGAGCGCTACCTGATCGAGAGTCTTTTTGTTCAGGATCAGATTAAGCTGACCTATTCTCATGTGGACAGAATCATTGTGGGAGGCGTCATGCCCGCCGGTGAAACCCTGACTCTGGAAGCGGGTAAAGAGATGGGTGTGGACTTTTTTCTGGAACGCCGGGAGTTGGGTGTGATCAATATCGGAGGCGCCGGTACCCTTATTCTGGACGGAGAAGAGCACAAGGTCGGAAGCATGGAAGGGGCTTATGTGGGAATGGGTGTGAAGGAAGTTTCTTTCAGAAGTGCCGATGCCTCTGCTCCCGCCAAGTTCTATCTGAACAGCGCTCCGGCTCATCATACCTATCCCACCGTACTCATCGATCTGGAAAAGGCCAATAAGGTGCACCTGGGCGATGCTGCCAACCTGAATGAAAGAACAATCAATCAGTTTGTTCATCCCGCAGTGTGCCAGAGCTGCCAGCTTGTTATGGGAATGACTATCCTGAAACCCGGTTCGGTATGGAACACCATGCCCTGTCATACTCATGAAAGACGGATGGAAGTGTATATGTACTTCGGTATGGAAGAGCAGACAAAGGTTTTTCATCTGATGGGACAGCCCGATGAAACACGCCATATTGTTATGGATAACGAACAGGCTGTCATCTCTCCCAGCTGGTCCATTCACTCCGGAGTGGGAACCAGCAACTATACATTCATCTGGGGAATGTGCGGTGAAAACATCACATTTGATGATATGGACTTTGTTGATATGAAGGATATGAAATAATGAAAACTGAGCTGGCTCTACAGACTTTTACCATCCGGAAGTTTCTGAAAAAAGAGGCAGACCGGAACAAGGCTTTCCGTCAGATGAAGAAAGCCGGTGTCAGCGGGATAGAGCTGGCTCGTGTTTCCTTCACTCCTCCTGTGATCGCCCATATCAACAAACTGCGGAAACGGGAAAATATCGATGTTCTGAGTACCCAGATCAAACTGGACACCATCCTTAAGGATCTGGACTGGACCATTGAGTTTCATAAAATGCTGGAATGCCCCCGGGCCGTTGTCTCTGTGATCTCCCACAAACATCTGAAGAAGGGGAGATCAGGACTGAAGGAGTATGGGGCTCTTTTAAATGATACGGGGAAAACACTGAAGGAAGAGGGAATCCAGCTCCTTTTCCATCATCATAACTATGAATTTGTGCCTTTAGCCGGAGAAGAAGATGTCGACGGCATGACTGTGCTTCTGGAAGTGCTGGACCCTGAATATGTGAATCTTGTACTGGATACCTACTGGCTGCAGCGCAGCGGCCACGATCCGGCGGCCTTTATCCGGTCAATGTCGGGACGGGTCAAGGGCGTTCACCTCCGGGATATGACCCTGAAAGGGCCTCTGTGGAATCCCGGCATCCGGGACTGCGCGCTGGGAGAGGGGAACCTGGACTTCAAGGGGATTCTGGAAGCCTGTGAGGAGGCGGGTGTGGAATACGCCGCCATCGAGCAGGACAGCTCAGATCCCTGGAAGAGTGTGGAGAGGAGCCTGGCTCACCTGGACTCCTTTCTGCCGAAGAAACGGGGCATCTGACTGCTCACAGCCAGAGGCTTCACAAGTTAATAACAAAATTTAAAAATACGGGCAGAAAAGGATGAAACATTATGAAAAACGGAACAAACGGCAAACTCCCCCTACGGGTGAAATTATCCTATGGCGCCGGAGACCTGTACGGGGGAGGGGCAACCACCCTGATCTCCATGTACTACCTCTATTTTCTGACGGATGTACTGCAGATCAGTCCGGCACTGGCGGGTACCGCCTTTCTGATCAGTAAAATATGGGATGCCGTGACCGATCCCTTTATGGGGATTATTTCGGACAACACCCGGACCCGCTTCGGCAGAAGACGGCCCTATTTTCTGGCCGGTATATTTCTGATCTTTATCTCCTTTGCTCTGATGTGGGCGCCTCTGCCCTTCAGAAGCGAGGGGATCAAGTTCCTGTATGTACTGATCTCCTATCTGTTTTTTTCAACCGTCTATACGGTGGTCTGGGTTCCCTACAACTCCATCGCCGCCGAACTGACCAAAGATTATAATGAAAGAACCAAGCTCTCCACCTACAGGATGATATTCTCCAATATTTCGGGCATTCTGGCAGGGACCCTAGCCAAGGATATTTTTGTGGATACCCTGAGTCCCGGCGACCCCGGAAGGGGATTCTTTATGATGTCCATTGTGTTCGGCCTCTTTTTCGCCCTTCCCTATATTGCAACCTTTCTGTACTGCAAGGAAGATCCCGAGGCCATGAATGCTCCCCGGAAAAGGATCGAGAGCATGAAGTCCTTTCTGACAGAGTATTTTGTGGAGCCCTTCCGCTTGAAGCCCTTCCGCTCGGTTATGCAGATGTTCCTCTTCGGGTTTATGGCTCAGGATGCGGTACTGGCTCTGGCCGTTTACTTTCTGACCTATTACCTGAATATGTCCTCCATGATGACCCTCCTGGTACCGGTGTATCTGTTTATGCTATTGGCCATCCCCCTGACCGAAGCCCTCTCCCTGCGGATCGGCAAAAGGAAAACCTACATCATCTCCTGCATCTTGTGGATTTTCTCCTTTGTTCTGATTCCCTTTATGAGGAGTCCTGAAGCGGCAAAAAGCCTGATCTATGTCTTTGGAGCCTTCTTCGGAACTGCGGCGGCGGGAATCTCTGTTATGGTGTTTGCCATGTTTCCTGATGTTCCCGATGCGGATGAACTGTTCAGCGGAGTCAGGCGGGAGGGAATTTATTCCGGAATCTTTGCCTTCCTGAGAAAAAGCGGAAGCGCCCTGGTTATGTTCCTTATCGGCAGCGGCATTCAGATGGCAGGATATATTCCCCCCACGGGTACGGTTCAGCATGCCCAGACCCAGGGATTTCTGAACTTCCTCCTGATTCTGTTTATCTCCCTTCCTGTGATCTTTGTTCTTATCGCCCTCAGGGCCTGTGTGAAGTATCCTCTCACAAGAGAAGTCCATCAGAGGCTCAAGGCTGCTCTGGCCCTGCGGCATGCAGAGGGAGAGACTGCCGATGCGCTTGAGGAAAACGAACTGAAACAGATACTGGGAGATGCCTGATCATGGAACAGAATATCTATCTGGCCCTGCGCTTTCATACCAATTTCTACCACTCCTACAGGGGGGATACCCCTGATGAGAAGGGATTCGGCAAGGATATCCGGATTATCACATCCATTCTTGATGATCTGGACCGGCTGAACGGGGAGGGGATTCCCGTACAGGGAACCTGGGATATTGAGAACTTTTTCTCCCTGGAGAAAATTATGCCCGCCTTCAGCCCCGAGCTGATCGGCAGGCTGCAGGAGAGGGTGAAGACCGGCAGAGATGCTGTGGCGCCCATGTCCTGGAACAACGGCATTGTCTCTGTCAGTACGGAAGAGGAGTTTGACCAGATCACCCGCTGGACCATCAGCAACCCCATGGGCTCGGGACTGGCGGACCTTTTTGACAGCTGGGAACCTGTCCTCAGGCCCCAGGAGTGTATGTACACCCCCTCCTTTTTAAAGCGCTATCCCGAACAGGGAATCCAGGCGATCAGTCTCTACTACAGCGCCCATCCCTTTAACGGCTTCAGCAACTTTATGCCCGAATTGAGCCTGAAAGAGCGCTACAATCCCCTCCGGGTTGTCAGCCGGGACCAGGGTGGTGAAATGATTATGGTGCCGGCCTATAACAACGGAGATGTGGCGGATCACTGGCTGAGCCTCAGGCGCTGGATCAAATCCATGCGCCGGGAGCAGTTGGCGACTCCCGATACGGGAGACCTCCTTCTCCTGATCGATATGGATGCGGATGACGAGTTCTGGTCGGGAATGGAGATCCCCCTTCTCACCCGTCTGGCTCCCTCCTTTGACGGACTGTACAGGATGATCCGTTCTCTTGACGGGCTGGATTATCTGAAGTTTATAACAGCCGGAGAATACCTGAAAACCCACAAACCTGCGGGTACCATTGAACTGAATCAGGATACCGCCGACGGCAGCCGGGACGGCCTCTCCTCCTGGGCCGAAAAGTGGTCCAACACCCATCTGTGGACCCTCCTCAATGAGTCCAGACGGCTGGACCGTTTCACCGATGCCCTGGGAGGCGCTGCCGCCGAACCTCCGGAGAAAACAGAAGCCCGGGAGATGCGGCTGAAGTCTCTGACCACCACCCATTTCGGTTTGAGCTCCCCTGTGATGAACCGCCACCGGCTGCAGATTGCCGGCGAACTGGCCGCTAGAACGGCAGAGCTTTCGGCACAGGCTCTGAAGCAGGTCAGCTCGGCTGCAGCCGCAGATACGGAGGCTGAAATTCTCCTGCCTCCCGGTACAGCAGGAGGCACCGGACTGGTCCGTCTCCGGACGGAAACCCACGGAGAAAGGAAACTGGCCGAAAATCCGGAAGATCTGCAGACCCTGAAGGGGATACAGCTGGTCAGAACCGGAGAGGAGGAAGCAGGGTTTCTTTATAACTGCCCCGGCGGCGAAGCTCCTCAAGCGGATGAGACGGGTATCCGGAACGGCCTTGTGTCGCTGGAAAGCGATAAGGCAGGCAACTCCCTGATCCGCTGCGGTGAGGC
>JAQQAM010000139.1 GCA_028532905.1 Spirochaetales bacterium
GATGAAGTGCTCCAGGAGGATCATAAAATTCTGATATTCTCCCAGTTTCTGGGTTCACTGGATGCCATGGGTGCCTTCTGCCGGGAGCAGCACTGGGACTACTCGCTCATTACCGGTCAGACTGCCGACCGGGCTGAAGAGATCCGCAGATTTCAGGAGGATGAGGATGTGCGGATCTTTCTTCTGAGTCTCAAGGCCGGTGGAGTGGGTATCAATCTCACTGCGGCCGATTATGTGGTCCTCTTTGACCCCTGGTGGAACCCCGCCGCCGAACGGCAGGCCATCGACCGGGCCCACCGAATGGGGCAGACCCGTAAGGTGATCTCCTACAAGATGATTGTCCGGGACACCATTGAAGAGAAGATCCTGAGGATGCAGGAGGAGAAAACCGCTCTCATGGACGGTATTATGGCCGAAGATTCCTCTGTTATCTCCCGACTGGGGGAGGATGAGGTCATGGGGCTTTTCGAGTAGCCCTCTTTTTTCTGCCGGAAGGGGGAAGCCTCCCCCTGACTCCATAATCCTGTTTCCGGACTTTTCTCCGGCTCTGTCCCCGCCGCCGGTTCGTCCGGGGATTATTCTCGTCACCCCCTTCATATTTTCAGTGTACTTTCATTCAACCGGGGTACAATTTGTACCCCCCTTCTCCCGGGCAGGTATCCCGCAGCTCAGTCTAGTCTGTTAAAAACAACTCCTCCCAGGAGAGAGTCAAATCCTTTAGAACACGGGAGTTGAGGCTTGATCCGGCAACAAATAGTTCCCCTGTATCGTATGTACCGTCTTCCCGCAGAGAGAAGATCTGTACAAAGCGGTTACCCGGGTCTACGATCCAATACTCCCTGACTCCGTGTCTCTCATAAAGATGAAATTTCTGATCCATATCCTTTTTGCCCGTGGAAGGAGACAGTATTTCCACAATCAGGTCGGGGGCCCCGGTGCAGCCTTTTTCAGTCAGCTTGTTTCTGTCGCAGATAACAGAGATATCAGGCTGAACAACATTCTGAATCTCTTCCTCCTCCTGGGCAGGATCGTCAGGAAAAAGGACATCAAAGGGGGCTGCATAAACCTTGCACTTTTTTCCTTTCAAAAAAGTGAATATATTCGATGATACTATCATCAGTAAATCCTGGTGAAAGCGGGAGGGTGCCGGACTCATATCATAGGGTACTCCTTCAATCAGTTCCCAGCGTTCCTCATCCGGCCACTCTCTATAATCAGAGTAGGTATAGAGTTCATCCATTTTTCCTTCGGGTATTCCCATCTTTTTCATATCTCCTATTATACACCAAAGGAATGAAAATGGTTTGATGCTTCAGGTTTACTTAAAAAGAATGAGTCTTTCATAAAATAAAATTTTTCTGCAATTTTTTATTTTTTTAGCCAATAATGTATACAACGTTTATGAATGGTTGTAGTATGAATTAATTAAAATTTCAGGAGATTGCAATGAAAAAAACAATTTTGATTCTTCTTATGGTTCTTATGGCCTCCTCGGTTTTTGCCTACACCAACGCCAGCTTCGGTATTGGTGCGGACATCTATTTTAACAGTGAAAATGATGAGTTTGGCGATACAAAGGATTCATACTCCAATATCAAAATCATCGGTTCCATCATGCTCGATACTGTAGAAGTAGCCCCCTATTTCAAGTTTTCTACAACCAAACAGTATGACACTGGTAATCTGGTGGATAAATACGGCGAATGGGGATTCGGTTCTCTTTTTCATATTCCCGTGCTGACAACAGAAGTGATTACTCTAGGACCCGGACTGGATGTGGGTGTGGGTTTCGGTACCTTCGATGATGAGTTCTACACCGATATTTCCGCTTTCAGTTTCTATACCACCTTTCCCCTGATCATGGATGTAAGCCTGGGTGCTTTCGTCTTCAGAATCTCACAGAATATCGGTGGTTTTCACCACGATTCGTTTAAAGCCGGTACTCTGAAATACACAGAATCCACATTCTATTTTGAAAATGGATTCGGACCCCGTTTCGGATTCCTTTATACATTCTAAAAGAATCTGACAGAGTTTCTATTACAACATGCAGGGATGGAGCCGCCGGTTTCATCCCTGTCTAATTTATAAACAGTTCTTCCCGGCTGAGGCGGAATCCTTCCAGAACCTGAGAGGGGAAAGCTGATCCATCCTGAATCATTTCACCTGTATCAAACTGCCCGTCCTTTTATATAAACCGGGCTTCAAAGTTTTCTGTAAAGAGAACAGGTATTTTTATTTCTGATGCTTTATAATAGGCAGGAGTGATATGTATGTACCGGACGGCAGGACTGTCCGGCAAATAGGGAGGTTGTTCATGAAAGCGCTTATAGAGGGAAATCCCTCTTTCAGCCATGTACACATTGATCTGGAACCGGGGGAATCCATAACGGCGGAAAGTGGAGCCATGCAGTCCATGTCTGCAGAAATGGATATGAAAGCCCGCAGCAACGGCGGATTTTTTTCCGGTCTATTAAAGAAGTGGTTCGGTGGTGAATCCTTCTTTGTGAATGAGTTTTCCAATGGCGGCAGCGCACCCATGCGGGTGACCATCGCCCAGAATGTTCCCGGGGAAATCCGGGAGCTGAAACTCACAGGGGACAGGGAGATCTGCCTGCAGAAGGGAGCCTGGCTGGCTTCTGCAGGAGATGTGAAGTTCAAAACCGCCTGGGCGGGATTTGTATCCTGGTTTTCCGGTGAGGGGCTTATTAAGCTGAAAGCCTCAGGCAGCGGAACTGTGTGGTTCGGTGCCTACGGAGGCATTATTGAAAGAGAAGTCAGGGGAGAGTTGAAAGTGGATGATGGTCATCTTGTGGCCTATGATCCCTCCCTTAAACTGAAGGTGGCTCTGGCCGGTGGTCTTATTGCCAGTATCACAAGCGGTGAGGGCTTTGTCAGCAGGGTCGTAGGAGACGGAACAGTCTATATTCAGACCCGCAGCCTCAAGGGACTGGCCTCCTGGCTGAATCCCAAGTTTCGATGACTGGAAATCAGGAGTAGATTATGAATATAGAAATTCTCAAACGCCCTTCCAACTCTGCGGCCAAGGTCAGTCTTGAAGCCGGTCAGAGTGTTACTGCCGAAGGGGGCTCCATGATCGCCATGTCAGGCGACATGAGTCTGGAAACAAAAATAAGTAAAAACGAGGGAGGAGCGAAAGGCTTTCTCAAAGGTATGGCTAGAATGCTCGGCGGGGAAGGGATCTTTATGAACTATTTTACCGCCGGTCCTCAGGGGGGAGATGTCTTTCTGGCAACCACCCTGCCCGGGGATATGGCTGTTCTGGAACTGGACGGGACCACCAGTATCAAGGTACAGAAAAGCTCTTTTGTCGCCCATGGCCCGGATGTGAATATGAATATCAAATGGGAAGGATTCAAGAACGTCTTTTCCGGCGAGAATATGATCTGGCTGGAGATGACCGGCAAAGGGAAGGTTGTGATTAATGCCTTCGGTATGATCTACCCAGTTCAGGTTGACGGGGAGTATATTGTGGATACAGGAAATATTGCCGCCTTTGAAGAGAGCCTGGATTTTAAAATCAGCAAAGCCGGCGGAAGCTGGGTCTCCTCTTTTCTGGGAGGAGAAGGACTTGTCTGCCGCTTTAAAGGAAAGGGAACTGTCTGGTGTCAGACCCATGCAGACCAGACTTTCGGTCAGTCTCTGACCCCCTTTCTGATACCCAGGAAGGAGGACTGATATGGGATACAACATGGAAAAAACCGATTACCCCTATACCCTGGAAGCCCAGCCGGCCTACGGTATGCTGAATGTGAAAATACCCTCGGGTAAGACCCTGAAGGTGGAGGCTTCCGCCATGGCCTGGATGGACAGCTCGCTGACGATGAAGTCCAAAATGAAGGGCGGCCTGAAGCGCCTGATTTCGGGAGAGAATCTGTTTATCTCCGAGTTTACCGCTTCATCGGGGGATGCCGAAATGGGTATTGCTCCCGGGTCTCCCGGCGAGATCGGGCATGTCTATCTGGAAGATACCACGGTTTATGTACAGAATTCGGCCTATCTGGCTTCATCCCCGGATCTGGATATTTCAGTGGAATTTCAGGGGTTCAAGGGATTCTTTTCGGGTGAAAAACTCTTTATGGTGAAATGCAGCGGGACCGGGGATCTCTGGTTCAACACCTACGGCGGCCTCATTGAGATTGATGTGGAACACAACTATGTGGTGGATACCGGTTATATCGTGGGATTTACCGAAGGCCTCAGCTATGATGTACGCCCCGTGGCCGGATTGAAAAGCCTGTTCTTTTCAGGAGAAGGGCTGGTCTGCCAGTTCAGCGGTTCCGGGAAGGTCTGGATTCAGACCCGTCTGGCCCCGGCTTTTGTGAACTGGGCCGATCCTTTCCGCAGAGTGGAGAAAAAAAAGGACAACGACTGAGTTCTGTCCGGGAGGGGACTCCCGGAACGGGTCTTATTCTTTCAGTTTGCTTATCTGTTCTTCTACCTGCTCCCTGCTGAGGGTGCTGAGGTAGGAGAATTTCTTTGACAGGGCGGTGTTCAGTAAGGATGCCGCCTTTTCTGTCTCCCCTTTGTGCAGAGCCAGCAAAGCGGCGTTGTACCAGGCATCGGGAAAGGCAGGTTCCTTTTGTATCAGTTTGGCATACAGGGCATCCGCCTTGTCCCATTTTTCCATTTTTATATAACAGAGTCCCAGGTTGTCCTGAATAACGGGAGACTCACTGTCATAGGCCTGGGCTTCCAGGTTAATTTCCAGAGCCCTCTCGAGCTTGCCCTGTTCAATCAGAAAGTATCCCAGATTGCTGTAAAAGGCGGTGGTTCTGTAGTTCTCTTCCAGCAGAGTTTCCAGCTCCTGTACCGCCTCGTCCAGTCTCCCGGATTTCCAGTGGATCAGGGCATTGTAGGACCGGGCATGCTGGGCATTGAATTTGGCTCCGGGGTTATGGATCAGGTAGGTGAAGATCCGCTCGGCATCATCCATCTGGCCCTCTTTCAGAAAAAGGTATCCCACGGTGAGCTGATGCCTTTCGGAAAGACCGGCTTCCACCGCATCCTTCAGCATAGCCAGGGCTTTCTCATTCTCTCCGGCCTCATACTTTTTGAGGGCTCTGAAATAGAGGGGCAGACTTCTGAAGCGAAAGGCCAGGTAGCCCAGCAGCAGGACAGGTACGATAATCAGTATACTATTCACAGGGGAATCTCCTTCTTCATGAGAAAATAGCAGATTCCCGTGGAATTCTCAATTGTCCCGGAGCCGGTTCTTCAGCAGATTTCAGTTAAAGAGGCCCCTGTTGGTTGCGGCCCGGCTGTAGGCTGTAAAATTATCAATAGATGTGTCCCTGGGAATTTCGCAGCCCGCGGATGTAATGGTCCTGCCCCCGGTGAGCCGGGCACAATCCCTGACAGAGGCCTCTATCTCATCAGGCCTGCCCTGGAGGATGACCTCAACCGGGTCGCTGTTGCCGCAGAACACCTGTCCGGGGCTCAGCAGTTCCGTATTGGCTCCCATTTCACCGTTCAGATGGTCCACATCGATGATATTGACTCCCGTGGCGATCATTCTCTGCTGAATGGCTCTGGTATCACCGCAGATATGGAGTTTGGCTATTCCTCCCAGTTTCTGGATGGTCTGTACCAGCTCCCGTTCCCGCTCAAAGATAAACTCTTCATAATAATCCGGTCCCACCAGAGAGGCTGCGGCATCACCGATGCCGATGCAGTGCGCTCCTGCCGCCAGTTCCCGGCGGACCATCTCTATGGCGTTCTCCAGAATAACATCCATGGCTTTGTGTACTTTTTCGGGACAGTCCATGAGGTCCAGAAAGGCCTGGCTGATGCCTCTCAAGTCGGCATACTCCGCCATGGGACCTTCCACCCAGCCTGTGATAAACAGCTCGTCTCCCGCTTCTCTTTTATAGATATCCAGAGTTTTCAGAAGGTTCTGGAATCGCGCTGCTCCATCCAGATCCGGCAGAGTCAGTCTGTCGATGTCATCATGGGTCTTCAGGGGAATTTCTTTTTCCAGGGGCAGGTCGTCTTCCGGGTATTCAGCAATCAGACCGAAGGCTTCGGCCTCACAGTAGGGGTCGGACATAACGGTTACCCAGTCCAGATCAAAGTCGGCAGCGCATTTGAGGAAGGCTCCCGCCTTGGCTTCCGCTTTTTGACAGTAATCCCTGTATTTGACGCCGCCGTACCGGGCGGACCACTGCATCAGTATGGGGTGAAAAGGGGGACGGTCCACCTCCTTATGTTCAATAAACTGCATGGTTCGTTTCAATCCGTTCATATAAGCTTCTCCCTATGTAAGAATATCATAAAAAAACTCCGGTGAAGCACCGGAGCGGGTCGTTTGTTCTGATGAACCAACCTGTCTCTCAGCCTTTGACAGCTCCTGCCGAAAGACCCTTTACAAAGTAGTTGGACAGCAGCAGGTAAATGACGATGACCGGTATGGTGGCCAGAGACAAAACGGCAAACACAAGATTCAACTTGGTATCGAACTGTCCGAACAACTGGCCGGTGGCCAGGGGAATCGTATAATTGTCCTTGCTCTTGATTAGAACCAGGGGGAACCAGAACTCATTCCAGTTGGGAATAAAGCTGATGATTCCCGCAGCAGCCAGGCCGGGTTTGATCAGTGGTGTAATGACCCTGGCAAAAATTCCGGGTTCACTGCATCCGTCTATCCGGGCGGCGCTGGACAGTTCTTCGGGCACCATTTTTATGTAGTCATACAGCACAAAGACACTTAAAGGAATGGCCATGGCAATGTAGACAATAATCAATGCCCAGAGTGTATCGTACACCGTCAGGCGCAGCATGGTTATCATAATATCTATGGTCCCCAGCTTGATGGGAACCACCAGTCCCAGAACAAAGTAGATATAGATAGCCCGGTTGTATTTGAATTTATACTTGCTGATGGCATAAGCCGCCAGTGCCGACAGGGTTACCGCAATGCCTAGGGACAGTATGGTGACGCCTATGCTGTTCAGAAAGTATTTCTCGTAATTGGAAATAACAAACAGGTTCACATAGGCATCAATATTGAAACTGGAGGGCAGGCCGAAGGGATTCCTGAAAATTTCCGCATTGGTCTTGAAAGAGGTCATGATCATAACGAAAAGGGGGATGACAATCGTCAGAGCATAGAGGATCATGGTCAGATACAATCCGCCCCTCTGGGCCGTTCTTTTTATATTGATCATTTTTCCAGCTCCTCCCTTTTCTTGCTGAAGAAGTAAAGGAATATTCCCACTCCCACAGTTACAATCAGGAACATCATGGTGGCCACGGTGGCTCCCATACCGGTACCCCATCCGCCCCGTTCACTGGAGGCAAAGGCGGTCCTGTAAAAGAGGGAACCGAACAGGTCTGTACTGTAGCCGGGATCTCCCCGGGTTCCGGTCATGGCAAAGATGATATCGAACTGGGTAAAGTCTCCGATAAAAATCAGAATGGTAACAATACCGACTATGGGGAGAACAGAGGGCAGAATAATATGGTAGATCTCCTGCCAGATACTGGCACCGTCAATCCGGGCGGCTTCCATTATGGATTCCGGGATGCCGTCAATTCCGGAGGTGTAAAACAGGACAGACTCACCGAAGAATTGCCAGCTCACCGCTATGGCTACCACATAAATCGCCGTACGGGGATCTCCCAGCCAGGGGAGAATCAGGCTTTCCAGTCCGATCATTTCAAGAAATTTATCGAATACTCCGTAATAGGGGTTTAAAATCAGTTTGAAAATATAGCCGACCACAAGTACCGAAAGGGTGGTGGGCAGAAAACTGAGTTTTCTCATGAATTTGTTTCCCTTGAATGAGCGGGAAACCATTACTGCCATGAAGAATCCCATGACATTCTGAATCAGGGTAACGATTACGAAAAATTTGATGTTGTTCCGGAAGGCATTCCAGAACTTGACACTGTACCGCTCCTCTGTAAAAAGGCGGACATAGTTATCCAGTCCTACAAACTCGGTGGGAATGAGTCCATCCCCTGTATAGAGACTGTATTTCATTGAGTTCAGGATGGGCAGCAGCATAAACACCGTGTAGATGATAAATGCGGGAAATATGAACAGGAATAAAAACCTGGCATGTTTCTTTCTTGCCTCAAGCATAGAACGCTCCTTTATTTTATCATAGGGCCGGTAAAAAAGGGGCTCCCTGTTTTCATCAGAGAGCCTCTTTCGTATCAGTGATTAAAGGAAATCCGGGGAGTTCGGCCCGAATCCGGGTTCCTCTATCATTTGCAATTATCTGTAGTACCAGGCCAGTCCGTCATCTACGTATTTACACGCTTCTTCGGGAGTCAGCTCACCTGCATACATCTTCTGAATCGCTTCGGCAACCAGCTCGTTTCCGCTGGGAGATTCGGCTGAGAGTTTTTCCCATACAGTACGAACTGTGGGAACAGAAGAGGCAACATAGCTCTGCATCTGTTTGGCCAGGTCGTTGCTCAGAGTGTAGCTGCCGGGGGTGTATCCGAAGAATCCGGGAAGCTCATCCATCATAAGCTGTGCATAGGCGGGGGAGGCCAGCCATTTCATATAGGTCAGAGCCTCATCAGGATATTTGGTATTTTTGTTCATACCGATACCCGCATCAACATGGAAGCAGTACTGCAGTGTATCGCCTTTGGCTTTGAGGGGAGGTGCAAAGTATCCCACGTCTTCCAGACCGCCCAGGTCTTCGAATATACCGATTTCCCAGCTTCCGCCCATAAACATGGCTGCATTTCCGGTTCCGAAAATCTGCTGCATGGTGACATAGTCAATCCCTTCAAATCTGTCGGGGAAGTAGGGCTGCAGGTCTTTCATTCTTTCCATGGCTTCTACAAAACCGGCGTCAGTGAAGCGGATATCTTTGTTCATCAGATTCTGACGGGCTTCTTCTCCGCCGTAGAAGTTGGCACCCAGACCGGCAAACATAACTTCATAGAGCATCCAGTTGTCTTTGGTTCCCTGAGCAAAAACGGTTTCTCCTCCGTCTTTAAGGGTTTCACAAACGGCCATAAACTCATCCCAGGTGGCGGGAACAGAGAGTCCGTATTTTTCGAAAACACTCTTTCTGTAGTAAACACCGTGAACAACACCAACAGAAGGAATGGCATAGGTTTCCATTTCGGGAGTAGACCAGGCAGCGATTGCGGCAGAGGGGAATCCCTTCAGATCCATGATTTTGTCATTCAGGACTTCCAGAGATCCTGTTTTGTAGATCTGGTATCCGGAGTCATAGGAGCGCAGGAAAATAATATCCGCACCCACACCGGCGGCCAGAGACTGTTTCAGCTGTGCATCATACTCGGTATCTTTGACAGGCTGAAAGTCTATCTCGATATTGGGATATTCTTTTGTGAATGCATCATTGATGCGGTTCATTCTTTCGATATCCTCAGTTCTCCAGCTGGTAAAAACCAGTTTCACTTTGTCACTGTCTCCGCTTTCGGCAGCAGCATTGATCTCCTGTGTACCGGCGGCGAAGGCAAAATTGGCTGCCATGACCATGGTCAGAACAGCAAGTAACAATTTTTTCATAAAATCTCCTTAGACTTTGGTTTAGATAGTCATAGGATTATTGTGAGGTTGAATTTGTGACTGAACAAGGTACTCAAGTACCGTTTCCGGTACTGTTTCGACGGTACGTTTTTTACCTAGATGTGATTTTTGGCAATTCTGATGACTTTCAGCCGGTCATGGGTGCCCAGCTTATTATAAATCAGGCTCACATGGTTCTTTACCGTCTGTTCGGCTATAAACAGTTCATCCGCAATTTCCCTGTTGTTCAGACCGTTTGTTATGAGTTTAAGAACCTGTTTCTCCCGCTTGCTCAGTTCATCAAACCAGTCGGGTTTTTCATGGATGATGGTCTGCCGGGCGGAGTCCTGAGCCATGTGTTTGATAATGGCCGGAGACACCAGAACCAGCCCGTTCATGGCGGCCTCAATGGAGGATATCAGCTTTTCGGGAGCCGTGTTCTTCAGAAGATAACCGTCGGCTCCATTGTTCAGGGCGTTGTAGATATACTCTTCATCATCAAATGTGGTAAGCATGATAATCTTGATCTCAGGATATTTCTCCTTGATGATTCCCACGGCTTCCACGCCGTTCATTTCCGGCATCCTTATATCCATAAGGATCAGATCCGGAATGTGAATCTCAGCCATTTTGACGGCTTCCTTGCCGTTGGCCGCCAGACAGGTTATCCGGATATTTTCACTGCGGGTTTCCAGAACGGTTTTAAGGCTTTCTGCAAACAGGGTCTGATCGTCAACGATTATTACATTAATTCTGCTCATTACTTCTCCAGGGGATTGCTGCTCTGATGGAAAATCCCATTGATGTATTCTCATAGTTCAGGGTTCCCGAGACTTCATTCAGCCGCTCGGTCATTCCTTTGAGACCGATGCCCTGCTCAATGTCGAGGCTCCCTTTTCCGTCATCTTCCACATTGATCTTTATTTCAGGCCCTTCCCGCCAGAACTGTATATCAATATTCTTGGCATCTCCATGGGTCAAGGCATTGGTCATGGCCTCCTGGAGAAAACGGTAGATAATATGATCCACCTTTTTATTGAGTTTCCAGGGAAGGTTCCCGAACTCGACTTTCACATTGACTCCGGTTGAATCCATAAATATCCCGGTCAGGTGGCGTATGGATTCAATGCTGTTTTTCTCTTTGACCCGGGTATTTCGCAGAGTTCTGAGGGACTGTCTGATCTCCTCATGACCGCTTTTGGTCAGATCAAGGGCCTGGTGGAGCAGCTCATCCAATTTGACAGGATTGCTTTTGACAAGATCTGTACTGGCTTCCAGCATCATCAGAAGATTGGTCATGGTGTACCTCACTGTATCATGGATCTCTC